>JAGXSJ010000139.1 GCA_018333895.1 Truepera sp.
TGAGCGTCGCCGCGCTGCCCGAAGCCAGCGAGGCGCTGCTAGAGCGCTTCGCCGCCTACGCTTTTCACCGACCCACCGACTCGCGAGTAGACTGGCGCTGGCTGCCCGGTGAGGGCGTGGTTGAAATCGCCTTTACACTCGCTACCCAAACCCCACAGGGCGAAGCGGGCGGGGCGCTGATGGGGCTCTATCCGCTGCACTGGAAGCATACCGACATGCCCCTGACCGACCTCCGCTACCAAACGCCGCGCGGGGTGATGAAGCTAGCCGAAACTAATCATTTCACCATCCGCCTGCCCTATACCGGCGTCTTACCGGTGTTGCCGCTGGATGAGGAGGCCGCCCCGCTGTTGCGGGAGCTGCTGGCTGAGTATCTGGAGCGCGGCAGCTTCTTTCCGCTGTTCTTCGGGCAGATACGGCGGCCCGATTCTTATGCTGACGGCAAGAGCTTTGGCCGACTGGCCGCCCTTTTACCGATCGCCGAGCAGCTCGGGGAGACCGCTGCAGCAACCACGCTGCTGGAAGCGATGAAAGAGCGGCTGGCGCTCTGGTTTACACCTGACGACGGCCTGCCGCTCTTCTATTACAACGCCAACTGGGGAGCGCTGATCGCGGCGCCCACCTCGCACGGGCTCGATCAGAGCCTAAACGACCACGCCTTCCACTACGGCTACTTTCTGCAGGCTGCCGCCAGCATCGCTGAGCGCGATCCGGCCTGGGTAGCCGACTGGGGGCCGATGGTGGAACTCCTGATCCGCAACACTGCGGGCTCCCGGAACGACCCGATGTTCCCCTTCTTGCGCGCACTCGACCCCTACCTGGGGCACGGCTGGGCTTCGGGGAGCGGCCTGTTCGGGCGCGGCAGCAATCTCGAGTCGTCATCTGAGGCGATTAACTTTGCCGCCGGGCTAATCCGCTGGGCCGAGGCGGTCGGTGACGCAGAGCTGCTAGAGCTAGGCAGCTATCTCTACGCTACCCAGACGGCGGCCGTCTGGGAGTACTGGTTCGCTGCTGGCGGCAACTTCCCGCCGGAGTTCCCGCATACCGCCATCGGCATCCTCTGGGGTGACGGCGGCGCCTACCGGACCTGGTGGACCCCAGACCCTGAAGCGATCCACGGGATCAACTTCCTCCCGATTACCGCCGCCTCGCTCTACTTGGGGCGCGACCCCGACTTTGTCCTCAGCAACTACCGGCATATGACGGGCGGGCGCGAGCGTCCACACTACTGGCCCGACATCGCCCTGTCTTACCTGGCACTAGCCGATCCTAAAGCGGCGCTAGCGCTGTGGAGCCGCGAGATCCGCCCGGAGTTCGGCGACACCCGCGCGCGCACCTACCACTGGCTGCGTAGCCTAGCACGCTACGGCACGCCGGTAGCGATCACCGCCGACACCCCCCAGTTTGCGGTGCTAGGTCGCGGCGACTCGCACACCTACCTCGCATTTAATCCGAGCGACACGCCGCGCACGGTACGCTTTTCTGACGGCACGGTGTTGTTGGCAGCGCCAAATACCCTCACCATAAAGGAGATACCTTGAACACCCTGTTCCCCGCCGACTTCCGCTGGGGCGTAGCTACCGCCGCCTATCAGATCGAAGGGGCGGTCAGCAAAGATGGTCGTGGTCCCTCCATCTGGGACACCTTTTCGCATACCCCCGGCAAAACCCATAACGGCGATACCGGCGACGTAGCCTGCGACCACTACCACCGCTGGGCTGACGATCTCGAGCTGATGTCGCAGCTCGGCATCCAGAGCTACCGTTTCTCAGTGGCCTGGCCGCGCATATTGCCACAAGGAACCGGGCGCGTCAACGCCAAGGGGCTCGACTTCTACGAACGGCTGGTCGATGGACTGCTAGCTCGTGGCATCGAACCCAACGCTACTCTTTATCACTGGGACCTGCCGCAGCCGCTGCAAGACAAGGGTGGCTGGGCAAGTCGCGACACCGCCCAGACCTTTGTCGCCTACGCTGACGCGGTCAGCCGACGCCTAGGCGACCGGGTTAAGTTCTACGCCACCTTCAACGAGCCCTGGTGCATCGCCATCTTAAGCCACGAAATTGGCGAGCATGCCCCTGGGTTTAACGATCGCCGCCTCGCCCTACAAGTCGCCCATCACGTGCTGCTTGCCCACGGGCTAGCCATGCCGGTACTGCGCGAAAACGCGCCCAAGGCTCAGCACGGCATCGTGCTCAACTTCACGCCGAGCTACGCCCTCGACGACAGCATAGAGGCGCGGCAGACCGCTACCCTGATGGACGGCACCTTCAACCGCTGGTTCGCCGACCCGCTCTTTAAGGGGCGCTACCCTGAGGATATCTGGGAGCTCTATGGCGAACTAGTCCCCAAGGTTGATGACGGTGACATGGCACAAATCGCTGCGCCTATCGACTTCTTGGGGGTCAACTACTACACCCGCGTCAGCTTTGGCGGCGACCCCGGCAACGTCGAGCGGACCGCCATGGGCTGGGAGGTCTTCCCGCAGGGGCTACGCGACCTGCTGCTGAGGCTCCAGCGCGACTACGGCGTGCCCATGTACGTCACCGAAAACGGTGCCGCCTACGCTGATAACTTCGTGGATGGCACTGTCCACGACCCCGAGCGCGTCCGTTACCTAGAGCGCCACCTCGCCGCCGTGCATGAAGCGCTCGAGGCCGGCGCCAACGTCAAGGGTTACTACGCCTGGAGCCTGCTGGACAACTTCGAGTGGGCCAAGGGCTACAGCAAGCGCTTTGGGCTTATCTACGTGGACTACCCTACCCAGCGGCGCATCCTAAAGAGCAGCGCGAAATGGTATGCCGAGCTGATTGCCACGCATCGGGTGAAGTCATGAAAAAACTGGTGTTTATCGCCTTGCTGGCGCTTGCCACACTGGGGCAGGCTCAGTTAGCAGCAGGACATGAGAAGTTCTTGGGCAATATCAAGACCGCTGCACTCGATGAGGAGTTCATCTATTACTGGAACCAGATCACGCCGGAAGACGCGGGCAAGTGGGGTTCGGTCGAGGCGCAACGCGACACCAAGGTGTGGGTGGTGCTTGACCGCATCTTCGACTATGGCAGGGCGCACGGCATGCCGGTCAAGTTTCACACCTTAGTCTGGGGCCAGCAGGAACCCCGCTGGGTAGCGGCCCTCCCACCCGAGGAGCAGCGCGCGGAGGTTGAGGAGTGGTTTCGGGCGGTTGCTGAGCGCTATCCGGATGTGGCCATGATCGATGTGGTCAACGAACCCTTGCATCACCCGCCGTCCTATCAGGAGGCCCTGGGTGGCGCCGGCGAAACCGGCTGGGACTGGGTGATCTGGTCTTTTGAGCAGGCCCGCAAGCACTTTCCCAATGCCCGCTTGCTGCTTAATGAGTTTAATATCCTCTGCTGCGTCGATAACCTGGCGCGTTACATGGAGCTAGCTCGGCTCTTGCAGGAACGCGGGCTGATCGACGGCATAGCGGAACAAGGTCACGGGCTCGAGCGCGCCGACCCTGCCGTGATCGCACGAAACCTCGAGACCTTGGCTGAGCTTGGGCTTCCTATCTACATCTCTGAGCTGTGCCTGAATACCGCCGATGATAGTCTCCAACTTCAGCTCTACCAGAGCCTCTTCCCTATCTTCTGGGAGCATCCGGCCATAGCCGGGGTGACCTTATGGGGCTACAAGGCCGGTGAGATCTGGCGGCCCAACGCTTTCCTTATCGACTGGCTGGGTGAGGAGCGACCCGCCTTGCAGTGGCTCAGGGAGTACCTAGCAAGGTAGCGAAGAGGAGAAATATGGCTGTTATATCTACCTGTGTCATGGTGTGGCTGGTTTTGACCTACGCCTGGGCGCAACCGCTGCCTTACCAAGACCCTACCCAACCGCTAGCGGCGCGGGTTGCCGATCTGCTGGGCCGCATGACGCTGGCAGAGAAAGTCGGCCAGATGACGCAGGTGAACGTCACGCGCCTGATGGGTAGGGGCGAGTGGGACCGGGGGCCGCTGAACGAGTATTGGCTTAGGCGCATCCTGATTGATAACCACGTGGGCTCGCTCCTCTCCGGTGGCGGCGCCGCGCCGGTTCCTAACCATCCGGCGGCGTGGGCAGAGTTTACCAATACGCTACAGCGCTACGCCCTCGACTCCCGGCTCGGCATCCCTCTCATCTATGGCACCGACGCGGTGCACGGCCACAACAACGTGGTGGGCGCCACTATCTACCCGCACAACATCGGCTTGGCGGCGGCCTGGGACCCTGCCCTAGTCGAGGAGATAGCCGTCCGTACCGCCCGCGATGTGCGCGCTACCGGCATCCACTGGAACTTCGCTCCGGTAGCAGACCTGGGCCGCGACCCACGCTGGGGGCGTTTCTATGAGACCTTTGGCGAAGACCCGCTGCTAGCCAGCGAGCTAGTAGCCGCCAGCGTGCGCGGTCTGCAAGCAGAAGGGCGCATCGCCGCTACGGTGAAGCACTTTATCGGCTACGGGCAGGCTAGCACCGGACTAGACCGCGCCCCAACCTTCATCCCCCCGCGAACCCTCCGCGATACTCACCTACCGCCTTTTGCAGCCGGTATCCAAGCCGGGGCCCTGACGGTCATGGCCAACAGCGGCTCGGTCAATGCCGTGCCGGTCCACGCTTCGCACTATCTGCTGACCGAGGTGCTGCGTGGCGAGCTAGGCTTTACCGGGGTAGTGGTCTCCGACTGGAACGATATCGAGAAGCTCGTCACCGTGCACCGGGTAGCGGCAACCTTTGCTGATGCCGTAGCCATGAGTATCAACGCCGGAGTCGATATGTACATGGTGCCTCATGACGCGGACAGTTTCACGCGCACCTTGATTGAGCTAGTAGAGGACGGCGTTGTCACAGAGGCGCGCATCGACGAGGCAGTAACGCGCATCCTGACCCTCAAGATGACCCTCGGCCTGTTCGAAGACCCCTTCACCACAGCAGCCGAAGCTACCGGGATTGTCGAAGTAGATCGTGACCTGGCACGCCGCGCTGCGGCCGCCTCCATTACCCTCCTTGAGAACGACGGCACGCTGCCGCTAGAGAGCCCTGCTACCATCCTGGTCATGGGACCGGCCGCTGCTGACCTTGCCATGCAGATGGGCGGCTGGACGATCGGTTGGCAGGGAATCGAAAGCCGCGCGGAGATGCCGCCGGGAGTGACCGTGGTGCAGGGTCTTCAGGCTAGCGCCGCCGAGGGTGTGACGGTAAAGCACCTTCAGGACACCCGCGACACGGCGGCGGTACGTGCCGCGGCTGACGAGGCCGACGTCGTAGTAGTGGTGCTAGGTGAGGCGCCTTATGCCGAAGGTTATGGCGACAGCACCTCGCTGGCGCTGCCTGCTGAGCAGCTAACGCTAGTACGCACCGCTGCCGCTAGCGGCACCCCGGTCGTAGTGGTGCTCTTCGCCGGCCGGCCACTAGTGTTCCCCGAGGATTTTTGGCAAGCAGCCAACGCCGTGGTGATGGCCTACCTGCCGGGCAGCGAAGGGGGCACAGCGGTGGCAGATGTGCTCTACGGCACCCATAATCCCGCAGGCAGATTGCCCTTTGCCTGGCCGCGCAGTGTCGGGCAGCTCCCGCTAACCTACGACGCCCTCCCCGGCCCTCAGACACCTGAGCCGCTCCTCCCCTTCGGCCACGGCCTGAGCTACACCAGGTTCACACTGGGCAGAGTCGAGGCCGAACTAACGAGCGGCGCCATCGCCCTCCACTTCGAGGTGGCTAATACCGGGGAGCGCTCCGGGAGCAAGGTGGTGCCGGTCTTTCTGGAGCGCCCGCCCCTGCCAGTTATGGCGCCCGTGCGTCAGCTGGTCGGCTTTACGCGGGTGACGCTAAACCCTGGCGAGCGCCAAAGGCTAACGATCAATATCCCGCTAAAACGCCTGTCGGTCGTCCTCGGAGATGTCCTAAGCGACACCGCTCCAACTGTGCTACCAGGGGTGTACACTCTTCACGTCGAGGGTGTGGGGGTGCGGGTCACCGTCCCTTGAAGGATCCGGCATTCTGGGACTCCCTTAGGAATTGCCCATGAACGTTCTTTCGCCATCAGGAATGCGAACAGGGCGAACGTCAGCGAAGCGCCGGCCCGAACGAAGTGAGGCCCGAGCAAAGTGAGGCCCGAGCGAAGTGAGAGCGATAATGCGATAATGCGATAATGTGATAATGCGATAGTGCGATAGCGGCGTAGCCGTCCAAGGCTTCGCCCTGAGGGCCTCAGCCCGAAGGGTTCGCCCCTACTTGAATACTTGACTACTGATTTCCCTAGGAGTTCCACATGGCTAAGCCTCAGAGATTGATCGAAAACCCCATCTTGCGCGGCTTCAACCCCGACCCTTCGATCCTGCGCGTAGGTGACGATTACTATATCGCCACCTCGACCTTTGAGTGGTTTCCGGGCGTGCAGATTCATCACTCCAAAGACCTGGTGCACTGGCGGCTGCTGACGCGCCCGCTCAGCCGGGCCAGCCAGCTCGATATGCTCGGCAACCCTGACTCGGGCGGCATCTGGGCACCACAGCTTAGCTACCACAACGGGCTCTTTTACTTGATCTACACCGACGTCAAGACCTGGGGCGTCGGCGAAGCCTTCAAGGACACCCACAACTACCTAGTCACCGCCCCTGGCATCCTCGGGCCGTGGTCGGAGCCGATCCACCTCAACTCGAGCGGCTTTGACCCTTCGTTGTTTCATGACACGGACGGGCGCAAGTGGTTCTTAAACATGGTCTGGGATCATCGCCAAGGGAAAAACCCCTTTGCCGGCATCCTACTGCAAGAGCTCGATCCTGCGACACAGAAGCTGGTCGGCCCGGTAACCAATATCTTCACGGGGACTCCGATCCGCGTTACCGAGGGCCCGCACCTCTATAAAAAGGACGGTTACTACTACCTGGTCACCGCTGAGGGCGGCACCACCTACCAGCACGCTGTCACCATTGCGCGTTCACGCACTATCACCGGGCCCTATGAAGTTCACCCCGACAATCCGCTGCTAACCGCGCACGGTAGGCCAGAGCTGGCGCTGCAAAAGGCCGGGCACGGGAGCCTAGTGCAGACGCAGAGCGGAGAGTGGTACTTAGCCCACCTCTGCGGGCGGCCCTTGGAGCCTTTGGGGCGCTGCAATCTAGGCCGTGAAACAGCGCTGCAAAAGCTCGAGTGGAATGATGGTGACTGGCCGCGCCTAGCTGGCGGCGGCAACGCTCCGCACGTAGAAGTCCCCGCCCCTGACCTTCCAGCGCACCCGTTCCAGCCGGACCATGAACGCGACGACTTCGACGAACCGACCTTAGGCCTTCACTGGCAGACGGTCCGCAGCCCGTTCGATGAGAGCTGGCTCTCGCTCACCAAGCGCCCCGGCTATTTGCGGCTCTACGGTCGCGAATCGTTCCTTTCTCGCCACCGCCAGAGCCTGGTTGGGCGGCGCTTGCAGGCGCACCATGCCGAAGCCGAGACCTGCCTTGAGTTCGAGCCGGAGCACTTTCAGCACTTAGCCGGACTAGCCGCCTACTACAACACTCGCAACTGGGTGTATCTGCGGGTCAGCCGCGACGAAACGCTCGGCAAGAGCCTCAATATCCTGGTGTGCGATAACGGCAAGTATAGCGAGGCGCTTAAATCAGACCTCGGCATTGAAGGCGCTGTGCGGGTCTACCTCAAAGTCATCTTCGAGCGCGAGACCTTCCGGTTTACCTACGCCACTGAGCCTGGCGCCTGGCAGGAGATCGGCCCGCGCTTTGAGGCTGGCAAGCTCTCGGACGACTACTGCTCGGGGCTCAGCTTCACCGGCACCTTCATCGCGCTCTGTGCGCAAGACCTGAGCGGCACGCGCCAACACGCCGATTTCGACTATTTTCGCTACCGTGAGGATAACTGACAGCGGTTTTCAATACTGAGTCGGCTAAGCGCAGGTATCATGGCCCTGGACAACGATTCGTAGTCCTGCGAGCACCCGCAGGATCAAACCAGACGCCTGCTAGGAGTCCGGGCTTGGGCTGGTTCAGAAACTCCTGATGAGTTATTGCTAGACTGGCTCTCACATACCGTTGCACTCTGCAACAAGAGAGGCAGTCATGATCCAAACCCTCCCCCACTGGCAGCTTGAGAGCATCTTCCCCGGTCTAGACAGCCCCGCCTTCCGTGAGGCGCAAGAGCGCTTTAAGCGCGACCTAACAACCCTTGAGGCGCTCATGGACGAGCGGCAGATCTACAGCCAGCGCGAGCCGTCCGGCGCTGAAGTCGAGCTGTTCGAGACACTGTTAGAGCGCTTCAATGCGCTCTACACCACCGCCACCGATATCGGCGCCTACCTTTACGGCTTTATCAGCACCGACGCCTTCAACGACCAGGCGCAGGCCCTCTACTCGGAGCTGCAACCCTTAACCAGCACGCTAAGCGCGCTCCACAAACGCTTCCTGGCCTGGCTCGGCGCACAGCCGCTGGAAACGCTGCTGGCCGAGTCTGAGCTGGCCCGCGCCCACGCCTACTTCTTGCGGCGCAGCCAGGTTATGGCCCAGCACCTCATGAGCGACGATGCTGAGGCGCTGGCCTCCGCCCTAGAGCCAGTAGCGGGGAGCGCCTGGAGCAAATTGCAGCAAGATCTGGTCAGCCGCCACACCGCGCGGCTTAGCCTTCCTGGCCGAGAGGAGGCCGAAGTAACCTTGAGCGAGCTGGAGATCCTTCAGCAGGATGAGTCCAGCGCCGTGCGCGAAGCGGCCTTTGGGGCCGAAATAGCGCTCTTGGAGCGCAACGCCGTGTCCTATGCCGCAGCCATCAATAGCATCAAGGGCGAAGTCAACGAACTGACCCGCCGCCGGGGCTGGCCTAGCGCGCTAGACGAAGCGCTCTTTGACAGCGCGATCAGCCGCGCCGCCCTTGGTGCCATGCAGCAGGCCTGTAGCGAACAGTTCCCGGTATTCCGGCGCTACCTCAAGGCCAAGGCGCGCTTTCTCGGTAAAGACACCCTCCCCTGGTACGACCTGACCGCGCCGGTAAGTGTCGGCGCGCCGCGCCGCTATAGCTGGGACGAAGCCCAGGCATTGGTATTAACCGCCTTCGCCGGCTACTCCGAGAAACTGGCCGCCTTTGCCCAGCGAACTTTCGCTGAAGGCTGGTGCGACGTGCCGCCCCGCAAGGGCAAGACCAACGGCGCGTTCTGCATGGACGTTCCCGGCGTTAAGGAGTCGCGGGTGCTGCTCAACTTTGGCGGTACCCTGGACGATCTCTTTACCCTGGCACACGAACTAGGCCACGCCTACCACAACCACTGCCTCTTTGAGGCCGAGCGCACCCCTCTCCAGAGCGATACCCCCATGACACTGGCCGAAACCGCCAGCATCTTCTGTGAGACCATCATGGTCAACGCGGCGCTAGCCAAAGCCGACGAAACCGAACGGCTCGCCATCCTCGAGCAAGACCTGCACGGTAGCACCCAGCTAGTTATCGACATCCACTCGCGCTTTCTGTTCGAGCAAGGGGTGTTTGACCAGCGCCATCAGCGCGAGCTGAGCCAGAACGAGCTGAAGCAGCTAATGCAGGAGGCCCAGCAGGCCACTTACGGCGAGGCGCTAAGCAAGCACCACCCCTTGATGTGGGCCCGTAAGAGTCACTACTACAGCACCGGTCAAGGCTTTTACAACTACCCCTACACCTTCGGCTACCTTTTTGGGTTGGGGCTTTACGCTCAGTATCAGGCCAAGCCCGAGGGTTTTGCCGAGCGCTACGACCATCTACTGTCCTGCACCGGCCTAGACGACGCCGCAACCCTGGCCCGGCGCTTTGGCATCGATATCGAAGATGTCGCCTTCTGGCGGGGGAGCTTAAGCATCGCGGCAGCGCGTGTGGCCGACTACGAGAAGCTGGTAGCGCGGTTTGCCCCGTAATTACAGTTCGGCGGAGTCGGTTGTTGTGCCTGGCACGTTAGCTCAATTCTGAGGGCGTATGCCGTAACGTGATACGCTGAAGAGGTGAGCATCTGGCCGCAGCTACGCAGGCTCAAACCGGGCTGGTACGTATTGGCCGGGCTGCTCTTCTATAGCGTAGCGATTACCGCCTCGCTGCTGCGCAGCCATGCCGAGGTCCGCGAGCTGCGCCGCGTTCAGCTCGAGCTGGTCGATGCGCCCCAGGTAACGGCCCCGGCCGGGTTGTGGTTCCCGATCGTCGGCGCCCGCCTCCCGCAAGACCCCCGCTACTGGCCGGGCGCACCTCGTGAATTTCGCCTCGGAGTCAGCCAGGGGTTTACCTTTACCGATCAAGATGCCGGTATCCCTATCCCCCACGGAACGCCAGTGATCGCCTCAGGAGACGGCGTGCTAATCCGGGTCGACCACGACTACAGCGAGCTGAGCCCTGAGGCTTGGCAAGCACTGATTCAAGAGGTCGGCCAGCGCGGCGCCACCGAGGAGGAGCTCGACCGCCTGCGCGGGCGCCAGCTCTGGCTTCAGCTCGACGACGGGCGGCTTCTGCGCTACGGGCACCTCTCAAGAGTGCGTGAAGGGCTCGGTAGCGGCCAACGCGTCTATCGGGGGCAGGTCATCGGCTATGTAGGCAACTCTGGCACCGACGGCGGGGTAAGGGGTACTCTGACCGGAGCGAGGTTACACTATGAGGTCTGGCAAGACGGCAACTATTTCGGGTCAGGTGTGGACGCAGATACTATGCGCTTGCACGCCGCGCTGCTATTCGTGGGGCCGTGATGGCTGATCGTGAAACCGCCCTAGCAGTGGTTTGGCGCAACCCATGGGTGAGGGTCGGTAGCTATTCCATCCTGGGCGCCTTGTTGATAGTGGTATTGTGGCAGCTCCGCCACGCCTACGGCTTTGCGCTCACTGTGGCGCTGATAGGCTATATCATCGCCTATATCCTCAATCCGCTGGTGGGTCTGCTACAGCGGTTGCGCCTCGGGCGCCCTCTGGCGGTGGTACTGGTCTATCTGTTGCTGTTGCAGCTCTTTGTGGTGGGCTCGTTCCTGACCGGGCAAGTAATCGCCCAGATGGGCGAGTTTGCCCGCTTGCTGCCGGCTGCTATCAACACCCTGACCCCCCAGCTGATCGACGCGATAACCTGGCTCCAGGAGCTGCCGACCGGTCTGCTCGAGCGCTTAGGGGCCGAGGTCGAACCGGCGGAAAATGGTGTTGAGGCGGTGCTCCCGATTATCACCGTCGGTCAGCAGATGCTCGCTGACTTCTTCGCTCAGGCTGCCACCCTCCTGCGCGAGCTGCTGCAACGGCTGCTGGCCGAGGGAGGCGACCTTCTCTTTGCCGGTGTAGCCGGGGTCGTCGCCGGCGGCGTGGCGGTAGTTTTCATCTTGTTGGTCAGCGCCTACTTCCTTTACGATTTCCCGAAGTTTAGTGCTGCGTTTATGCGCTACGTGCCCGTGCGCTGGCGGCCGGTCACTCGGGATGTGCTGAGCAAGACGGGCCGGGTAGTGGGGGGGTTTTTGCGCGGCCAACTGCTGATCGTCTTGTTGATGGGCCTGACCTTCTACGTCGGGCTGAGCTTAGCACAGGTGCCGCTGGCCCTGTCGATCAGCTTTTTTGCCGCCCTCTTCAACATCGTCCCGTACCTGGGGCCGATCGTCGGCACCGTGCCGGCGGTGCTGCTGGGCTTAACCGTCAGCCCCTGGTCGGCGCTGGGCGCGCTAGCGGTATTCGTGATCGCTAATCAGCTCGATACGCACCTCTACAGCCCGCTGGTCTTTGGCAAGACCACCAACATTCACCCGGTGACGGTGATTATCGCTATCCTGGTCGGAGTTGGGCTGCTCGGCATCCTCGGGGTGCTGCTAGCCATCCCCCTGGTAGCGCTCGCCAAGGTGCTGCTAGAAGAGTACCTGCTCAAGCGCCCGGCTTATCTCGAACCTGTGTTGCCGATCGAGGCGCCAGAGGCCACACCGGCGCAGTTCGATAGCGGCTCCGAGCGCCACCAACCGTAACAGGGACCAGGGTGATCGCCGGATCGCCCCAAAAGATGGTCACGAACCAGAAGAACTCGGTCACCAACAGCGACATCAGGAGTATCAGCTACAGCAGGGCCTGACCGCTAAAAGCCGACGGTTAAGGCGTCGCTCAAGTCATCCAAACCATTCTCCAAGCGACATCCCTAGCCCACACTGAGGCTATTGCCTGACTCTTCGTGCAAAGACCGCGGTAGGTTAGCGCTGTTCCGCTCTCAGCTCGGCAAAGGCCTCTTCCAGCGCCGTGAC
Organism: Truepera sp.; assembly: GCA_018333895.1. GTDB lineage: Bacteria > Deinococcota > Deinococci > Deinococcales > Trueperaceae > JAGXSJ01. The sequence continues at coordinate 12,188 of JAGXSJ010000139.1, forward strand.
TTCCAGCACTGCCTCATCCAGATCGCGCATTAACCCCTGGTCTGAAAGATTAGAGGCGTCGGTCAGGATCTGATAGACCTTGCCGCGCAACCCTTTGAGCACCGCCACAAACTCGGTCAGCTCCCGTTCGATCTCCTTGATGGTCTGCTCAGTCTGTTGGTACTGCGGCTCGCCCTGATCAAGCCGCAGTAGATAGCCCGCTAGCTCGGTGCCGTGCCGCGCTCGCGGCAGAGCGCGTTCTACCAGGCGGCGGAGGCGCAGCACCAGGTCGGTTAGGCTGCGCTGCACCGGCTTGGGAGCGGAGGCGGTGCGCCGCGTTATCTCACGCTCGATCTCAACCGCTTCGCCGAGCAGGCGGCGAAAAGGCTGGGCTAGCGACGAGAGCGCCTGCGCGCTCACTGGGGCCTTAGCGGGCTGACGCCGGCTGAGGCGGATGCCGGAGATAATCCCCCATACGCCCAGCCCCAAGATAGCGAGCAGGATCAGAGCAAGTTCAAACACCTATCGGCTTAGCCCTCCGAGGCGCCAAGCTTGGCCTTGAGCGCCGCTAGCTCGTCTTCGACTTCGTTATCCGCTCCGAGCGCGGCAAAGTCATCATCAAGGCTGAGGTCGGCTGCCAGTTCGGCTTCAGCGGCCAGGCGATCCTCGCGCTGGGTGACCTTGGACTCCATCCGCTCAAAGGCCGCAAACGCCTTGTGAGTGTCGGTCTTGGACATAGCCGCGCTTACCGTCTCCTGAGCCTGGGCTCGCTTTTGACGGGCGATAAGCAGCTGGCGCTTGCGCTCCGCTTCGCCGATCTTAGCGTCCAGCGCACGCAACTGCGTCTTTAGCCGCTCCACCATGACGTTGTGAGCATCAAGCTGCTCCTTGAGGCCGCCAGCCAAGTCCTCGGCTGCCTTCTTGCGCCGCAGCGCCTCGCGGGCTAAGTCCTCACGGCCGGCCTTAATGGCCTGCTCAGCCTTGTCGAGCCAGTTCTGGGCCTCCCGCTGGTTGGCTTGGTAGTCACGCTCGAGCTTCTTCCCCTCGGCGATAGCCTGCGCCACTTCCATGCGAGCCTCATACTGGGCCTGGTGCATGTCCATAATCGTCTGATTGATGATCTTCTCAGGATCCTCCGCCCGGGTCAGCAGGTCGTTGATATTCGAGCGGATGATCAGGCCGATGCGTTCAAAGATGCCCATGGCTTACCGCCTTTCTGATGAGTCGCCGGCTCACGCCTCATCTTACTGCGCCTTGGTCACAGCCTAGGCAGGGGTCTATCACATGAACGACCCCGACCCTTAGAAACCCCCACCCCGGCCCTCCCCTAGGGTGCGGGAGGGGGTTGGGTTGTTGCGTACAGGCCAATGCTACCTTCATGATAGAAACCCGAGGGTCTATACTTAAGCCATGCCGCTTACCGTGCTCTGGTCTAGCCGCTTTAACGCCGCTCACGCTCACAACCTCATCCCGCTGCTGAGCCCTGATATTACGCTACTAGTCGAGTCTGACCGCGACAAGCTCAGTCCTTACCTCAATGACATCGACCTGCTGATCGACGGCCAACCCACCGAGGCGATGCTCGATGCCCCGCACCTGAAGCACCTGCTGGTGCCCTGGGCCGGCATCCCGCCCGAAGTCCGGGAAGGGGTGCTTAAGCGCCCCCATCTGCGCCTCTATAACTCACACTACAACGCCGCTTTCGTGGCCTACCACGCCGTGGCGCTGCTCTTAGCCTGCGCCTGCCGCCTAGTCGAGGCCGACCAGGCGCTGCGCCGCGGCGACTGGGGACCCAGGTACGACCAGGCTTTCACCTCGCTCTACCTGCCCGGCCAGACCTGCCTCTTGCTCGGCTACGGCGCTATCGGCCAGGCGGCCGCCCGGCTGCTGCGCGGCCTGGGCCTGAAGCTGACGGCGCTAAAGCGCAATGCTACCTCCCCGGATGCCTGGCTGGAGGAAGTCTTTACACCGCCACAGCTCCATGAGGCGCTAGCTAGCGCCGACGCGGTAGTAGTCAGCCTGCCGCACACCCCGGCTACCGAAGGGCTGCTGGATGCCAAGGCCTTTGCTGCTATCAAGCCCGGCAGTCTCTTGGTCAACGTCGGGCGCGGGCCGGTGATCGACCAGCACGCCCTATACGCAGCCCTGACCGACGGTACGCTGGCCGCTGCCGGGCTAGATGTCTGGTGGCGCTACCCTGAGAATGAGGCGGCTCGCAGCCACACCTTCCCGGCTGATGCTCCGCTGCATGAACTCCCTAACGTGGTGCTGAGCCCTCACCGCACCAACGCCGTCCATGGGGAGACTGCGGCCCTGCTGCAAGACATCGCCGCCACCCTCAACGCCCTGGCACGCGGCGAGGCGCGCAACCAGGTCGATCCGCAACACGGCTACTGACCGCCGTTAAGCTGGCCTTAAGCTAAGGGCTGCATGCTGCTCGTGGAGGTTAACCATGAACAAGCTTTTAACCGTAGCCCTGATCAGCCTGCTAAGCCTAGCCTTCGCGCTCGAGCTACCCTTTGGGCAGGTAGAGCTCACAGACGACACCGGCCGCGTGGTGGCCCTTGGCAAGTTGGTCTACGACAACTTTGATCTCGACCTGCTGCAAGGCTTTAACGGCTTTGCCACTATGACCATTACCCAGCGCGACGGCACCAAAGTATCGTTCGAAGTAGCGGTCACTGAAACTAATGACATTCTGTTAATCAGCGGCACAGAGCTAATCTCCCTGCGCGACACCTTGCAGATGCCTGGCTTCGTGTTTGAGGTCTGGCGCGAAGAGCGCTTGCCCGACGATGACCGCTCAGGCCGTGGCCGCGACGATGACCGGCGTGATGATGACTGGCGTGATGATGACTACGACGACTACTACGATGAAGATGATTACGACGATGAAGATGACGACGATGAAGACGATGAAGACGACGATGACGACGATAATGATGACGATAATGATGACGACGATGATGATGACGATGACCGCTAATTTTTAAGAGTCAAGGCCAGCGCGTGGGTGGATTATCTCCACCCCGCGCTGTTCTCAATTCTGCTCCGACCGACGGCTCGAGCCCTATCAGCACAGCAGTCCGGCCAAGCCAGCCACCAGCAGCACCACGTGGCCGCCGCCGAGGACCAGCGAGCCGGCGCGATAGAAGCTGTCAAAGATCGCCAGGGAGAAGTTGCCCGTGGTCTCTCGCGCTACGGGCAACAACGCCAGCAAGGCAAAGACCGCCGTCAGCCTGCTTCGTGATAAAAACCTGTCTGTGACCAGGAGGGTTTGCTCACTACCGCCGACGTGGTAACATAACAAGCTGCCGAGGAGGCGCCACCCACATTCGCGACCTTGTCAAATACCTGCGCCGCTACCCCCTCCCCTTTGCGCTAGGCATCGCCGCGCTAGTCGTCTCGGGTTTTACCACCACCCTCGCCCCGCGCCTGGTAGGGGCTACTATCGATGCCATCAATAGGGGCGGCGCTATGCCCTGGCTCTACCTGGTCGGCATCCTGGCCGCGGTAGGCTTTAGCGCCGCCGCTATGGTGGTGGTCCGGCGCAACATCCTCAACGCCAGTTGGGAGATCCAGTTCGATATCCGGCGCGACCTGTTCGAGCATTTCACTCGCCTTAGTCCGCGCTACTTCGACACTCACCGGGTAGGCGACTTAATGGCCCGCCTAACGGCAGATCTTAACGCGGTCAGGATGATGATCGGGGTAGGCGTCTTTCAGGGAATCAATACTGCGCTGCTGTTAGGCTTCACCCTAATCCAGATGTTTTTGCTCAACGTCAGCCTGACCCTGTTAACGATGCTAACCGTCCCGCTTATTACGCTTAGCTTCTTCTTGCTGCTGCGCATCATCCACCAGCGCTACGAAAAAGTCCAGGAGCAGTTTTCTGATATCTCCGCGATGGCCCAGGAAAACTTCTCCGGCATCCGCGTAGTCAAGGGCTTCGCTATCGAGCAGCGCGAGCTTGAGCGCTTTCGCGGGCTCAATGACGAGTTCATCCGCCGCAATCTGGCGCTAACCCGTGTCGAGGGGCCGCTGTTTCCGCTGATGGAGCTGCTCTTTGGCCTGACCATCTCCCTTTTGCTGTTGCTGGGCGGGCGTTACATGCTAGGGCTAGGGAGCGAGCTGTCGATTGGTGAGTTCATCGCCTTTATTCTGCTCTTTGAAGGGATCCAGTGGCCGATGGTCGCTTTGGGCTGGATCGCCAGCGTGGTGCAGCGGGGCCGCACCTCCTGGGGGCGACTGCGCGAGATCTTGGACGAGGTGCCGGAGATCCGCGACAGCGAGCAGACCGATTTTTTGTTACGGCGCATTAAGGGAGCTATTGAGTTTCAGCAGGTGACCCTGCGCTTTGGCGAGTTTACGGCGCTTGATAACGTTTCGTTTAAGCTCCGCGCTGGCGAGAGCATCGGCGTCACCGGGCGCACCGGCGCCGGCAAGACGCTGCTTACCAACCTCATCGCCCGCTTGATCGAACCTACCTCGGGCCGCATCCTCATCGACGGTATCGACCTCAAGCGCTATCCGCTAGCGGTCTTGCGGCGGAGCATCGGCATGGTCCCACAAGAGCCCTTCCTGTTCTCGGACACCGTTGCCGAGAACATCGCCTACGGCCTCGAAAGCGACGATCCTGAGCGCCTTCGGCAGCGCGTCAAAGAAGTCGCCGAGTTAGTGCAGCTCGCCGATGACGTCGAGGATTTCCCGGCGGGTTACGACACCACTCTGGGCGAACGCGGCGTCACGCTCTCGGGCGGCCAGCGCCAGCGCACCGCCATGGCCAGGGCCATCATCCGCGACCCCGCCATTCTTATCCTGGACGACGCGCTCAGCGCCGTTGATACCCAGACCGAGGCGCGCATCTTGCAAGGCTTGGGTAAGGTGACCCAGGGGCGCACCACGATCATCGTGGGCCACCGCATCTCGGCCTTTGTACACACCGACCGCATCCTGGTGCTCGAGCAAGGCCGGATTATCGAGCAAGGGAGCCACCAGGAGCTGGTAGCCCAAGGCGGTTGGTACGCCGACATGGACCGCCGCCAGCAGCTCGAGGCGTCCTTGGAGGAAAATGAGCTACAGCGTTGAAGAGGCCAAACGCGAAGCTAAACGGCTGCGCCGACAGCGGGCTAAAGCGCTGCGCTTTGAGGGGCAGTTCGATGAAGACGGCGAGGCGTTCAAAAAAGCCTTCGATATCGATATCACCAAGCGGCTCCTAGTCTACCTTAGGCCGTATGCGCGCTACGTCTGGTTAGCGGTGGGCCTGCTGCTGATCTACTCGGCGCTAGTGCCCATCTTCCCCTATCTCATGCAGCTCAGCATCGATAGGTACATCAACCCGGTAGGGCCCTACCTCGGCCTTACTCCCGAAGAGCGCTTTGACGGCCTGTGGGTCATCGTCCTGATCTACCTCGGCATCAGGCTGATAAATTTCATCCTGCGCTACAGCTATACCTACCTGATCTCCTGGCTGGGACAGAAGCTGATTTACGACATCCGCAAGGAGTTATTTGCCAAGATCCAGCGCCTGCACCTGGGCTTTTTCGACCGCACGCCGGTCGGCCGCCTGATGACCCGCGTCACCAGCGATGTCGACGCCATCCAGACGATGATGACCGATGGCATCGTGGGGCTGATTGCCGATATCGGCCTGATGGTAGGGCTGCTCGTTTACATGTTTATCATCGACTGGCAGCTAGCCCTAGTCACCTTAGCGGTGATGCCGCCCTTGTTTATCACGCTTAACTTCCTGCGCGCCCGCATCCGCGACGCCTACCGCGCAGTGCGGCTGCGGGTCTCCAAATCAAACACTTATTTGCAGGAGAACCTCTCGGGGATGAAAACCGTCCAGCTATTCAACCGTGAGGCCAAAAACCAGCAGCACTTTGATCAGATCAACCTGGGCCTGCTCGATGCCTATATCGAACAGATCCGCTGGTTTAGCCTGTTCTTCCCGGCGGTGCAGTTCACCGGGGCCATCGCCACTGCGCTGATCCTCTTTTACGGGGCTAGCCAGATCCTCGGCGGGGGTACGGTTACCGTTGGCGTGCTGACCTCGTTTATGTTCTACGCCGGGATGTTTTTTAGGCCGCTCCAGGATCTGAGTGAAAAGTACAACATCATGCAGGCGGCCATGGCCTCCTCCGAGCGGATCTTTGGCCTGCTCGACACGCCGGAGAAGGTCGCCGACAAGCCTGCGCCGATCAGCTTTAAGGGCGGCCTTAGGGGCGAAGTCAGCTTTGACAGGGTCTGGTTCGCTTACCAGGAGGGTTCGGGTGCAGCGAGCACGACGCCTGAGTGGGTGCTAAGAGAGGTGAGTTTCACGGTCGCGCCGGGCGAGTCGGTAGCCTTCGTGGGCCACACCGGCGCGGGTAAGACTACCATCATCAGCTTAATTAGCCGCTTTTACGACGTGCAACAGGGGGCAATAAAGATCGACGGGCGCGATGTGCGCGACTACCCCCAGCAAGAGCTGCGGCGCCATATCGGCATCGTCCTGCAAGATCCCTTCCTGTTCAGCGGCACGGTACTAAGCAATATCACCCTGAATAACCCCGACATCGTGCTCGAGCGCGTCATCGAAGCGGCCAAGTTCGTCAACGCCCACGATTTTATCGCCCGCCTGCCGCAGGGCTACCATACGCCGGTGCTCGAGCGCGGCGCGGGCTTCTCGACCGGCCAAAAGCAATTACTTGCCTTTGCTCGAGCGCTGGTGCAGAACCCCGACATCCTGCTGGTTTTAGACGAAGCCACCGCCAACGTCGATACCGAGACCGAAGAGCTGATCCAGGACGCCCTCAAAAAGCTGCTGCAAGGCCGCACCAGCATCATCATCGCGCACCGGCTCTCCACCATTCAGGACGTTAACCGGATCATGGTGATGCGCAAGGGGAGGCTGATCGAGTCGGGCAACCACTTCGAGCTGCTCAAGCAGGACGGCTACTACCGCAAGCTCTACGAGCTGCAGTATCAAGGGCCGGGGCAGGTAGCGGCGGACGATTGAGCGCCACGGGGGCAAAGGGGTAAGACATTCGCTCCCTTGCGCGTCGGACGCCGAGCCGGTGGCGGCTTGAGGAGCGGCAAGGTGACGGGTGCGCGTAAACCGGCCTGTTTGAGCAGGACAGTTGTTGGAGCAGCAACCGTTTCGATCTGGTGACGCCCCCTGCCCGAATTATATCGTTTTTGGTATAGTGGGATATGGGCTGGACGGTCGAGACCCTGAACGAAGTCGTTGACGCGGAGGTCGAGGCCTTGCCCGAGGATATGCGGGCGAGGCTGGCGCGGGTCGCCCGGCTCATCGAGGAGAAGGGCCTGGAGCGCGTGGGCGAGCCGCACGTGAAGCATCTCGAGAGCCGTCTCTGGGAGATGCGGCTGACGGGCCGGAGCGGGATTGCGCGGGCGCTGTACGTAACGGCTGTAGGCAAGCGCGTGGTCATCGTGCGGGTTTTCGTCAAGAAAACGCAGAAGACGCCGCGGCGAGAGATAGCGCTGGCCCTGGCCCGCACGAAATGGTTGGGCGAAGCCTTGTCAGTGTAATGATGGAGGTGTGGTAATGGCGCGCATAGCGGAACTGCACAAGAAGTGGATAAACGAGCCGCAGTACCGGAAGGCCTATGAAGCTCTGGAGGAAGAGTTTGCTCTGGCCTCCACCTTGATCGAGGCGCGGAGCCGCGCAGGCCTCACGCAGCAGGAGCTTGCGCGGAAGATGGGGACTACCCAGCCGGCGGTCGCGCGGCTCGAAAGCGGGCGCGTGCGCCCTTCGCTGCGGACGCTGGAGCGTCTGGCGGCGGCGACCGGGTCGCGGCTGCTGATCAGCTTCGAGCCGCGTGAGGAGAACAGGCCCCGCGCGTGACCGCCTGTAAAGCATGACAGCCCAGGCGTTAAAGGGGTTGGGCTTGAGGATGGGGTTGGCGGGGTGGCGGGTGAGTTTCATGGCGGTTCTTAGGGTGTTTCTTCACTTTCAGCCTGACGCAAGGTCAGGGCAAAGAGATGCATGGTGTCACGATCCGGCAGGACGATGCGCGTAAGCACGGCCTCCGGTCGAAGCGGCAATGTCTGGAAGTAGATGCGACAGGTGATGCGCTCCATGGCACCGGTCGCCCCGCGCCGCTGAATAAACTCGTAAGCGATCGCTTCGCCGAAACGCGGTAACTGACACCAATCCGACAGGCCAAGGGTTAGTTCGTCGCTCGTCTCATCCTGGTAGACGAACCGTACCGTCGCCTGATAGCTCCCCTGTTCGGAGGCGCCAAGCAAGAGCAGCTCGCTATAGCGTCCCTCTGGCACGAGTAGTGTTTACCCCTTTAGGGCGATGTTATTGGCGTCGGCTGAGGTCGGCGGGAAGCGGAAAAGAGTGCCCGAGACCTCGACGATGCTGTTCTCAGCCGGCGCTCGCTCGGCAGGATACGTCGCGCCCAGTACCCCGGAGCGGTTGTCAAAGTTTCCTCTGGGGTTAGAGGGGTCGGAGAAAGCGTCGTTGTTGAAGGCGCCACCGAGATCCAGGGCCACGAAGACACCCTCCTCAAAGCTGACGGGGGTCTTGACTTCAGGCCCGACCCGGACCTCGGTCGCGAACTCTGGCAGAGGCTGCTCGGTACTCCAGCGAGCCAGCGCGAAGCCGAAGGGCGGTAGCACTACGCTGCTACCTGGGGCGACGGTAGTCTCCTCGACTAAGCTCGCCTGGCGATCAAAGACGCGCACCTGCGCAATCTGATCGACAGCAAGTCCATCGGCGCCGATCACTCCTTCGGCCTCCGTATCGGACCAACTCTTGAGTAGCAGGAGTCGCTCGCCGGGCTTACCGTAAAGCTTCTCCATAACTAACGGGCGCAGCACCAATGCGTCAAAGCGAATCGGACGACCCGAGGTGTGTTGGACGGTAGCGCTCAGCGGACCAGTCGCAAGCGTCACCACACCCAAGTCGACCATACGGAAGTGCGCCTCAACAACGGGACCGGTGGTAACGACACCCAGACGTTGCCGGCCTAAAAAGACCGACGCTTGACTCTCCCACGGTTCGGCGCGAGACAGGGCGTAAACGCGGTAGGTACCACCTCGCTCGAGCTCGAAGTCAACGGTGATACTGGCGCCCGCTTCCAGGATTGCTGTTACTTGGCCGCTGGCTCGGATGTCGATCTCGGTCTTAGGTGGCTGGCCGAAGTCGGTTCCGCGCTCGAGCTCGACGACCACCTCGTCGTGCCTGGCCAGCCACTGATAGTCGAGCAGCGCTGCGGCCAAGGGTCGCGCCTCGGCCTGAAGCAGTGCCATTAACCCGGTGATGGTGGATTCCGCACCGGAGTTGCGGTTGATTACTCCGCGCTCGAGCCCGTCAAAGACCCGGCCGGTAGCAGGGTCGTACAGCGGCTGACGCAGAACGTTGTTACCGAGTAGCCAACCGGTCATCAGTCCACCCAGCTCGTCGTAAACCGTTTTGTCGGTGGCATCGGCAAGAGCAAAGAGCCCGCTAGCGAGCGATTCCATGCCATAGGCGATCTGCGGAAAAGCCCGCACCGCCGGACGCATACTCTTGATCGGCCCTAACCCAGCTAAGAGATGGACAAAAAAGTGCCCAGCTTCCGCTTCGGCGGATTCGAGCCACGCTGCCTCGCCTGTCACCTCATAAGCGCGGGCGAGCGCTTGTGCCTGGCGGCTGCCCCAAGCGTGCCACTCCAGCGGGTCGCGCGCAAACGGTAGATGGGCCAAGAAGGGATAGGATTCTGGTGGGCCATATTGAAAGGCACTAATTCCCTCGGCAACGGCGTTAAGCAACAGGCGTGCTTCGGCGTGCTCGACTAGGGCGAGATAGCGCGCTAAGCCCAGCAGCAGGTTTGAGGCCATGTCCGCCCCATCGTCGGGAAGCCAGGCCGGCACTTGGAAGCCGTGAATGGTACGGAATGTGCCCTGGCCCGGTAGCACCTTGGCGCCAAAGGGCGGCAAGGCTCGCAGCAGGCTGCCCTCAAGCTGTGCGGCAAACTCCGGATCACGTGCATAGAAGGCCGCATACCCTTCGGCCAGTGCCCAGACCGCTCGAGCCGCCCACCAGCCCGCGCCCTTGCGGCTAGTTATCCCGAGGCGGTTAATCTGGCCATCGGGAAAGACAAAGTTGTAAAACGTACCGTCTTCAGTCTGCATCGCCATAATAAACATAAGCAGCTCACGGGCTTTATCGAGACCTCCGGGATTAACGCCGTTCCGATATCCCCACAGATAGGCGATCGCTGCCCGGGCTACATCATCCACGCACGCCGCACCTTCGTCCTCGTCAGTGCGGTGAGTGTAGGTTTCAGGATCAACCGGGCTCGGCTCGGCGTAGATCCACACCCCCAAGTGCCGGTCTCCTTCGATGTAAAAACTGTCGGTCAGGAAGTCGAGGTGATCAAAGTTAACCCGCTGCGCACTCGCCAGCCCCAGCCACAGTAGACCGATAAGCGCTAATCCGATAGTCCTTCTCCTATTTGCCATTAGGTACCTCATTACCCCCAACCCCCTCTGGGGGTTGGGGATGCACGATCGTCCTATCTAAACGTTACCGAGGCGATCTCTGCTTGGCGTGCTACCACCCAGGCGATCGCCGCCTCGACCGAATCCGCCGGAATTACGCTGTAGGTATAGTTGAAGGTCACGACGTCGCCGGGGAGATAGTGGTTGGGTGTACTAGGGGTGACGTTGCGGGTTGCGTCGTAGGCCGCGAACTCATCGGCGGTCCACTTGAACACGCCGGTCCTAAACTCTTGTGATTCAAACACCCAAGTATTGCCAGACAAGAAGGCATCGTAGTCTTCAGGGATCGCCGGGGTCTCCTTAGCCAATTCAGCTACCGCCACACCCAGGTTCGGAGCGAACCCAGCCCGCCATGGTTCGGCGGAAGCAAAAATGTAGGTCGCACCCCAGAACAGCGGGCTTAGGTTGTTGTCAGCACGAAAGGCCAAGAACGGCGTGCCATCGACGGTGACGACCGCGTTACGCTCGGCGAAGTAGGCTTCTGGAGTGATGCCAAGCTGGTCGGCCCAGGTAAGGCGGCGGAAGACCGGCAGCAGGTGCATGGTGTCAGGGTCGGCCTGGCTGGCAACACGGGTGACCATATGCTGGAGTTTCATCATGTCCGAGTAGCCGCGGAAGGTTACCACGTTCGACACGTCGATGTCCCCGCTGGCGTAGACCCGAGCCACCATGCGCTGGGTGAGGCCCACGAAGCGCTCCGAGGCGTACTCGCTCACGACTGTCACGCGGGCCGGGCCAGCTGGCAGGATCTCCGTGCGAATATGGCGCATGCCGCCTGCTTCAAGGGTGGTGTACTCCTCATGCGGCCCGAACTCCTGGTTGGCCCACCAGGTGCTCTCGGGGTAGCCAGAGAAGCGCAGGATCCCGATTTCATCGGCCAACACCTCTCGCACCTGACCGAAGCCGGTAATGCGCGTGAGCCCGTGAGCGGGCACTTCGACAGTAAAGCCGTCATCGGTGCGAATCACCACGGGATCTTCACCTTCAACCACGAAAGCGCTCTCGTAGTTCACCGGACCGATCGGGACATCGCTGATCTGGATTTCGGCTGGGCCAGTTGCCAAGAACGCCAGCTCATCCCCGGCAGAGATACGCCCATTGAGATCGACATCGTCGATCTGGTAAGGGACCTCTACACCGCCCACCAAGACGCGGATGCTGCTCCAGTCCATGGGGAACTCCGTACCGATAAGGTCGCGGAAAGTCAACAGATCGATACTGACCGGCACTGGCCGACCAGTGCTGCTGGTGAGATCGACCGTGACCGAACGGGTCTCGGCCAGGGCTAGACCGAAAGTAAAGGCGACAATGACTGCTAATACGTATTTCATAAGGCTTGTATCCTTTCTCCTTTCCAAGCGATAAGCCTGAACTCTGTGGTTAGAAAAACCCGCTGATGATGTCGCGCGCCCGCTGCGCTGCACGACGCAGGCCCTCCTCAGGGCTGCGTACACCATGTACTACCGCAGCCTCGTATTCACGGCTGATAGCGTCGAAAATCTCGATTAGGTAGGGGCTGTCGTCGACACCGCGGGTGCGCTCGTTTTGGGCGATGAAGTGCCGGAGGATCGGGCGCGCATTGATGATCTCGGCAAACAGCGGGTCATCTTCCATTCCCAACCGGTAAGGGATCTGCCCGGTGATGCGCATGAAGCGTGCGTCGTTCTCACGCGAGAGGATGAACTGGATAAACTCCCAGGCTGCCTCGGAGTGGCGGCTGGTGCTGAAGATGGCGATATTCTTGGGGTCGCCGTAGGTGTAGACCGGCTCTCCTGCCAACCGGTCGGGGACGGGCGGCGGGATTAAGTCAAACTTGAAACCCTCGGGGGCCATGCGCTCATAAAAAGGCACAGTAAAGGGCCCCGCAGGTTCTACTAGCGCTATCCCCTCGAAGAAACGATTCAGCGCCGTGTGGCCCCTCGGGGCCAACCCTTCGGCAAAAAGTGTTCCAAGAAAGTTAAAAACCTCCCTACCCGCCTCGTTGTCGAAGATCACGCTCCCTTCGGCGTCAAGCAAGGTTTGACCGCCTGAGGCAGCGATATAGAGCGTGTAGAAGTCGAAGAAGCGCTGCCACCAGGTGACATCCACGGCAGGGGCGTAGAGGTACTTCTGGCCGCCCCAATGCTCCTTGACCTTGCGGGCAGCCGCCAAGAAGCCGGAGTAGGTGGCGAGGTCCTCTGGTCGAATGCCTGCTTCTTCTAAAAGCTTCACGTTGTAGGCAAACATCACCGGGTTAGCCTTCCAGGGGACCTGGAAGATATGGCCGGTGGGGTGCGTGTAAAGGTCGAGTACTGCCTGGCCGGAGCGCATAAGCATGAATTCGTAAAAGCCTGGCAGGGTCTCGTGCTGATATAGCCCGCCCGCATCTACATACTGGCTGATCGCGCCCGGGTAGATGTTAGCGGCTATGTCTGGCGTGGTGCGAGCGGCAATAGCGGCCAGCAGAACCTCTTCAGTCGAGCGGCCAGCTGGCAGCGGCTGCATTCTGATGCGGATGTCGTCGCGCTCGGCGTGCCAGGCGTCGACGATCTCTCGAGCGAAGCGGATCTCATCGGGGTTCGAAGAGGGCCAGAAAGTTATCTCGACCTGGGCCCAAGCTAGGCCCAGCAGTACAGACAAAAGGGTTACAAACGCTTTGATAACGGTCACCTCCTCCTACACTGGATGACTCAGAACTCGTAGACTTGGAACTCGCTGGCGGAAAGTTCTATCCCCTCCTCTCTAGCCCTTTACACCGGTGCTGGCCACACCCTCTAAGTAGTAGCGCTGGAACACCAGGTAGACGATGATCATCGGCAAGACTGCCATCATGGCAGAGGCCATGATGGCGCCGAGCTGCCCGCCCGCCTGACCGCCGATGCCATAGAGCGTGACCATCTGGGTAAGGGTCTGATACTGTAGATCGCGGTTGACGATAGCCGGCCACAGAAAGTCGTTCCAACCACCCATGAAACTGAAGAGGCCCACGGTTATCAGCACCGGGACCGACAGCGGCCAGATGATCCTAAACAAGATGACCAGGTCTGAGGCGCCATCCACCCGTGCTGAATCGAGAAGGTCCTGGGGAACGGTCTTGAAGTGCTGGCGAAACATGAAGATACCAAAAGCACTAATCATGCCGGGAACAATGATTCCCTGGTATGAGTCGGTCCAACCAAATTGCACGATCAAGATATAGAGTGGGATCAAGAGGAGCTGGCCGGGGATCATCATGGTTAGGAGAATCACGTTGAAGATGAACTCGCGGCCAAAGAACTGGAGTCGGGAGAGGGCATAGCCGACAATCGAGGAGAAGATTAGAATCGATGCGGTCTGCATGCCGTAGATGAAGAGGGAGTTGAACAGCGCCCGGCCAATGGGGATTTGGGTAAATACAGCTTGGTAGTGCTCTAGCGTGGGATTTCTCGGCACTAGGTTTAAGGTGTGAAACTCCGGCGGGCTCTTTAGGGATGTCGAGACCATGTAGAGAAAAGGGAGCAAGAAAGTCAGCGCACCCAACAGCAACAGGCCATAAAAGAGCGCTTGGCGGGCCAGCAACGACCAACTCTCGAGACGGCGCATCAGTACCCCACCTCTCGCTCGATATAGCGTCGCTGAATGAGCGTCACCGCGAAGATAATCAGCGCCAGCACCACGCCGATAGTAGCGGCATAACCCATGCGCAAGAACTGGAAAGCCTGGCGGTAGAGATAAAGCACCACGCTCAAGGTCGAATCCACCGGCCCGCCCCCGGTCATCACGAAGGGCTCGACGAAGAGCGAGAAGCCGCCGATGGTCGAGAGCACCACCACCAGCACCACAGCCGGGTTAACCAGCGGCAGGGTGATATACCAGAAGCGCTGCCAGGCGGTGGCGCCATTCAAATACGCCTCCTCGTAGAGCTGAGAGGGGATAGCCTGCAGCGCCGCCAAAAAGATCATCAGATAAAAACCTACGTTCTTCCAGGTGGCCATAATGGCGATGCTCGGCATGGCCATGCGACGATCAGAGAGCCATCCGACGGGCCCCAGCCCTACCTGGGCTAGGAGCTGGTTGAGCATTCCATCGTCGGCATAGAGCCTCAGCCAAACCAGACTGACAATGGCTCCCGAGGTAACGAAGGGCAAGAAAAACGAGACGCGAAAAAAGGTGCGGGCACGAATCTGTTGGTTAAGAACGACTGCCAAAAGGAGCGCGATAACGATCTGCAAGGGGATGTGAACGGCTAAAAATGTGACGGTATTACCTAACGCCGTCCAAAACAGTTCGCTGCTGAGCAAGCGCTCATAGTTGCGCAGCCCTACGAAGGGTCGCTCGGGTCGGACGATGTTCCAGTTATGAAAGGTAAGATAAAACGCGAAGCCCAGGGGGTAGGCAACGAACACTGCAAAGAACAGGATGTAAGGAAGTGTAAAGAGGTAACCGACCGGATTAGAGCGGCGCAGCTCCTGAATAGCACGCTTTAACGGGCCTGGGGTATGCGCGATTGCCATCTACACCCTCCTGCTCGAGCCCCGCACCACCAACTCGGTAGCCAGCTCCACCGACTCAGGGATCACTCCGTTAATCCGAGCCAGTATCATTTCGGCCCCGGTCTGCCCGAGTAGGCGCTTGTCGATACGCACCGTGCTGAGGGGTGGTGTGTGGTGCGCACTAAGGTGGATGTCGTCGAAGCCGACTACAGCCACGTCGTCCGGGACGCGGTAGCCCGCCTCCCGAAGCGCCTTGAAAGCGGTCAGTGCAGCCGGGTCATTAGCACCGAAGACCGCCTCGGGAGTTTCACCAGCTCGTGCCAGGATCGCTTTCATAGCATGATAACCACCCTCCCAGCTGTTGCCCCCTTCAGCGACCAGCGCCTCGTCGCAGGCGATGCCGGCCTCGGCAAGCGCACTCCTGTAGCCGAGCAGACGGGCTTGGAAGTTGGCGTTATGCAGTGTCTCGGTAACGAACGCG
The DNA here is from genome assembly GCA_018333895.1 of Truepera sp. Taxonomy (GTDB): domain Bacteria; phylum Deinococcota; class Deinococci; order Deinococcales; family Trueperaceae; genus JAGXSJ01. The sequence goes on from JAGXSJ010000139.1 coordinate 27,599, forward strand.
ATGCGCCGATAGCCCTCGTCGAGCAGGTGTCGCATAGCCACCCGAGCACCGCCCAGGTGATCGACGGTAACTGAAGGAAGGCCGTCGAAGGAGTTGTCGATCAGCACCAGCGGGATGCCGGTCTTGGCCAAGGCACCCAAAACCTGCTCAGCGACGTCACAGCCCATGACCAGCAGCCCGTCAACGCGCCTTTCCTGGGCCAGCTTGAGCAGCTCCTCGTTACGCTTGAGGCTACTTAGCAACAGGTGATAATCGGCAGCCTCAAGCGCCATCTCGACCCCGCCTAACACCTCCGCGTAGTAGGGGTTCAAGATAACAGGAGCGTGGCGAGACAGGATAGCAACTCCGACGCTTTCACTCCTGCCACGCTTTAGACTACGAGCTGCCGAGGAGGGCTTGTAGCCGAGGTCCCGACAGGCGCTCAATACCCGCGCCCGAGTTGTGGCCGCGATCTCGGGGTCGCCATTAAGCGCCCGGGAGACGGTGGCAATGCCAACCCCAGCTCGTGCCGCGACTTCGCGGATGGTGACTCGCTCGGATGACGTCCTCATGCTATCAGTGTTCTCACAGTCGCATCGGAAACGTTTCCGACATCTTAGCATCCCGACCTCGCACGTGTCAAGCAATCGCATTGCCTCGCAGCAATTCGAGATGAACGTTTTCTGAGAAGTTGAGAGGTGCGGTGGTGTTCGCCGCCGGCAACGCGGGACCGGGTCAGGACACGCTCAACCCCTACTCCGCCTCGCCCTGCGCCATCTCCGTCGCGGCCGGCGATACACGCGGCTTCCTGGCCGACTTCAGCAGTCGCGGCATCCCCGGCGACAAGTTCCACAAGCACGAGTTCACCCTCAGCGTGCCCAGCGGCTACGGGGCGCTGCGCATCGTCACCTCCTGGGCCAACCCCGCCGAAGACTTAGACCTCTATGTCTACGACCCGCAGGGGAACCTGGTGGCCTCCTCGGCGACCTTAAGCGTCCCCGAGCAGGTGATCGTCCCTAACCCGCAGGCCGGCAGCTGGAAAGTGGTGATGGAAGGGTACCTGAACGTCGACACCACCTATCAGGGCCTGGCCGAAGGCGACAAGCTCGTCAGAGTCCGCAGAGTCCGCTAGGCGCTGGCCGGCATCCCGGCGCTCACTCGCATCGTCCACATCGGCACCGAGCGGGCGCGGCAGGCCTTGCAATAGCGACCGTTCAGGGGTGTTGAGGGGTTGGAGCGGCTGTTCAGCCAGTGCCCGTAAGGCCTAGCGGAAGGGCGCAAAGAAGCGTCTCCGAGTCGTCAGCGATGCGGGGGATTATCGTAGGCCTCCGCCTTCGCTTTGCTCAGGACAGCGCCCTTCGCTTTGCTCAGGACAGCGCCTTTCTGGGGTCGCGCCTTGTGGGCGCCGGGGTAGAAAAGCGACCAGCCCTCGCGAACAGGGCTGGTCGTCAGCTTATCGAAATGGTTGGGCGCAGCCTTGCCGCGGACAGTGCCGCTAGATGACGAGGTTGACCAAGATGGTGATCAGCAGACCGATCACCACCACCCACACAACGCGGTCGATCTTAGTGTCCACTCGGTCGATCTTAGTGTCCACTCGGTCGATCTTGCCGTTCAGGGTGTCGAATCGCAAGTCGATCTTGGCATCCAGCCGGTTGAAACCGTTATCGACCTTCACCTCCAGGTTCTCCAACCGCCCCTCCACGGTCGCCAGGCGCTTGTCGATCTGATCGTAAGCGCCTTCTAGGCGGGCCATGCGACTATCAAGCAGCTCTGTGGCCATAACTTCTCCCATCATACACCCTTCGCTTTGCTCAGGACAGCGCCCTTCGGCTTCCCTTCACTTCCCTTCGCGTTGCTCAGGACAGCGCCCTTCGCTCCGAGCCGGCGCTTCGCTGAAGTTCGCCCTGTTTTCATCCTTGGTGGCCTGTGCTCTTTAGGGTATGAACGATTCAGTTTTGCGGGCCATAACCGGCCTCCGCTGGCTGCCAGGCCTCAGTATAACCGCCTACTCACGGTCTAGCCGAAACGTCGCCCTGGCCCCCTCGCGCACCACCACATCGTTGGTATTGAGGTAGTAAACGATCACCCCCCCTTCAACGGTGTCGTCCCCCCGGCGACTGCGGGCCGGATTGCCGCGCAAGATGGCTATCCCTGCTTCCTCGTCGAGGGTAAGCGTCTCGGCCTCACTTACGCGGTCTTCCGACTCGACTTGGATGTTGCCGCTTAACAGGGTGGTGTCGGTATCGACGTTGAACTCTAGCCTTTCAGCGCTGGCGGTCAAGGCTGGGGAGTCCCCTTGGGCTACCCGCGTAAGGCTCACCGGCCCCTCCATCACCCCTAGCCCGGTGGCGTTGTAGTAGCGAAACAGCGTCCCTTCGAGGGTAGTGCGCCCCTGGCTGATGGTCACTTCGGGGAGGTTGCTGGGCGTTATCGCCTCAGGGCAAAAGGTCTCTGGGTTAAAAACCAGCGTCCCGCCGAAGTGCTCCAACACCGCCCGCTCCTGGTCGCCGGCGGGCTGCTCGCGCAAGACGATGCTCGAGCGGATCACTATCTCGTTGACGGTGGTCTCGACCCGCCTTGGGGCTGGAGCGTAGACGGTGGTCAGCACCATCCCCGGCGCACGGCAGCCGGTCCGCGAGGCGAACACCCCCCCCTCGGCGTCGCTGGCGGTCTGCTGCACGGTAATGGCGCGCCCTTCGCGGCGCAGCTCAAACGACGGCAGGGTCTCTTGGGCCAGCGCCAGCAGGGCCAAGAGGGCCCCAGCCAGGCGGAATACCCCCACGACACTTCCCTAGTTCTGCTCGCTCAGTAGCGCGAAGTCCTCAGCCGCAAAGTCGATCGGCGCCGAGTAGACCCGCACCGCATCAAGATCGGTGCGCTGCTCGAGCACCGCCCCGGTGGTGCGGGTGCCGTCGGCCTCGTTAACCGCTTCTGCCGGGCTGCCCAGGATCAGGGCGCGCGAGGCCCGATCGTCAAAAAAGATCGTGTCGCCGCGGCTACGGGTATCGCCGCTAAGCAGCACCACGTTCCCGCTCGCCAGCAAGCGGTCGTCAGCGGTCAGCACGCGGATCTCATCGGCGGTAATAATCAGCTCCCGCCCCTCTTCGTCAACGCGCACCATGCGCACCTGCTGGCTGCTAGTTAGCTTGGCCAGGTCGCGCTGCTCCTCAAACACCACCTCTTCGGCTGC
>JAGXSJ010000140.1 GCA_018333895.1 Truepera sp.
TGCCGGTTGTTGAGCTCGAGCTCGGCCCGATTGATGGCGAGAGTCAGTTGCAGCGACGCCTGCTCGACCGCTAGTGCCGCAGCCTGCAACGCCGCCGGTAGCGCTGCGTCAAGTGGGACGCGGGCGCTTATGCCGAGGCGGAAGCTACTGGAGGTGGCGTCCGGCAGGTTGCCGGCCAAGGCAGCATCAGGATCAAAGCTTAAGGATAGCGAGGGTTGATAGCTGCGGGTGTCGAAGCCGGCCCCCAGAGCCAGACGCCGCTCGCCCTGCTGCCGCGCGTAGCTTAAGCTCAGGCTGCCACTGGGCAGATTGTCGCGCAAGGTGCTAGAGGCGGTCAGCTCAGCCTCAGCTAGCGCCAGCCGGGCGGCTAAGACGTCGCTCCGTTCAGCAAGTTGGCCCAGATCGCCGGTGGGCGGCGCAGCGGCCATCGGCGGCTCCCCGGCTACCGAGCTGACGGTGGCCCCGACGCTAAGCGAGAGCAGAGCCAAGGCTGCGGCCTTAGCCCGCTCAGCGTCGGCTATCTGGCTGTGGGCACGGCTGACGGCTATCTCGCTCTGCAGCAACTGTGCCGCTGTGACCGCCCCCGCCTCCTGCCGCGCTTGGGTAGCCGCCAGCGTGTTCTGAGCCAGGGCCAACTGCCGCTCAGCCAGTGCTGCCTGCTCAGTAGCCCGCAGGGCGTTTAAGTAGTGGCGAGTGGTCTCCAGCAGCAACCGGGCGCGTTCGTCGCGCAGGGCCTGCTCGGCTCGCAGCAGGTTAAAACGGGCGCGTTGCAGCCGGTCAAAACGCGGGCCCAAGGGGACTACGTTAAAAGCCGTCGTGAGCGCAAACGGGTCCCAGGACCGATCATCCAAGCTGCGCGGCTCGGGCAGCCCGGGGGCGTCGATGGTCCCCCAGGTAGCGCTGAAGCCGGCGGTTAGTTCGGCGCTGAGGGGTGAGGCGGCTACCTCGAGCTGCCTGTGAGCCAGCTCAGCTTGCAGGCGCGCTATCTCCAGGCTGGGACTTTTTAGCGCCAGATCCAGCGCCTGGTTAAAAGCGAGCGGCTGCGCCTGGGCCAGGCCGCAAATGACCAAGGCAAGCCAGAGGGCGCCCAGCTTCACAGCGGGGCCAGCAGCCACGACACCGCCAGTGGCGCAAGGTTTAAGAAGGCAACTAGTAATGCACCCCACAGCGCCTTATTCGGCTGACCGGTGGTCTTGGCGAGGCCCAGATAGATTAGCGCCAAAAACCAGCCGAGGCCCAGATAGGTGATGATGGTGGTACTCACTCCCAGGAGGCTGGTCTGCATCTCTTGGGTCATGCGTGCCATGGTGTCTGGCAGCTCCTCGGGGCTGATGACGCCGACCGGAGTAAGGGCTGGCGGAAAGAGTGCGGCCACGACCAGCAAGAGGGAGAGCAAGACAATCTGCGGCGTCATGGCGTAGCCGACTACCGCCCAGGGTTTGGCCTCCATCCCGGCGACGATGCGGGCCAGGAGGCCGCTGACTACCCAAGCGAGAAAGGTGAGTAGGGGCGCCATAATCAACCCGAAGATCAGAAATGCGCCGAAGGGGTCGCCCAGGGCGTCAACCTGGGGAAGCGTGGAAACGTATCCGACTAAGGCGGTGAGCGCTGCGACCAGCAACACCACCCAGATCGCTCCCCGTAACAGCCGGTGGTTATCAGGTAGCTCTGTAAAAAACTCGCCAGGGCGAAAGATAACCCGCGTCATGGCTTCGAACATGATCTCCTCCAGACGCCTACTGGCGTCAATACTCTAGCCCTATCGTACCGAGCCGGGGTGGCTGTGCCAAGGGTGCAGGCTGCACTTACCCGCTCAGGGGTGCCGAGCCACCGTTGCCGTGACCAGCTGGCTGAGCTGCGTCCAGCGGCTGTTGAGGTGAGCCAAGTGCTCGCTCGGCCTACTCTCGGTTAGCTGCTGGGCCGCCTGCGCGAGCTGTTGCTCAGCCAGGGCCGCGTCGCCGACGGCCAGTGCTGCCTGGGCATAGGTCAGCAGGGCTTCGGCCCGGCTTTCGAGCGGGAGCTCGAGCGTCACCAGGTGAGCAGCGAGTTCGAGCGCCCGTGGGTGGTTCTCCTCGGTTAGCGCTAGCTCGGTAGCCGCCTGATAGTAAGAGTAGGCCGCCTCGTTGTTGCCTGCCGCCTCGAAGTGTCTAGCCATCTGCCGGGACAGCTCGATGGGGGCATGCTGCTCGAGCCACTGGGCGATGCGCAGGTGCAGCGTGGGGTAGTCCGAGAGCGGCACCAGCCGTAAGGCGGCGTCGCGCAGCAGCTCGCTCTGAAAGCGCAGCTCGAGCTGGCCAGGGATTCTAGAAGCGGTCTCCTGCAGCAGCAGGTGCTCGGCCTGAAAGCGGGATAGCGCCTCGTCGGCACCCTCCGGTGCCAGATGGCGGAGCAGCCCGTCCCAGCAGCGCTCGCCGATTAGCGCCGAGTGCGCCAGCAGCTGCCGCACCGGACCTGGCAGCATATCCAGACGGGCCTGTAACAGTGCGACCAGTGAGCCTGAGAAGGAGCCGGTTGGAGTGTTGCCCAGCGCCCGCCCCAGCTCGAGCAAGTAGGCCGGGATGCCGCCGGTCTGCACTACCAGCGCTTGCGTGGCGACTTCCAAGAAGGGCTGGGATAGCTGGCGCAGCAGCGTCAGGCTCTCCTCCAAGCTGAGCGGCGGTAGGCTTAGCTCCCGGCTTTCGGCTGAGAGCCGAGGGCGGCGGGTGGTGCGTAAGATCAGCACCGCGCCTGGGCGCTCGCGCAGCTCCCGGACCAATTGGGCGGCTTCTTGATCGTGAAGGTTGTTCTCGATCACCAGCAGCAGCGCCTGAACCGGCTCCTTGGCAACAGCCGGATCGGTCAGTGAGGCCAGCAGTTCAGCCCAAGGTTCGGCCAGGTGGCTGCGCCGCTCGTAGCCTTGCCACTGGAGCGACTGCCGCCGTCTCCGCTCCGCACGCGGGGCGCCGGCGGCAGCGCTCAGGCTCTGGACCAAGGGCTCCACGGCCAGCGCCGGCACCTGGTGGAGCTCCTGCAGGGCAAGCGTCAGTCTGTGCTGCTGGAGGCGCGGCTCCTCGCCCGGCGTCAGACTAAAAAGCTGCTGCGCTAATTGTGACCAGGTGCGGCCCACTCCGCCCTGATCGTGCCGCTCGACTAGGTACAGCGACCTTAGCCGGTAGTAGACCCTAGCGTGACAGTCAAATTCGCGAATGAGGCGGCTCTTGCCGATACCGGCCTCGCCGGTTAGCCATAGCTCCTGAACGGTGCGAGTGGTGACTACCTCGCCGAGTGCGGAGAGCAGCGCGTTCATCTCCTGGTTTCGACCCACGAACTCCAGGTGCATAAAGGGATCGGCGGGTTGCGCCTCCCCCTGGTCCAGCCGGTAGGCCTGGGTGATATCGGGAAAACCGCGCAGTGTCAGGGGCGGGGTGGCCAGGTAGCGCAGCGCATGCCGGGTGGCTTCAAAGGTCTCGGGGCCGACCCAGACCTCGCCAGCCGTCGCTGCCGCCTCGAGCCGGGCCGCTAGATTGACGGCGCTGCCCATCACGGTGTACTCCTTGACCCGCCCCGAGCCGACCGAACCGGCGATGACTGTGCCGGTATTGACCCCGGCGCGGCCCTTAAGGGCGATCCCCTTGCTCTGGCCAATCTCGGCGATGGCTTTAAGGCCGGCGGCGGCAGCCTGCACCGCCCGCTGCGGATCGTCAGGGTGGGAGGTGGGGGCGCCGAATACCGCCACCAGTCCATCGCCCCGAAAGGTGTTGACTTGCCCGTCGTAGTCTTCAATGATCCCTGCCACCAAGGTCAGCGCCTCGTCGACTAGGTCGCGCAGCGCCTCGGGGTCGAGGTGGTAGGTAAGACTGGTAAAGGAGGCCAGGTCGATAAACACTACCGTGACCCGCCGCCGCTCGCGCCCGCTGCCGACGGTCAACGGGCTGCCACACATGCCGCAAAAGTGCATTCCGGCTGGGTTTAGGGTGTTGCAGTTCGGGCAGTTCATGGCAGTGGGAGAGGCTACCAGGGTAGTGTCAGCGGAGTGTTCATCATGGTGGTCTATTCTAGGCGCCAGCCTTGCCCGACGGTGTAGCGCGTTTCGCTTTAGAGGTGGTTAGTCAGAGAAAAGATGAGGAAAGAGCGGGTCCCACTGCCTACTCCCTTATCGGAACCCCAGATACGGTGCGGGATCGACCCAGGCCGGGCGTCCGTCACGGGTCAGGTTAACCATGAAGCGCAGCGTATCAGGTGGCATCAGCACGCCACCGCCCAAGTAGCCGAGAACTGTGCCCTGGCTCACCCGGTCGCCGACCTTAACCTCAGGCGGTTGCAGGCCCTGATAGGCGGTAGATAGCTCCGGGCTATGCGCCACCACCACCAAAAAGCCGCTGTTGGCCTGGACCCGCTGCACCATGGTGACGGTGCCGGACAGCGCGCTGCGCACTGCCGTCCCCTCCCGTTCGGCGCGCAACACGATCCAGGTGCCTTCCTCGCGGAAGCGGCTAACCAGTCGGGCGTTAGGGAAGGGGAGCGCCCAATCAGTTTCGACCTGACGGGTAGGGGTGGTGATGGCGGCCAGGTCGCGGCTGGCACGCTCGACGTCGGACTGGGCGACCTGGCGCTCGCGCTCGCTGGCGGCCTGCTCGGCCCGGCGGCGGGCTTCTTCGAGTGCGCGCTGGATACGCTGGCGCTCCTGCTGCAGCGCCCGCTGGGCGCCGGCGATGGTCTGCTCGAGCCGCACCTGCTCTTGTAACATGGCGCCGCGTTGGGCTAGCTGACCTTCGCGGGTCGCCTCGAGCTGGCCGATCAGGCGGTTCAGGTTGGCCTGAGTAGCCTCGAGCCGCTGGGCGTTGGCGGCTAGCTCCGCCGCCTTGGCGTTGCGCTCGTTGACCTGAGCGGTGAGTTGCCGCTGCTTGGCTTCAAGCGTCAGCACGGTGCGGTCTATCTCGTTTAGCAGCTCCACATCTCGGTTGGTAAGAATTGAGAGATAGTGGTTCTTAACCCGCAGCTCGTAAAACGACTCGGCTCTAGCCAACACCCAGGAGAAGCGCCCGGCCGCCTGCCGGTGCAGGCTCACCAGCAAGGTGGCGATGCGGCCCTTGAGCTCGCTGAGGCGCTGCGTCAGCGTGCGGATCTCCAGCTCGGTCTGGGCTAGGTCGGCTTCCAAGGCGGCGATCTCGCTCAGCAAGGTAGTGCGTTCCTGACGTAACCCGAAGAGCTCCTCACTCACCTGGTCGCGCTCGCGCAGGGTGGCCTCGAGCTGGCTGCGGAGCGCTCCTAGCTCGCGCTCAATGCGGGCCTGTTCCTGACGGCGGTCCTCCAGTAACTGCTGATACTCCTGAATTTGGCGCTCGATGGTGCGGGTGGCGTCGCTCTGTTGAGCCAACCCCAATGACAGCCAGAGGGCTAAGCCAAGCCAAAAATACCGCCCCAACATGGAGCTTATCCTACCATAGCTACGGTTTTTCCAACAGGTACTGTGCGACCGCTAGGGCGCTGCCAACTAGCCCGACTAGGAGCGCTAGCGCCAGGAGCAGACCGGCGATCTGCGACAGCAGCGCAGCGTCGCGCACGAACGGGAAGAACATGAACTGCTCGCTCAGGCGGCTAACGATCAGCTGATAGCCAGGGACTACGATGGCCAGCGTAATGACGGCGCTCATCAGCCCCAGCAAAAGCCCTTCGATCAAGAATGGTGCCCGGATAAAGCCGCGGGTGGCGCCGACAAGCCGCATCACTTCGATCTCGTCCTTGCGGGCGGTGATCGCTGCACGGATGGAGTTGATGATGGCAAAGAGCGAGCTGCCGAGCAAAATAACGATCAGTGCGCTGCCACCGAGCCGCAGCGCATCGTTAATAGCCAGGAAGGTTTCGACCGCAGCCGAGCCGTCCTCGACGTCCTGCACCCCTGGCAGTTGGCGTAAGCGTTGGGAGACGATGGGGGTTTGGGCCGGGTCGAGCAGCCGTAACTCGATAGCGGTCGGCAACGGGTTATCGATCAGCGCCGCAGCTTGGGCTAGGTAGGGTAGGTCGTTAAGCAGTGTCCGCAGCGCCTCGTCCGGCGAGAT
>JAGXSJ010000141.1 GCA_018333895.1 Truepera sp.
CTCAAGACGGCAGGCTACGGCTACGACGGCAAGGGTCAGCGTAAGGTCGGCTCGCTGGAAGAGGTGGAAAGCGCCTTTGCGGCCTTAGCTGGGCAACCGGCGGTGCTCGAGTCCTTTGTGGACTTTGCCGCTGAGCTGTCGGTGGTGGCCGCGCGCGGGTTAGACGGCGAGTTTGTCCACTACGGCGTGACCCATAACCACCACGTCAACCATATCCTCGACCTGTCGCTAGCACCGGCCGAGCTGCCTGAGCGGGTAGTGCAGGAGGCGGTGGCGATAGCCCGGGGCGTATTAGAAGGGCTCGAGCTAGTCGGTGTTGCCTGCGTGGAGCTGTTTTTGACCCAGCAAGGGTCGCTCCTGGTTAACGAGATCGCCCCGCGCCCGCACAACTCCGGCCATCTGACCATCGACGCCTGCGCCACTAGCCAGTTCGAGCAGCAGCTCCGCTCGGTCTGTGGCCTGCCGCTGGGTTCGACCGAGCTGTTGCGCCCGGCGGCGATGGCTAACCTGCTGGGCGACCTGTGGCAGCCTAGCCCTGACTGGGCGGCGGCGCTGGCCTATGACGTTAGGCTCCATCTCTACGGCAAGCGCCAGGCGCGGCCGGGCCGCAAGATGGGCCACCTCACCGCCCTGGCGACAAGCCCGCAAGAGGCTGCACAGCGGGTGAGGGCGGCTCGAGCCGCCCTGGTTGGCTCACAGCGGCAATAACCCTTGGTATAACGGTGCTGTGCAAAACGTCCACCACCTCACCCCCGAGGCACGCCGCGCCTTTTCGGCGCTGCTACCGCTGCTCTCGCGCGAGCTAAAAGGGCTGTCCCGCCGCGACCAGCAGCTCTTTTTGCTGAGGCTCGAGCGCTACTTTCAGGACCTTTTCGATGGGGTCCAGCCGATCTATGGCCGCCGTGAGGAGTTCGGCGAGTTTATGGAGCGCCTGGCCTGCCTGATGGCGCAGCACTACCGCGCCCGGCCCGAGGAGCTAAAAATCCTCGATGTCGAGCGCGACCTCACCCCGGACTGGTTCCAGCGCGAGACGATGCTCGGCTATGTCTTTTATGTGGAGCGCTTTGCCGGTACGCTCCAGGGGATCGAGCAGCACCTGCCGTATCTCCAGGAGCTAGGGGCGACCTATCTCCACCTGATGAGCTGCTTGCGCCCGCGTGAGGGTGAGAACGACGGCGGTTTTGCCATTGCCGACTACCGTAACGTCGAGGCCAAGCTTGGCAGTATCGACGACCTCGAAAACCTCTGCCGCACCCTACGCAAACGCGGCATTAGCGTCTGCATCGATCTGGTGCTCAATCACTGCGCCAAGGAGCACGAGTGGGCGGTGCGAGCGCGCCAGGGCGAGGCGCGCTATCAGGACTACTTTTATATGTTTCCCGACCGTACCCTGCCTGACGAGTACGAAAAGAGCCTCCCGGAGATCTTCCCCGACTTCGCGCCGGGCAACTTTAGCTACTATCCCGAAATCGACAAGTGGGTCTGGACCACCTTCAACGAGTACCAGTGGGATCTGAACTGGACCAATCCCGAGGTGTTCTTAGAGATCGCCGACATCATGTTCTACCTGGCTAACAGGGGGGTTGAGGTCTTCCGCTTGGATGCGGTGGCCTTCATGTGGAAGCGGCTCGGTACCAACTGCCAGAACCAGCCCGAGGTCTACGACCTCTTGCAGGCGCTGCGCTCCTGCGCCAAGATCGCTACCCCGGCGGTAGTACATAAGGCCGAGGCCATCGTCAGCCCGGACGATCTGATTAAATACTTCGGCGTCGGCAAGCGCTTCGGCAAGGTCAGCCAAATCGCCTACCATAACAGCCTGATGGTGCAGTACTGGTCGTCGTTAGCCAGCCGCGACACCCGGCTGATGACCCATGTCCTGAGCGAGTTTCCGCACACGCCGCCCAACATCGCCTGGGGGACCTACCTGCGCTGCCATGACGACATCGGCTGGGCCGTGACCGACGATGACGCCGGCGCTGTCAAGCTTAGCGGCTTGGCCCACCGCAGCTTCCTATCCAACTTCTATGCCGGGCAGTTTCCGGAGAGCTTCGCCCGCGGCGAGGTGTTTCAGCACAATCCGCAGACGGGCGATCGGCGCATCTCAGGGACGCTGGCTAGCTTGGCGGGGCTCGAGCAGGCCCTAGCGGACAGGGACGAGCGGCAGTTAGCCCTCGCCATCGAGCGGACGCTGCTCGGCTACGCGCTGATCTGCGGCTTTGGCGGTCTCCCGCTACTCTACATGGGCGACGAGATCGGCCTCCTCAACGACTATAGCTACCGCAAAAACCCCGACCTAGCGGGCGACAACCGCTGGCTGCACCGCCCCTTCATGGACTGGGATAAGGCCGCGCTGCGCCAAGCCCCCAACACCGTGGAGCAGCGGCTCTATCAGGGGGTTATTAAGATCATCCGCGCCCGCCAGCGGACCCCACACCTTAACTCTACCTACGAGGCCACCATCGTCGAGGCCGGTAATCCGGCGCTCTTTGCCTACGTCCGCCACCACCCGCTGGGCAGCCTGGTGGGGGTGTATAACTTCAGCGAGCGCTTCCAGCAGATCTCCGCTACACTGCTCAGCCGACAGCGCATTAAACAGCCTTATGACCAACTGGAGCAACGCTTTGTGGAGGTAGGCGACACCCTGACGTTGGCACCTTATCAGCGGCTGTGGCTAATTTAGCGCTGGCGTGAGCGATGGGCACCGTGGTGGCCTCCGACGGGCGTATAGTGCCCTCAAGGAGGCTTTATGAAACGTCTGTTAGTTACCCTTCTAGCCCTGGTGCTGGGGTCGGCGCTGGCGCAGCGGGTGCCCCACTTTCTTTGGATCAATACCCCGCTCCTGACCCCTGGCACCGTGCTAGAGGGTGTTCTGGATGAGGGTGACGGTCAGAACTTCAAGGATGGCAGCCGCCTGGATGTCTACCGCTTGAACGGTGTGGTGGGAACGCTGTTAGAGCTGCGAGCCTCTTCGCTAGCGTTTGATACCCACCTCGCGCTGTACGGCCCCAACGGTCAGCTGGTGGCCTTTAACGACGATCACGGTAATACCACTGACGCTGCCATCATAACGGCACTGCCCGAGACCGGGCGCTACCTGCTAGTAGTAAGTGGCTTCAGTGAGATCGACCTGGGTGCTTACGTTGTCAGTATGGCGGTGCTTACGCCATCCGGTGGTGGCGAGCTGACCGTGCCCGCCTCAGTGAGCGGGGTATTGTCACCCGCCGATCCGGCCTTCGAGGGGGCGCATTACCACAGCTACACTTTCGTCATCGCCACACCCACCGCTATCATCATCGACCTTTCGTCCGGCAGCTTCGATAGCTATCTCTACCTACTCAACGAGCAGGGCAACGTAGTAGCCGAAAACGACGACGGCCCCTTCGGCCTTGATGCTCAGCTCGACGTTGAGCTGCCGGCGGGCCGCTACGAGCTGATCGTGACGACCTTCAGCCCCGGCGAGGTCGGCGCTTATACCCTCAGGCTGACGCTGCCCTAGTTGACCACCCGCGCCGGATCGTGCCGCGCCCGGCGCTGCCGCACCAGCAGATAGCTCGCCAATCCAAGCGGTCCGGTCATCAGGGTGAGGAGCAGGTAGAGACCGGGGTTGATCCCCCAGTATTTGGCATCGCGGAAAATCCACACCCCGGCGAACAGATCGAGCGTTAAGAGGTGCGCCCAGGCTACCAGGAAGCCCCACTCCAGGCTCAGTGCCTGCCGCAAGGCGTCGAACGACAGGTCAAAACCGCCGACACCAAGAATTAGGGCTACCAGGAGCAGTACAGTGTAGATGCCACCCAGCGCGATAAACGGCCAGGGCGAGGTGACCAGCTGCTGCGTAAAGCGCCTTCGTGGGAAGAGCAGCATGCTGAGCCAGACCGGTAGCGGCAGGACGGTAAGCAGGCTAAAAAGGTTCTCGGCCATGCGGTTAGTCTATAGCAGGTATTGGCGATACGGACGGGGGCCACCATCCCCAAAGTTGAGGAAGTGACCGAAGAAGCCCGGTATTAACTAAGGGCCTGGCTGGTGATGCTGGACGATGACAACCGTATGCTATAATCGATTTGCCAAATGGAGGCTGCCATGTCATCTGTACTTCCCGACCCTGCGCTCGAGCCCCTGGCTTTGTTCGGCCTGCAAGCCGGTAGTGCTGAAGAAGGGATTAGCCAACTCAAACGCGGACTACCTACCCAGGGCTGGGCGCTACTGGTGAACACTCTTGGCGCCAGCGAGAAAGACCTGGCTGAGGTGGTGCAAATTCCCACTACCACCCTGGCCCGCCGCAAAAAGGCCGGGCGTTTTACGGTGGCAGAGAGCGAGCGCCTATTGCGTGTGGCGCGGCTGCTGGCCCAGGCCCAGCGGGTATTTCGCAGCGAAGAAGGCATCGCTAGTTGGTTCAACAAACCTAACCGGGCGCTGGGCGGGAAAAGCCCCCTTGAGTACGCCAGTACCCCCATCGGGGCCGCAGAGGTTGAGAAAGTTCTGGAGCGGATTCTGGACGGGAGCCCAGCCTAGTGGCCTGGCTGCAAGCCTGGCGGCTGGTAAGCGTGCAGCGGGCTGAGACCGCCTTTGATGGGGAAGGCAGTTACCGGTACGGCAACCGCTGGAACTACGCGGGCACACGGGTGGTCTACCTTGCTGCCAGCACCAGCCTGGCCGCCCTCGAAGTACTGGTACACGCCGATAGTTACGCCGAGTTGCCCGAGTACCGCGCTTTCCCAGTCGAGTTTGACCCCGCCTTGGTGCTTGACCTGCTAGAACTTCCGCCCGACTGGCGGCACAGCCCCGCCCCGACCAGTACCAAAAGCCTGGGTAGTCGGTGGGTCAAGGACGGCCAGAGCGCCCTGCTGCGGGTGCCCAGCGCCGTGGTGCCCTGGGAGTACAACTACCTGCTCAACGCGCAGCATCCAGACTATCCCACAGTGAAAGTTGGCCAACCGCTGGTATTCGCTTTTGATCCCCGTCTGGACAAGTAATTATAGCTGCGCTCTTTCACAAGTGCAGCAGCCAGCGGGCCACGCTCAGGTAGACTAGCAGTCCGACCACGTCGGTAACGGTGGTAATGAGTGGGCTCGAGATCAGCGCGGGGTCGCGCTTGAGCTTCCGCAATAACAGGGGCAGCATTGCACCGGTGATGTTGGCCACCAGCACCACCAGAGCCAGCGAAATCGCTATTACCGGCAGCAACGCGACCTGACCGTCGATCAACACTTTGATCGAGAGCAGTGCCGCCAGCGTCACCCCCATGAGCAGCCCGACCGCCAGCTCTTTGCGAAGAATATGCGGCCAGTCACGGATTCCTATGTCGCGCAGGGCTAGCGCGCGCACAATCAGGGTGCTGCCTTGGCTGCCGGTATTGCCGCCGGTTTGAATCAGCACCGGCACGTAAAAAGCCAGGGCGGTCATAGCTGCTAGCACCGACTCGAAACCTTGTAGGATGGTGCTAGTGAGGCTGCCGGCTACGATTAATATCACCAGCCAGCGCACCCGCGCACTCCACAACTGCCAGACATTGGATTGGCTGTAGACCAGCTCAGGCGATTCTACCGCCCCCAGGCGGTAGATGTCCTCGGTGGCTTCGTCCTGGATCACGTCTACCACGTCGTCCACGGTCACGATCCCGACCAGTTTGTGCTGCTCGTCCACTACCGGCAACACGGTGAAGTTGTAGTCGGCCATCAGGTGCGCTACCTCTTCTTGGTCGATGTCGTCACGGGCAAAAATCACATCGGGGTTCATAATCTCAGCTACGCGAGCCTTGGGATCGGCCACAATCAGGTCGCGCAGGGTAAGCACCCCGTCAAGCCGCTGCTGGTCATCTACTACGTAGATCACGTAAATCTGCTCGGCATCGGGGGCTTTGCGGCGCAGAAAGCGGAACACCTCCTCGACCCGCATTGAGTCGCGCACCGCAATGTACTCCGAAGTCATGATCCCCCCAGCCTCGTCCTCGTCGTACTCGGTCAGCTCCGTAACCTCGGCTCTGGTCTGGGGGTCGAGCTGTTGCAGCAGGGCTTCGGCCTGGGCAGGGTTTTCTTCCTCTACAGCCTTGATGGTATCGGCCAGATCGTCGAGCGAGAGCTCTGCTAGCAGCTCCTTTACCCGCCAGGGAGGTAAAATCTCCAGCAACTCAGCCTGCTCAGCTTCCTCAAGGTGGCTAAACACCTCTGCGGCGTCGACAGGGGGGAGTATGGTTAGGATAGACAGCCGTTGGGTAGGGTCAAACTCCGGCCAATACTCAAGGATTTGCGCGGGGTACAACCCTTCCAGCAACGCCTTGGCTCTTAAGGCATCTTTCTCGTCCAGAGCACGCTTTAGCACGTCTGGCCCAACTACGATTTCGGCGTCGTACATGCCCGGCCTCCTGCGGTAATCGCGTTGTTTGCTACTTAACCTGGGATGGAGCGACCGCTCCTGCTATCAGTGTATACGCCGGTTCTGGCAAGTGCTAGGGACAATCCAGAGCGGGCATGCTCCTCCGGTAGCTGCTCGTGGTGGGCACGGCGCCGCCGGGACTTAGGCGAGCAATTAGGCCATGCAAGGTTAGGCTAAGGGCTCAGCCAGACTTCCAAGTTGCGGTTTTTAGGGATCTCGAACCTCCCCACAAACGGCGTATAGCCTTCGGCCGAGACCTCGTAGCGGTAGATACCCGGCGGCAGCTCGAAAGTAGCGAGCGGCCCGGCCTGGGTGACGACTGCCGTGATCACCTCACCGGCTTCGCTCAGCCTGACCGTGGCATGACCGGGATGAACGCGGATGGTGATACGGCTAAGCTGCGCTCCCTCCCTCTCGGGCGGTGCGCAGGCTGACATAGCAAGCATTAGCACAACCAGCAGCAGCGGTCTCACAGCCGACCCCCAATCTAGGCTAGGCTGTTGGCGCATGTTCGCTCTTGCTCCTATCCTAAATCCACTACTACACGTAGCACGTTTCATGCCTTACCCTGGGCTGCGCGGCAACAGCGTGTCGGTATCGAGCCAGATGGTGACCGGCCCGTCGTTTACCAGGTGAACCGCCATGTGGGCAGCAAAGACCCCCGAGGCGACCGGCAAACCTAGCGCTCGGCAGGCGTCGAGGAAGGCCTGATAGAGCGCCTTAGCCTGCTCAGGTTTGGCGGCATGGCTGTAGCTGGGCCGGTTGCCCCCTTTGGCGTCGGCCAGCAGTGTGAACTGGCTCACCACCAGCAGACTGCCGCCGACCTCCGGCAGGCTTAAGTTCATCTTGCCGTCGGCGTCGTTAAAGATGCGCAATTTGGCGATCTTGCGAGCCAAGAAGTCGAGCTCGAGCTGCGTATCGCTGTGCGCAACGCCGAGCAGGACCAAAAGCCCCAGTCCGATGCTGCTGATGATCTCACCCGACACCTCGACCTGGGCACGGCTCACTCGCTGCACCAGGGCGCGCATCAGGCGGCCTCGAGGTGGCAGTTTGGCAGCGCGCGCTCGGTTTCGTTGTGCCTACTCTGGGTAGCGCCGACTAACGGCAAGTGGGCGAAGCGGAGAGGGCGAAGGCTGGCCATAGGAGCTAGATAAGCCTTAGAACAGGCGCTCTTGGTGGGCAGTATCAATTACCACTGGCGCCATGCTCTTGGGCCCCAGACTATCCAGCGCCTCTTTGAGCAGCTTCATGTCCTGCCACATTAGCCACTTAGGGCTGCCGTGCTCGCGGCTCGGGTTGCGGAGCAAATAAGCCGGGTGGAACAGCGGCATGATGCGGACGCTGTGCCACTCAAACCACTTGCCGCGGGTCTTAGTGATCCCCTCGGTCGTTTTTAGGAAGTACTGGGTCGGCACGTTGCCGAGCGTGGCGATAATCTGCGGGCGCAGCAGCTCGAGCTGCCTTAAGAGCAGCGGCTCGCTGGCGGCTACCTCTTCGGGCTTGGGGTTGCGGTTGCCGGGTGGGCGGTACTTGACCATGTTGGTAATGTAGACCTCGTCCCGACGGATGCTTACTGCCGCCAGAATCCTATCGAGCAACTGTCCGGCACGGCCCACAAAAGGCCGCCCTTGCAGATCTTCGTCTTCGCCGGGCGCTTCGCCGACGAAAACGAGCTGGGGAGCTGGATTCCCCTCACCAAAGACAAGGTTATCGCTCAGTTCGATCAAAGCGGCGGGACGATTGGCCTGCGCCCAGCGTTGCAGCTCATCAAGGGTCACGCGGTTAGCTTACCCGCCGTAACGCAGGGCTGCAAGGCTTAGGGAACGACCTCAGGCTACTTGCCCAAAGGGAGGCTGGTCTCGCTGGCTCATAGCGGTTTTCACCAATACCTAGTCGGCGAAGTGCCGATATCATCTCCGCAAAGGCGTCCTGCGAGTAAACCGCAGGATAGACAACGATTCGTAGTCCTGCGAGCACCCCGCAGGATCAAACCAACTGATACCTGCTATCGGTTAGGGCAGTATGGCCTCCGCCTCACTCTTGCCGCGAGGTGTGTGGGAATTGTTAGAATGCCTACTTGGTGATAAGGGACTGGCCCTGGACTATCGGAATCTTGCTTTGGCGTCATGGTGCAAACGAGCGCGCTCTTAATGGCAACTCACGCTGTGCATAGTTCCAGTACCCCCCAGGGCCAGACATCAGGAAAACGAGGTGCTGCATGAGACGGATCTTGGCAACGTTACCGCTCTTAGTACTCAGCTTGGCCTGGGCACAGCAGGCAGGTGGTAACGACTGGCTGTCGTGGCTGGCACTGGCTGGTGGTGTGGCAGCGCTGGCTTTCGCGGCCTATCTGACACGCCAGGTGCTCAGCTTTAGTGAGGGTAATGACACCATGAAGGAGATCGCCAAGGCCATTCGTGAGGGGGCCAGGGCCTATTTACGCCGTCAGTACACCGTGGTCGGCATCTTCTTTGCCGTAGTCTTTGTGCTGCTCCTGGTCTTGAGCCTGATCGAGCTAAACGGTGCTAGGCTGCTCAACGTCTACGCGCCGTTCGCCTTTGTCATCGGCGGGGCGCTCTCGGCGCTAGCGGGCTATATCGGCATGACCATCGCCACTCTGGCCAACTCGCGCACCACGGCGGCGGCTCAGGAGAGTCTGAACCGCGGCCTGCGGGTGGCGTTTAGCGCCGGCACGGTAATGGGGATGGTAGTAGTCGGCCTAGCGCTCATCTACATCACGGTTTGGTACTTATTCTTACGGGCACAGCTTGGCGGTGACTATACCGGCATCAGTCAGGCGATGCTGATCCTGGGGCTGGGGGCTTCGGCCGTGGCGCTATTTGCGCGTGTGGGCGGCGGCATCTACACCAAGGCAGCGGATGTCGGCGCCGACCTGGCCGGTAAGGTAGTAGCCGGTATCCCCGAGGACGACCCGCGCAACCCAGCGGTGATTGCAGACAACGTCGGCGACAATGTCGGCGATGTGGCGGGGATGGGCGCCGACTTGTATGAGTCGTACGTGGCGGCGATCGTGGCAGCCAGTGCGCTCGGTGTAGCGGCTTTCCCAGGGAGCGCTGACGGGATTCTTATCCCGCTGGCGGTGGCGGCTGTTGGGATCATTGCCTCTATTATCGGCACCTTCGTGGTGCAGACGCGCGAGGGGGCGGGCTTGACCGAGCTCTTAAATGCGCTCCGCCGGGGTATTTTCACCGCCGGGGGAATCACTATGGTCCTCACCGCGCTAGTGGTTATTCCTATCCTGGGCTTGGGGGTGTTCCTAGCTATCATCATCGGGTTACTAACCGGCATTATCATCGGCACCGTCACCGAGTACTACACGGCCCCCGAGCCACCACCGGCCCAGTCTATCGTCAAGGCCAGTGAAACCGGCTCGGCCACTACTATCATCGCGGGGATCGCGGTCGGAATGGAGAGTACCCTGATCCCGGTGCTGACTGTTGGCCTGGGTATCGTTTTAGCCTTCTTGGCAGCCGGGGGGATCGGTGTGGAGGGCTTTGAGGTCGCTCGCGGGCTTTATGGTGTTGGCCTGGCTGCGGTAGGGATGCTCTCGACGCTCGGCATCACGCTGGCGACCGATGCTTACGGTCCGGTAGCGGATAATGCGGGTGGCATTGCCGAGATGAGCCACCTAGACCCCAGTGTGCGGAAGCGCACCGACGCGCTCGACGCGCTTGGCAACACCACGGCAGCTACCGGTAAGGGCTTTGCCATCGGTTCGGCGGCGCTCACCTCACTAGCGCTGATCGTCGCTTTTCAAGCGCGTATCAACGAGCTGATACCGGAACGAGAGCTAACGCTTTCGCTGGGTGACCCGTTTGTAATCGCTGGCCTGTTTATTGGCGCTATGCTCCCCTTCCTGTTCTCGAGCCTAACCATGAGCGCGGTTGGCCGCGCCGCCGAGGACATGATCAAGGAGGTCAAGCGCCAGTTTGACACCATCCCCGGCCTGTTGCAAGGGAAAGAGGGCGTGCGGGCTGACTACGCCTCATGCGTATCGATCGCCACGCAAGGGGCGCTGCGCCAGATGGTGTTGCCGTCCTTGACGGCCTTTTTGGCCCCCCTGGCAGTCGGGATCGTGCTGGGCCCCGAAGCGCTAGGCGGGTTGCTAGCGGGCTCCCTAGTGTCAGGTTTCGCTCTGGCGGTGATGATGGCCAACTCGGGTGGTGCCTGGGACAACGCCAAGAAAGCCATCGAGGCGGGGCAGCTCGGCGGCAAAGGGAGCGACGCCCACAAGGCGGCGGTAGTCGGCGATACCGTTGGCGACCCCTTTAAGGACACCAGCGGCCCCAGCATCAACATCCTGCTGAAGCTGATGAGCATCGTGGCGATCACCTTTGCACCCTTGATTGTAGTGCTGACTTTCGTGCGTTAGTGCTCGGTAGCACCGGCGGCGTAGGGGTGATCTGCCCCTACGCCGTGAGCTTTTTGACCGGGATCGGAAGTGACGGGTCGCGCTCGAGCAAAGCCCCCTCGAAGCGGGCCAGCTCGGCGATCTCCTCCGCGTCGCTGCGAAAGCCGCAATCCAGGCACTCAAGATCGGAAAAGCCTTCAGGATAGTCGTGGCTGAGAGTGTTAAGGCCGCCACATTGAGGGCAGGGGTCCTCGCTGCGGCGGCTTTCGGGGTCAAAGGTCATGCTCTAGTATAGGTCGTTGGGTTGGGGTAGAGGGGCAGCAAGCGTGGGTCAAGGCGTCGTGTATTCGGGTAGGGCAAGCAGTTTGTAGTTTTTCCTACAGGCCACAAGCCACGAGCTTTCTATCTCGGGGGTAGAGCAGCGTGTCGTCTGGCAGCTTTTCTTCACCCATTAATGACCCATCAGCTCGCCGTGCGACGCGCTGAGCAGCTCGCGGGCGTGCGCCAGCGCCTTGTCGGTGACTGCGCCGGAGAGCATCCGGGCCAGCTCCACCTCGCGCTCGGCAGGCGCCAGCCGCGTTACGCGGGTGACCGTGCGCCCGGCTTGCTCGAGCTTGGCCACGAAAAACTGCGCGTCGGCATAGGCCGCTACCTGTGGCAGGTGGGTTACTACCAGCACCTGATGGTCGCGGGCTAAGCGCTTCAAAAGCTCACCTACAGCCCTGGCTGCCTGCCCGCCGATGCCGGCATCGACCTCATCAAAAGCCAGCGTCGGCGAGTCCGAGCCGGTCACCACATTAAGGGCCAGCATCAAGCGCGACAGCTCGCCCCCCGAGGCTACCTCAGTCAGCGGCGCGGGCGCTTCGCCCAAGTTGGCGCTAAACAGCAAAGCGACCCTATCCCGGCCGTGCGGCCCTAGCGGCTGCGGCGTGAGGCTCACCTGAAATACGGCGCTAAGCATGCCGAGCGGGCCGAGCAGCGCAGACACCTCGGCCTGAAGCCGGGCAGCGGCCTTCTCACGCGCTTGGCTCAGCTCCTGGGCGGTAGCTGCTAGCTCCGCTTGCAGGGTGCTTGCCAGCGCCTCTAAGGCACCGATCTTCTCCTCGGCGTGCTGCAAGCCGGCGAGTTCGGCAGCGGCCTCGGCGCGATAGGCCAGCACGGCGGCTAAGCTGTCGCCGTACTTGGCTTTCAAGGCTTCGAGCCGACTCAGGCGCGTCTCTAGCGCTTCTAGCCGCCCCGGATCGGCCTCAAACCCGGCCAGAAAGCTTGCCAGTTCGTCCCCCACGGCCTGGAGCCCGGTCAGACTGCCCCGCAGGTCGCCCGCTAGCACCGCTAAGTCGTGGTGATAGCGCGCGGCTGACTCCAACTCGCGGATGGCTTGGGCAACTTGGGTCAGCGCGTTCGGTTCGGCCTCGGAGAGCAGCTGCAAGGCACCGCCTACCCCCTGGCGGATCCGCTCGGCATGGCGCAGGCCGTCCGCCTCTTGGCGCAGCCTTTCGTCCTCCCCCAGGTTGAGTTTGGCGTCGTCGATATCCTTTACCTGAAAAGCCAGCACATCGCTGCGGCGAGCGCGTTCGCGAGCGGCGGTGTGGAGCATCTCTAGCTCCTTGATAACAGCCTGATGGTGCCGGAAGGTGTCGCGATAGCGGCTGAGCTGCTGCTGTTCAGTTTCACCTAGCAGTCGGTCTAGGAGCTTGCGCTGCTCACTCCCGGCCAGCAAGGTCTGTGCGGCGTGCTGTCCGAAGATGGCCACCAGCGCCCCCCCGGCCTCTGCCAGCTCGCCGATAGTCACCAGCTCGCCGTTGCGCCGGGCGCTGCTGCGACCCGCCGCTTGAACGCGCCGCGACAGCGACTCGACCTGTGCATCAAGGAACAACCCTTGCACCAGCGCGCTCTCAGCCCCGGCCCGGACCACGCTGCTATCGGCCCGCCCGCCGATCAGGATTGCCAGGGCGTCGATTAAGATCGACTTGCCGGCTCCGGTCTCGCCGGTCAGCACGTTAAGCCCGCTCGATAGCTCCACGCGCAGCTCGTCTACGATGGCAAAATCCTTAAGCTCGAGCGAAGTCAGCACGTTTTCAGTATACGCAGTTTGCCCGGTATCAGGGCGTCGGCTAGTCTTCTGGAAACCAAGCCGATCCTGAAATTTCGGTGCTCTATAGCAGGTATCATCTGGTTTGATCCTGCGGGTGCTCGCAGGACTGCGAATCGTTCTCCAGGGCGCCTTTGCAGAGATGATACCTGCGCTAAGGCGACTCAGTATTTGTGAAAACCGCTCTAGAGTCACCTTGCTCGATGTGAACCAGGGGCTAGCCTCAGTGGCGAAACCAGCCCTGGATGTCGCGTAGGGGCATGCTCTGGCCGCTTGCGGTAGACTCACCACCATGGATCTCCTGCTCATCAGCGCCACCCGGCTAGAAGCCGAGCCGCTACACGCCGCTGCCGCCTGGCAAGCGCTAGACTCGCCGTGGGGAGAGCTCTACCGCAGCCAACTCTACCACCAGACCGTGCTGCTGGCCCATCTAGGCGTCGGCAAGGTCAACACCGCCGCCGGCCTGGCGCTGTTAATTGACCGCTATGCACCCAGCCGAGTAATCCAGTTCGGCATCGGCGGGGCGTACCTCGGCTCAGGCTTAAGCGTGGCCCAAGCGGCGATAGCGGCCCGCGAAATCCACCTCGACTCGGGCGTGCAGGAGGCCGACGGCTGGCACGGTATGAGCGAGCTGGGCTTCCCACTGGTGGATAAGGGGCAGCCGATGTACAACCTGATCCCTACCGACCAACGGCTCAGCCACGCCCTGGTTGACGCGACCGGCCTGCCGCTGGTCACTTTCGGCACCTCGGAAACCGTCACCGGCGACTTTGCGCTGGCGCGGGCCTTGCAGGAGCGCTTTGACGTGGCGGTAGAGTCGATGGAAGGGGCGGCAGCGGCCCAGGTCTGCCTCGCTCTAGGGGCTCCGTTTGCTGAGCTGCGCGGCATCTCTAACATCGTGGGCGAGCGCGACAAGGCAGCCTGGGACATCCCGGCGGCCTGCGCCGCGGCCTGTCAGTCGCTAATGCAGTATATTCGCAAC
>JAGXSJ010000142.1 GCA_018333895.1 Truepera sp.
ATTAGCCGCGAGGACGCTTTTATCGTGCCACGCGGAGGTACTACCATACACCCTGGCGACCGCCTGCTGGTGCTAGGCCCCGAGGCCGAGATCGAAAAGGTGCGGTCGCTCTGTATCGTTAAGGACTCCAAGCCGTGAACAGCTGGCCGTTGAGGGAGATCTGAATCTCGGCCCGACCGTGCACTTGCACCGACGTGTTGACTGCACGATCGGCCGGGACCACCCGATCTACTACCGTCCGCTGCCCGTTATCGTCGATCACCACTAACTCGAAGCGATACTCCTGACCGCGCAAGAAGCCATGATCGGCGGGGTTGAAGTTGATCGGTATGGTCCGGCCACCTAGAACTGGGGG
This sequence comes from Truepera sp., assembly GCA_018333895.1. Classification (GTDB taxonomy): domain Bacteria; phylum Deinococcota; class Deinococci; order Deinococcales; family Trueperaceae; genus JAGXSJ01. The sequence continues at coordinate 356 of JAGXSJ010000142.1, forward strand.
TAGCGGTGGTTCGGCTACCGGCACCGGGGGACGTTCAGCCTCCACCGGACGCTCTGGCAACAGGACGTTTTCGCCCTGAGCACCGTTGACGGTAACTGCCACCGGCGTACCCGGCAAGGTATAGCCGCTAGGGCGCACTTCCAGCACGCCTTGGGGACGCGCAGCATCTTCAACGTGATCGACCCAGGCGATCTCAAGACCGGCGGCGCGGAGCATAAGTTGGGCGCGCTGCAACGGTAACCCCTGGACCTCTGGAACACGCACCACTTCGCGGCCGGGGAGCGCGTAAGTAAGAGTAACTAAGGCACTAGTCGGCACGCGCTGACCCGCGGCAGGCCACTGTGCGCTGACCTGATTGGGCTGGGTGTAGCTAAGCCCCACCGCTACCGTCTCGACCCGGCGCAAGCCGGCAGCCACTAGGCGATTACGGGCCTCTTCCAGACGCAGCCCTACCACGTCGGGCAGGGTGACTTCCACCACCTCAGCGCCACGGCTGATTACCAAGGAGACGCTCGAGCCGCTAGTCACGGTCACTCCGCGCCCGGGCTGCTGACTCAGCACGCGCCCTGAAGGGTTATCGCTGAACTCATAACTGACTTCACCCAGCACTAGATTGGTCTCTCTAAGAGTCCGCGTTGCCTGCTCCTCGGTTAATCCCGCCAGGCTGGGTACCTCAACACTGGCTGGCGGGTTGTGAACGCCGATGCTGATCGAACGGCCTGGGCGCACCCAGGTCCCCGCTGCCGGACTCTGCGACGTCACACTGCCTAGCCGCGCTCCCACCACGTTAAACTCGTAGGGCTGCACGGTCAGCTGAAGCGCCCGCAGTTCGCGCAGCGCCTCGTCAGCCTCGCGCCCGATGACCATCGGCACCTGCACCTCAGCGACCAGCAGGTAGCGCGCCACCACGGCGTAACCGACGCCTACCAACAGGCTGAGTGATAGGAGGGCGAGGAGCAGCGTCGCCGCCACCCGGCGGCGCTGAATCGCCTTAGCCGGAAGGTCAGCAGGTGGATAAGCCATGGCCTCAGTTTAGCACCGCGCCTGAAAACCGCGTGAGTCACCCAACGGGTGCTACTTGCGCATCGCCGCGGCGGGCATCACCGCCAAATTGGCGGGCACGGTCTCTTCGAGCGTCACGAAGGCGTTGGGACAGGTCTCGTGCACCACCTTAAGCACCTCCGGCACCCGCCGCCGCGGCACCACGCTAAAACCGACCCGCACATCACCATCACGGCCGGTCGCATTGATCTCGGTAACATAAAAGCCCCTCTCGCGCAGCACCGGCGCCACCGGTTCGGCGCTGACCGGCGTAACGAAGCGGAGCAAGGTGTGGCCCATAGCGATCCACCGCTCGATAGTGGAGCCGAGCATGGTGCCGGTAGCGTAGCCCCCGGCAAAGGCCACTAGCTGAAGGGGGTTATCCAGATTGGTAATGACCTGACCGGCGGCTAGTAGCCAGATCAGCGATTCGCAAAAGCTCAGGAGGCCAGCCAGTCCTCGCCGCCCCCGCACCAGCATGACGATGCGCAGCGTGCCGAGCGACACATCGACCACGCGCATGGCAAAGATCAGCAGCGCCCCCAGGATCAGCTCGACGGTCATGGAATGGCTACCGCCGCCGCGCCGATCACCCCGGCATCGGTACCCAAAGCGGCCAGGCGCAGCTCTAAGGGAGGGTAGTTGGCGCAAAACGCCGCCGCCGCAGCTCGCACGCGCTCCAGATAAAAGTCGCCCACCTGCGTCAACCCACCACCTAACACAAAGGCGTCGGGGTTGAAGATCTTGTGCAGGTTCGCCAGGCCGATACCGGTGTAGTGCGCAGCGTTGTCGATAACTTTGAGGGCCTTGCTATCACCGGCTTGAGCCTGCGCAAAGACCTCCTCGGTAGTCATAGCACGCCCAAAGCTGTAGCTGGCCTCGCGGGCGATTGAGCGGCCGGCGGCGATCGCCTCCCAGGTGCCGTGGTGGCCGTCGCCGCCTTGCGGGCCACGGTCCTGCAAGATCATGTGGCCGATCTCCCCGGCGATGCCGTGAGCGCCCCTAATCACCTTATCGCCAATGAACAGCCCCCCGCCGATGCCGGTCGATAGCGTCACGAAGATACTGCTCTCCAACTCGCGCGCCGCCCCGTAGCGGTGCTCGGCGTAGCCTGCGGCGTTGGCGTCGTTTTCGAGCACCACCGTCAACCCCAAGCGCTCCTCTAAGCCGCTAACGATAGGTGCTTCGACCATGCCGGGGATGTTGGGCGCAAACAGCACCATTCCGCGCTTAAAGTCGATCGGGCCAGGCGACCCGATCCCAACCCGACTAATCTCCGGGTGCTGGGCCAGCACGGCTCGTGCCGCCTCAGCCATAGCATCAAGCACCGCGCTCATACCGGTCTGCGGGGTAGCGACGCGGTGACGGCTCAGAATCACCCCATCCTCCACCGCTGCTACCGCGATCTTGGTACCGCCTAAATCGATTCCGAGTGTTTTCATAGCCTCCTCACGCCTCAACCAATGCTCCAGTCTGGCATGTTTGGCGGTCTCTGGTAGCCGAATCCCAAAATCGCCCTCCCGCTAAGTAGCGTTGACCCGGTTTGGTGAAGGTAGTCAGGGCCTTCCCGGAGCGCAAAGCGGTAGGGCCAATTGGCGTCGATCAGATAACGGTGATGCTGCCGCCAAACTGGTTGTGCGCGTCCCTCATCGGCACCAGGTGCCTCCTGTTCAGCATCATAAGCAGCAAGGGACTTAAATTCGCTTTTAGGAAGCGAGCGCTTCAAGGGTCGCCTCGGCGATCATCCGCTCCTCGTCGGTAGGGATGACCATGACCGCCACCCGGGCTTCCGCTCGGCTGATCAGGCGCTCGCCGCGGGCGTTCTTGTCCAGGTCTAGGTCTATACCCAAGAACTCCAGCCCCTGAAGCGCCTGCACCCGCAACTCGGGATCGTTCTCGCCGATGCCGGCGGTGAAGATCACGCCGTCCAAGCCGCCCATCGCCGCAGCGTAGGCGCCGATTATCTTGCGGATGCGGTAGCTGAACACCGCAATGGCGTCCAAGGCGGCCTGATCGCCCGCAGCCGCGGCCCGGCGCACATCGCGCATATCGTTGGAGACGCCCGACAGGCCGAGCAGCCCGGAGCGCTTGTTGAGCAGTTGGTCGAGCTCATCAACGCTCATGCCGCTGCGCAGCAGGTAGAGGAGCACGCCGGCATCGATATCGCCTGAGCGGGTGCCCATCAACAGCCCCTCTAACGGGGTAAAGCCCATGCTGGTATCGACCGAGTGCCCAAACTGCACCGCAGCGGCGCTAGCACCGTTGCCGAGGTGGAGCGAAATAAGCCTCAGCTCGCTGCGGGGCCGGTTAAGCAGCTGCGCGGCCTGCCGCGTAACGTAGTCGTGGCTGGTGCCGTGAAAGCCGTAGCGCCGCACGCCCGCCTCGCTGTAGTAGCGTCGTGGCAAGCCGTAGAGGTAGGCCCAGGTCGGCACCGTGCTGTGGAAGGCGGTGTCGAATACCGCTACTTGCGGCACTTCGGGCAGCAGGTGCAAAGCGGCGCGAATCCCAGCCAAATTGGGCGGGTTATGCAGCGGCGCCAACGGCGACAGCGCCTCGATCTGGGCAATGACCGGCGGGGTTAGGCGGGTAGGGCGGGTATAGCGCTCGCCACCGTGGACTACCCGGTGGCCGACCGCCACGATGCTAGCTAGCGGCACTTGCTCAGCCAGAGCGGTCAGGCAGAGCTTAAAGGCCCCCTCGTGGTCGCTGATACCGTCACTGCGCACCGAGGTGGCAAAACTGGCCTTGATTTGGGTATCGCCGCCAATACGCTCGACTAACAAGGAGAGGTGGTGCGGCAGCAGTTTAACCTTGAGGCTCGAGCTACCCGCGTTGACGACCAGCACTGGGGGATGGTTCATGGCCTTACCTTACCGTACAGCTGCGAGACTGATGTCCCTAGCTGCGGCGCAGCTTCTCAAAAGCCTGCAAGCGCTCGCGCACCTTGGCTTCCCAGCCTTCACCGCCGGCGTCGTAATAGCGGGGCTCCCCCAGGGCCTCGGGGAAATAGCGTTGCCTAAAACTCGCCTTTATGTCATCAAAATAGTAGGCATACCCCCGGCCGTAGCCCAGGGTCTTCATCAGGCCGGTCGGGGCGTTGCGCAAGTGCAGCGGCACCTCGGCAGCGGCGTGGGCCTCAGCATCCGCTCGAGCCTTGCCCCAGGCACGGTAGACCGCGTTCGACTTGGGCGCCACCGCCAGATAAACAGCCGCCTCAGCCAGCGCCAGCTCGCCCTCGGGTTGACCCAGCAGCGCCGCCGCCTCCTGCGCCGCCAGCGCCACTCTGAGGGCATTGGGGTCAGCCAGGCCGACATCCTCGGCAGCCATGCGCACCAGCCGCCGCGCCACGTACAGCAGGTCGGCACCACCCCCCAACAGGCGCGCCAGCCAGTACAGCGCGGCGTCGGGGTGGCAGCCGCGCACCGACTTGTGCAGCGCGCTGATCAGGTTATAAAAGTGCTCGCCCCCCTTGTCGAAGGCCAGGCCGCGCACCGAGAGCGCCTGCCGGGTGGCCTCGGCGCTGAGCAGGCCCGCCTCGGCGTGACCGGCGGCGACCTCCAGCGCGCCTAAGGCGCGGCGGGCATCGCCATCGGCCCACTGGATGATCAGCGACTCCGCTGCGGGCTCGAGCGTGAGTCTTCCGGCCAAGCCGTCGGGGTGGGCTAGCGCTCGCTCGATAACCGCTGCTAGCTCCGCTTCGCTTAAGGGATGGAGCAGATAAAGCTGACAGCGCGAGCGCAAGGCGCCGATCACCTCGAAGGAGGGGTTCTCGGTGGTAGCACCGATAAACAGCAGGGTGCCGGTCTCCACATAGGGGAGTAACAAGTCCTGCTGCGCCTTATTAAAGCGATGCACCTCATCCAGGAAGAGGATGGTGCGCTGCCCGTCCGCCAGCCGCTCCTGAGCCGCTTGCGCCACCGCTCGCACCTCCTTAACGCCAGCGGTGACGGCGGACAGGTTGACGAAGTGAGCGCCACTCTGCTCAGCGATCAGCCGCGCCAAGGTGGTCTTGCCTACCCCGGGCGGTCCCCAGAACAGCATCGAACGCCAGCGCCCACTCTCAATAGCCACTCTGAGCGGCCTTCCGGAAGCGAGCAGGTGCGACTGCCCGGCCATCTCGGCGAGCGAACGGGGCCGCAGCCGCTCGGCTAGCGGCGCGGGCGGGCTGGCGGGGTCCATGCCTTAGCCTACCTCAATCCTTAAGCTTGCCCCGCTAACCTCACAGCCAACTCCTACAGCCTCAAAAATCCCGCCTCACAGCGGCCCCTACCGAGCCAGGACAGCGTACAATTGAGGGTAAAGGAGGGGTTGTCATGAAAGTTCTCATCCTCGTTGTCATGGTATTCACGGTAGCCGCTGCCCAAGACCTCCCTATCGGGGCGGTGCAACCGGCTCCGGAGGCATTCGCCGACGTTCCGGCAGACCACTGGGCCAATGAGGCGGTCCGCCTGTTGCTCCAGCAAGGGATCGTGATCGGTTACCCGGACGGCACCTTTGGCGGCACCCGCCCCATCACCCGCTTTGAAATGGCAGTGATCGCCGCCCGGCTGTTGCAACATATCGATACGCTGCACGCTGCCACGCTGGCGGCCATGCAGGAGACAGCCGCCCAGCTAGCCGAGCTTCAACCCTTGGAGCGGATTACCCGGCTCGAGCAGGCCCTGGAAGAGGCCGCCGCACTGTCTTATGTGGAGTGGCTCGAGCGCCGCATAGCCGACCTTGAAGCCGCCATGAACGAGCTGTTAGGCGAAGAGGTCTTTCCGCGCGAAGGCCTGGACGGCGTGGGCGTGCCTCGCACCGCCGCCGAGGCTTTGCGCCAGCCAGGGGTAGCGCCGGTGTTACCGCCTGATGAGCGCACAGCGCCGGCCGCTGTGGGTGTAGACGCACCAATCTGGGACCTCTCCCCTGGCCGCGCCTTCTTCGGCCTCTCCCCCGGCGCCCTGACCAGCGGCCTAATCTACCTCGGGGTGCAAGCAGGCTACGACCGCCTGCTGGGACCGCTTGGCGTAGTGGTCCGGGCGCACTACAACGGCGCCACGAACGACTTGCGGCTGAGCTTCGGCGTGCTGGCCCGCACCGCGATCGCTCCGCGCCTGGACGGCTACGGCGGCCTGTCGCTGGGGGTGACCATAACCGACCAGCACACCGCCGCGCTCGTTGAGGCGCCGTTTGGCATCGAGTATTACCTCAGCAACACGGTCGGCCTGTTCGCGCAGCTGCTCCCCTCCTACACCTTCACCGCCAACCCGGTCAGCGTCGGACTAGGAGTCGGCCTTAACCTGCGCTTTTAGTAATAGCCCTTACTACCGCCTCGGTAAAGGCTTGCGTCCCTCGCGTACCGCCTAGGTCTTTGGTCGGATTCTCGGCCAGCGCCCGCTCCACCGCCTGCTCGATGGCCTTAGCGGCCGCTTCCTCGTTGAGGCCGTACCTTAACATCATCGCCGCCGAGAGCATGGCGCCGGCCGGATTGGCCAGATCCTGGCCAGCAATGTCGGGAGCGCTACCGTGAACCGGCTCAAAAAGGCCCACCTGGCCACCCACGCTAGCCGAGGGTAGCAGCCCCAGGCTGCCGGGGATAACCGCCGCTAGGTCCGAGAGGATGTCGCCAAAGAGGTTACTGGTCACAATCACGTCGAACTGCCTGGGGCTGCGCACTAACTGCATAGCGGCGTTATCGACGTAGAGGTGCTCGAGCTCGACGCCTGAGTACTCAGCCTGCTGCACGCCGATCACCACCTCGCGCCAGAACTGGCTGACATCTAGCACATTAGCCTTGTCGATGCTGGTGACCTTGCCACCGCGCAAACGCGCCGCCTCAAAAGCTACCCGAGCGATACGCTCGACCTCCGGCCGGGTGTAGACGTCGGTAGAGAGCCCTTCATCCGCCCGGTTATAGCTCGGTTTGCCAAAGTAGATGCCGCCCGTTAACTCGCGCACAATCAGCATATCGGTGCCGCGCACTACCTCGCTCTTTAAGGGTGAAAGGTGCTCTAAACCCTTGAAGACCTTAACCGGCCGCAGGTTGGCGTAGACCCCTAGGTACTTGCGGATACCCAACAGCCCCGACTCGATACGCTGCTCACGCGGGACGCGATTCCACGGGTGCCTTCCCACCGGGCCACCCACTGCGCCCAGCAGCACTGCATCAGCCGCGCCACAGGCGACCTTGGTCGCCTCGGGCAAGGGCGTGCCGTGGCTCTCCAGGGCGCTGCCACCAAAGGGGAGCCGGGTGTAGGAAAAGCTGAAGCCGTACTTGGAAGAGAGAGCATCCAACACGGCTATGGTGGCGTCGATAACTTCAGGGCCGATGAAGTCGCCGGGCAAGACGGCGAGCTTATAGGTCTTCATGAATGGCCTCCTTCGGGGCGGTCAGGGTGGCTGTGATGGGCACGCTGAAGTCGCTTGGCCCACCTCGCTTCTCAGTTTATCCTGAACCTTCTAGCCGTCCAGCGGGCTTCGCACCCCCTGCCCCCCTTGTTGAGCACGTGGGTATAAATCATGGTGGTTTTGATATCCTTATGCCCCAAAAGCTCTTGCACCGTCCGAATATCATAGCCATCTTCCAGCAGGTGTGTGGCAAAACTGTGACGCAGAGTGTGACAGCTAGCGTGCTTGTGGATACCGGCTGCTTCAGCAAACTCGTTGACATGAGCGGCAATCAGCTATTGACACATTCCGTCGGAAAGTCAAAGAAGCTAAGGTGCATGCCGCATAACACGGCATGCAGCCGACGCTTCGCCTGCGGCTCAGAGCGGCTGATGCCCACGTTAGGCTACATACGGCAGGTGGTTGTGCTAATCTCTTGATTAGAGGTTGTTGATGACTTTCATGATCGAGCTTGAGCAAGAAGAGGATGGGCGCTGGTTAGCTGAGGTTCTTGAGCTACCTGGCGTGCTGACTTATGGGCAAACGCCGGATGAGGCTACCGCTAAGGCACAAGCTTTAGCCTTGCGCGTTCTCGCAGATAGACTCGAGCACGGTGAAACCACCCCTACCTTGTTGACTATTCGTTTTGACGCCGCGTGAC
>JAGXSJ010000143.1 GCA_018333895.1 Truepera sp.
GGACTTCGCCATGGCCAGCCGCGCCGGGGTCAATGCCACCCCGACGGTTTTCGTCAACGGCCGCCCAGTAAGCCCGAGCTACCAGGCGGTCCGGGCAGCCCTTGAGGCGCTAGGCAATTAGGTTATGAGCACCAGACTCTACCTCGCCTGGCTGGTGGCCATCATCGCCACCCTGGGCAGCCTCTACTTCAGTGAGGTGAGCCACTTTATCCCCTGCACGCTGTGCTGGTACCAGCGCATCCTAATGTACCCGTTGGTAATCATGTTAGGCATCGCCAGCTTCCGCCAGGACCCGAGTGTTATCCGCTACGCGCTGCCCATGACCGTGCTGGGAGTGCTATTTGCCGGCTACCACTACCTGCTCGAGAAAATCCCCGGCTTCGCCGGACCGAACCCCTGCCGGGTGGGGATCCCCTGCGACTACGAGTGGATCAACTGGCTCGGCTTCATTACCATCCCCTTTTTGTCGCTGGTGGCCTTCACCATCATTACCGCAATACTCCTAAAAAGCCGCCCTGCTTGAACTCACCGGGCCAGTATGCGCTATGATAGCTACGGCTCTAATGTGGGCGTCAACCGAAAGGAGCATGTTATGCCCCATGTCATCTGTGAACCCTGTATCGGCGTCAAGGACGCCTCCTGTGTCGAGGTCTGTCCGGTAGAGTGCATCCACGAAGCCGACGACCAGTTCTATATCCATCCCGAAGAGTGCATCGACTGCGGGGCTTGTGTACCGGCTTGCCCAGTCAGCGCCATCTTCCCCGAAGAAGACGTGCCCAAAGAGTGGCAGTCGTTCATCGCTCGCAATGTCGAGCTCTCAGGCCTCTAAGTAAGCCCCTAGTTGGTCATTGCGAGCACTTCGTTCCTCAGTAAAGCAATTCTGACTTCCACCGTTACAGGCGAACTATGTCGAGGAGCCCCTCCTGAGGCTCGCTGAAGGGCTCCTCGCGGTAGGTCTGGTATGCCTGGGGATGGTGTGCCTAGCGTAGCATCCGGTAGAGGATCTCGTTGGGATAGACAAAACCTTGCTGGCGCGCTAGCTGCTCGCGGAAGCGCTCGTCGTTGTGGCGGGCCAAAACCTCGCGCAAAGCGGCAATGTCGAGCTCGAGCTGGGCCACATCCCGGCTGAGGCTGGCCACCTCACTGCTCCGGTTAAGGTAGCGACTCAGCTCCACGCCGATCATCACCACGGCCTGTAGCCCACCTACTAGCGCCATTATTACCAACAGCAGCTCCACTAGGCGTGGCGCCGCCCGCGCCCTGGCCGTGTTGCGGGTAGCATTGGGCCGCGCCAATCCTACCGACCTGGGCTTAACAGTCACCGAGACACCTCCTGCATGGCCAAGGCTTCCCGCAGAAAGCGGGCTGCATCCTCAGGCGGGGTGGGATTGATATAAAAACCGCTCCCCCAGTCGAAGCCCGCCTGCGTGGTGAGGCGCGGCAGGATTTCGATATGCCAGTGGTAGCCAGCCTCTTCTGACGGTATCAGATGTAACATCATGTTGTAAGGGGGGGTATTGAGCGCGGCGTTTATGGCGCGCAACACCCCGCGCAACAGATCGGCCAGATAAGGGAGGGTATCGCTGGTCAGGGTGTTAAGGTTGCTGGCGTGCTGGCGCGGCAAAAGCCAGGTCTCAAAAGGGGTTTTGGCGGCATAGGGAGCTAGCGCCACAAAGCGCTCGTTATGGCTGATTATCCGTTCGCGCTCAGCCAGTTCCGCTTCGATCACCGCACAGAACAGGCAACGGCCCTGCCGATCGTAATAAGCGGCGGCGGCAGTCCGCTCTTCGTCAACCCAGCGGCTGCCTACCGGTAGCGCCAGGAGTTGCGCGTGCGGGTGATCGAAGGCTGCGCCAGCCACTCTGCCCACGTTGCGGGTAAGCTGCACATGCTTGACCCCCGGCCAGCGGGCCAGCAGGTTAAGCCGTTCCCGGTACAGCTTTAACAGGTCGATTAAGTGCTCGAGCGACATGCCATCTAGCTGAGTGTGCTCGCGGTGCTCGACAATCAGCTCTTGCACACCACTCCCCGTCGCCTGCCTAAATAGCTCGCCTCCGACAATACTGAACGCCCGGGGATGGAGGATGGCCTGGGGGTTGGCGATGACCCGCATCCGCCAATCCGCCCCACTAGCCGACACTACCCCCGGGCCTAGCGCCATGATTTCAGCCCCGGTGGTGTGCTCGAAACCGGGGCAGAGTGGGCAGGGCTCGTTGCCGTGAGCTGTGCTGGCGCTACCGAAATCAGACGCCTCGAGCCCGCGCTCCGGGCTGATGATCACCCAGGCTGAACCAAAGGGGTCTTTGCGAAATTGCGCCATCTTGCGCTAGTTTAGCAAGTTCCGATAGGCCGGGCTGTGCATATGGGTGACGGCACAGTTAGGTGATGTATTATGCTATGTAGCTTATAGCGCTCTGTTAAGTATATCATTTGGGTATGCTTTAGGAGTTATGGCTTGACGCCCCTCAATTCGCTGAAGGAGTAATTATGACCGAGATTACCGGCATCCACCACGTCACCGCCATCGCCGGCGACCCCCAGCAAAACCTCGACTTCTACACCGGGGTGCTCGGTATGCGGCTGGTGAAACGGAGCGTCAACCAGGACGACCCCGGCACCTATCACCTGTTCTATGCCGATGCGGAAGGGCACCCCGGCAGCGACCTGACCTTCTTCCCGTGGACTCACCTAGCTCCTAGCCGCCAGGGCGTGGGCTTAACCGTCGAGGTGCCGCTTACCGTCCCGGCGGGCAGCCTGGGCTACTGGTCAGAGCGCTTGGCGCACTACGGCGTAGCGGTTGGTGAGGCGCAGCCCCGTTTTGGTGAAAAGACCCTGGAGTTTCGCGACCCGCACGGGCTGGAGTTGTCCCTGGTGGAGAGCGACGACCCGCGCGACTTTGCCCCCTGGCAGAGCAGTCCGGTCCCCGAAGCGCAGCAGATTCGCGGCATCCACGGCGCGAAGGCTTACCAGCGTGAGCTGGCCCCCACTGCGCGGTTTTTAACCGAGGTACTGGGCCTAAAGCTGCTGGCCCAAGAGGGCGGCTGGCACCGCTTCGGGATAAGCGGAGCGGGCAGTCATTTCGATATTCTAGAGGTCCCGAACGCCCCGCGCGGCCAGTGGGGGGTGGGTAGCGTCCATCACGTGGCCTGGCGAGTGGCCGATACCGACGCCGAACTGCGGGTGCGTGCGCGGGTGGCAGCAGCCGGTCGGCGCCCGACTGAGATCATCGACCGCTTCTGGTTTAAGTCGGTCTACTTCATGGAGCCGGGCGGTGTGCTGTTTGAGTTAGCCACCGACGGGCCTGGCTTTGCGGTAGACGAAGATCCCACAGCGCTCGGCGAACAGCTCATCCTCCCCCCCTGGCTCGAGCCGCAACGCGCGCAGATCGAAGCCGTCCTGCCTCCGCTTAAACTGGCGCACCCAGCATGAGCTATCTGCACCGCTTTGTCCCCGGCAGCGACCCCACTCTGCTGTTACTGCACGGCACCGGCGGCAACGAGCACGACCTGATCCCGCTAGCCCAAGAGCTGCTGCCCGGCGCAGCCCTGCTCAGCCCGCGCGGCAAGGTCTTGGAGAACGGCCAGCCGCGCTTCTTTCGGCGCCTCGCAGCCGGGGTGTTCGACGAGGCCGACCTGATCGCCCGCACCCACGAGCTAGCCGACTTCGTGGCGGCTTCGGCCCAGACTTACGGCTTTGCCAGGGATAAGGTGATCGCTGTGGGTTTCTCCAATGGCGCCAACATCGCCGCCAGTTTGCTGCTGCTCCGCCCCGACGCCTTAGCTGGCGCGGTGCTGCTGCGCCCGATGCTGCCGCTTACTCCCCCCACCCTCCCCGACCTTACCGGCAAACGGGTGCTGATGCTCTGCGGCCAGCACGATCCGCTGATCCCACCCGGCAGTGCCGAGCGCCTGGCCGCGCTGCTGCGCGAAGCAGGCGCTAAGGTTAGTTACCAAGCGGTTCTGGCTGGCCATGGGCTCACCCAGGCCGACCTCGACGAAGCCAGGCGCTGGCTAGGCTCGGACCTGGTATAACCAGCACATGCTCCTGGAGCACATCACCGACGCCCCCCTCCCCTACCTGCTGTTCGAGCCCGGTAGCGCGCAGCCCGCGCCGCTGGTGCTGTTCCTTCACGGCGCCGGGGAGCGCGGCCATGACCTTGGGCTGGTGGCAACACAAGGGCTACCTGCGGTGCTGCTTAAGCAGAGTCCGTTCTCTGAGCCGGTCAGGGTGATCGCCCCGCAGTGCCCTGCCGATTCCTGGTGGACGCTCGAGCTAGCCTCCCTGCGCAACCTGCTTGATGACGCGCTGGCCCGCTATCCCAGCGACCGGATCTACCTGACCGGCCTGAGCATGGGCGGCTACGGGAGCTGGCACCTGGCACAGCAGCACCCCGAGCACTTCGCGGCGCTAGTGCCGATCTGCGGCGGCGGCATCCCCCCCTTGGCCGGGCGGTTAAAGGGCCTGCCGATCTGGGCTTTTCATGGCGACCAGGACGAGGTAGTGCCGCTCTCAGTCAGCCAGGTGATGGTCGAGGCGGTCAACGCCGCGGGAGGCTCTGCCCGCTTGACCATCTACCCTGGCGTCGGCCATGACAGCTGGAGCCGCGCCTACGCGGAGCCCGCACTGTACACCTGGCTGTTGCGTCACAGGCGCGGCACATAGCAGCGAAGCAAGACACCCTCGCCAACCAACCGATAGCTGCCCAGCGCCGCCGGGAGCACCAGCGACTCGCCGCGAACTATGGCTTCGGTCTGCTCGCCGGCACTAAGCGTTAGCTCTCCGGCGATAACGGTCAGGATTTCGACGCTGCCGGCGTCGGTGCGCTCCTCTTGCACGCCCGCAATCGCCCAGCGCTCCATCGCCAAGGGCTCCACGGCAATGAGCAGCGTCTTGCCAACTGACAGCGCTCGCGGCGCGACCTTGGCCTGCTCTCCGGGTTCAAGCTTAAGCACCACCAGCGCCTTGTCAAGATGCAGCTCGCGCAGGGCCCCGGCTGCGTCGCGCCGCTGATAGTCGTAGAGGCGGTAGGTAAGGTCCGAACTCTGCTGAATCTCAAAGAGCAGGGTCCCGGCGCCGATGGCATGGAGTGTGCCGGGGGGGTTATAGATCACCTCTCCTGGAGTGACGGGGACGAAGTTGAGGTGCTCTTCCAAGGTTCCGGCGGCGATCTTCTGCCTGATCTCTTCCGGCGAAAGCCGCTCTTTAAAGCCCCAGATCACCTGCGCCCCCGGCTCGGCTTCGAGAATAACCCAGGCCTCGGCCTTGCCGAGATGGCCGCTCTCAGCCTCCATGGTCCTGGCAAAAGCGTCGTCGGGATGGACCTGGATTGAGAGCTTCTGGCCAGCATCGATAAACTTGGCCAGCAGCGGGAAGGTCGTGCCGTAGCGCGCTGCGCTGATGCTGCCGACTAGTGCCGGGCCAAGCTGCGCACAGGCTGCTGCCAGCGTAGATCCGGCCAGCTCGCCGTTGATGATGCGGTTATTAGCATAGACCTGCCACGCCTCGGCTAGCGGTTCGTCACCGTGGTAAGGCGGCAGCTTCAAAAACGAGGCGAGCCTCGTCCCACCCCACAGGCGAGCGCTGAGGGAGCGCTCGAGCCGATATGGATACAGTGCCAT
>JAGXSJ010000144.1 GCA_018333895.1 Truepera sp.
CCCCCATCAGCTCCCAGAAGAGCAGGATATGGAACAGGTTGCGGCTCATCACCATGGCCAGCATGGCGGCGCTAAACAGGCTCAAGTAGGCAAAGAAGGTCGGGAAGCGGGTCTCGCCCGCCATGTAGCCGATCGAAAAGAGGTGGATTAGCAGCGATACCAGCGCTACCATCAGCACCAGCATGGCCGCTAACGGGTCGAGCAGGAAGCCAAACGGGATCCCCTCCTGCCCCCCGATGCTAAGCCAGGCCAGCTCGCTGACAAAGGGGAAGTCGGGTGCCGCCTCGCGCACTAGCGCCGCCGCCGCTAAGGTCGCTAGCTCGGCCTCTAGTGCCGCTAGCTCCATCCTCGCCGCTGCCTGGCCCTGCACTACCGCTATTCGAGTCTCAACCTCAGCCATCCGGAGTAGCCCGGCGGCATCCCAGACCGGCGCCGCCTGCCGCACCTGGACTAGCAGCGCGACCGCTAGCAGGGTAGCCAGCGCCAGCAGCACCACGCTGAGCCAGGCAGCCCGTTTGCCCAGCCGGTAGCCAAACAGGATGTTAATAACAAAGGCTAAGGCCGGCAGCAGCGGGATCAGCCAGGCGTAGCTAAGCGGGCTCACTGTTTCATCCTGCTTAGCACCTCAACGGTAGCGCGACCGTTGTGGCGGAAGACGTTGACAAGAGCCAGGCCGCCAAGCAGGAGGGCTAAGGCCGACCAGACGGGATAGTTCATAGCCGCACCTCGGATAGATTATCCACCTCGCTGCTATGGCGATAACGGAAGATGGCCACCAGGATGGCTAGGCCGATCGCTACTTCGGCGGCGGCGATAGCCATGATGATTAAGACCGCAGTTTGCCCCGATAGGGCGGTTATCATGCCGGCCTCGGCCCACTGCAGTGCAAAGGCCACCAGGGCCAGATTAGCAGCATTGAGCATTAGCTCAACCGACAAAAAGATCATAATGGCGCTGCGCCGGGTCAGCACGCCGACTGCGCCGATCACGAAGATGATGGCGCTCAAAGCTATGAAGTACTCAGTCGCTACCACCGGGCGCCTCCTGAGCATGGCATACAAACGTACAATCAGTCACGGCCAGTCTCCTGGCTGTGACTCGCTGCTATATCAGCCTGTTCGACCTTGCGCTGGACCAGGCTGACCGCGCCGACGATGCTGGTCAGCAACAACACCGCTACCAGCTGAAAAGCCAACACGAACCGCTCGAACAGCACCTCGCCGATCTGGGCCGCACCGCCACCAGATAGCGCCGCATCGACAACTTCGGCCTCGGGGAGCGGGCGCGGATTCATGAATGCCGCAACAACCAGGGCAACTATGGCCACCGTAGCTGTGCCATAGGCTGCTAGGCGCAGCCAGCCAAAGCGCTCGCCATGCCCTTCACCTTCAACATTGAGGAGCATGATTACGAACAAAAACAGCACCATGATGGCGCCGGCATAGACGATCACCTGTACCGCAGCCAGAAAGTGAGCCTGCAACGTGACATAGATTACTGCCAGGATGATTATAGTGCCTACCAGCGAGAGGGCAGCGTGGACCGGTTGCCGGAAGGTGATGACCCCTATTGCCCCGATGATCATGACGATAGCGAGGAAGATGAAGGTCACCATAACCGAGCCCTCCGGGAGAGGTGCGGGGTAAGGGGTAGGCCCATCAGTAGTCTACCCCCTCGAGCTCCGGGCGGGGGCCGGCCTTGAAGCCGAGCCGCACCTCCTGGTTTTTCTTGGCGGCCTCGCGGCGTTGCCACTTCGACCCTTTGACACCGACAAGCATCTCCTCTTTGCCGTAAACGAAGTCTTCATAGCGGAAGTCGGCCAGCTCGAACTCGTGGCCCAGTACGATGGCGCCAGTAGGGCAGGCCTCCTCGCAGAAGCCACAAAAGATGCAGCGCAGCATGTTGATCTCATAAATGCTGGCGTAGCGCTCGCCGGCCGAAACGGGGTTGGCCGGATCGTTCTCGGCAGCCTCCACGTAGATAGCGTAGGCAGGACAGGCGGCTGCACACAGGCTGCAACCGATACACTTTTCCAGGCCGGTGTCGGGGTGGCGCAGCAGGTGATGGCGCCCCCGAAAGCGCGGCTTGATCTCTACCAGCTCTTCGGGGTAGCTCACGGTGACGGGTTTCTTGAACAGGTGTCCGAGCGTGACGCCCATCCCTTTAGCAAGATCAAGCAAGCTCATAGCGGGCCTCCTCCTAAAGAGGAATAAAAAACGAAAGGTTGAAGATTCAAGATGATCATGAGGTACTCCGGGGATGCTGTTCGAGGTATTTGATGAAGGCAGAAAGCTGACGTGAGATCGAGGAAAGCTTCCCTTTGAGCGCCTGGAAGGTGGCTTCATCCAGATAGTCGAGATCGAAAGCGATGTAGAGTTGGGAACGGGCCTCCGCAGCCGATGCCTTGGAGCTATACAAGAAGCGAATGAACTCCCTGTTTCCCGAGCGCTCGAACCCCTCCGCAACGTTCGACATGATGGAGATCGTGGCACGCCTGATTTGGTCGCGCAAGGTCCAGTCCTGAGCAAAATGCCCTTGGTTGGAAACGCTATAAATGTCTCTCACAAGCTCACTGGCCCTCTGCCAGACTTCCATATCCTCAAAGGTTCCTATCTTCATCATCCGTACCCGGCTCTAAACCTTGAATCTGGAACCCTTTAGATGACAAAGGCGATCACCGCCCCGGTTATGATCAGGCTCAGCAAAGCCAGTTCAAAGATCCAGATCCAACCCAGGCGCATCAACTGGTCATAGCGCAGCCGTGGCAGGGTGGCGCGCAGCCAGATGAACAGGAACATAAAGATGGCCATCTTCAGTACCAGCCAGATGATAGGCCACTCGGAGATGCCGGGGACTATAGCGTCCAAGAAAGCCGGGCCGCGCCAGCCGCCTAAAAAGAGCGTGCTCATAAACGCAGCCGCGGTCATCATGTTGACGTATTCGGCCATCTGAAACAGCGCCCACTTGATCGAGGAGTACTCGGTTAGGTAGCCGGCCACGATCTCCTGCTCGGCCTCTGGAAGGTCGAAGGGGGTGCGGTTGACCTCGGCGACCGCGGAGATTAAAAAGGTTACGAAGGCTACTGGCTGTAGCAGGATAAGCGCCCAGTGCTGTGCCTGCCAATCGACGATCTCGCGCAGATTGAGGGTGCCGGTAATCATAATCACCCCCAACACCGACAGCCCTAAGCCCAGCTCGTAGCTGATTAGTTGGGCCGAGCTGCGCAGGCTGCCTAACAGCGAGTACTTGCTGTTGCTGGCCCAGCCGGCTAAAAAGGTGCCGTAGACCCCCAGACTGGTAGCAGCCAGGATAAACAGCAGGCCGATATCGAGGTCCATGATCCAGGGGTTGAGACCGAACAGGCTTCCCTCGGGACCGGCTGGAATGGCGCCGAAGGCGGTCAGCGCGAAGGTGATGCTGATAAACGGTGCCAGGTAGAAGACAAACCTATCAGCAGCGCTTACTACGATGTCCTCTTTAAAGAGCGACTTGATGGCGTCGGCAATAGGTTGCAGCAGGCCGAACGGCCCCACGCGGTTGGGGCCAAAGCGGTGTTGCATCCGTCCCAGGAGGCGCCGCTCAATGAGCGTCATGTAGGCAAATGAACCGAGTAGCACCAGGCACAAGACCAAGGCCTTAAAGAACGTTACCAGCAGCGGATCGCCCATCAAGCACCTACCGGAGCTGTCTGGCGCAAGATGGCGGTCGGCTCGAGCCTCACTAGGCCCACTGGCTGATCGATCAGGGCTGGGAGGAGCATTAACCCCGGCGGTGTGGCGTCGGTAATAACGACGGTGGCGCGGCGGAGAGTGCCCTGCAACGTCAGCGTCACCTCATCGCCGGCTCTAAGCCCCAGGCTGCCCGCATCGCCGGGGTTGACGCGCAGCGCAGCGGCACCCAGAGCTGCCCGCAGCTGGGGATTGCGGTCTAGTTGCTCGACGCGGGACATGCTTGGCACCAGTAAGAGATTACCGTAAGCTGGGGTCTCCGTGGCTGGGATGCGGGGGATGCTCTTGGGCGGTCCCTGAAGCACGCGCCCGGTCGGTTCAAGCTCGGCGGGGTCAAAGCCGAATAGGCGCCGCAGTTGGCGCTGGGTGCTACGCCCTTCGAACTGACGGCCTAGCGCTTCACTGAGCCACTTGACCACCCCGGTGAAATCCTCGCTGGCGCCACTATTAAGCGGCACTGCCGCGACTGGCAGCAGGCGGCCTTCGAGATTGACTACCGAGCCCTCTTTTTCATAACCGGTTTTGGCGGGCAGCACCACCTGAGCTAGTTCTGCCGTTTCGGTTAGGAAGTTGTCGTGGACTACCAGCAGCGCAAGCTCGCCGAGCCGCTGGGCTACAGCGCGGTCCTGGGCCGGGTTTAGCCCGCTAAGGATGAGCGCCTTGGCGCTAGTAGGCATCTCCTGGTAGCGGTAGCGGGCGTGGCTGGGTAGCACGCCGAGCTGCTGTAAGCCGTAGCTGTTAGCCATGGGGCCTACCGCTAGCAGCTTGGCGCCGGTCGCCTTAGCCAACGCCTGAGCGGCTTCGGTAGCGGCGTGGGAGGCCAGCACGAAGCCGCCGTAGATAATCACGGCGTTCTTGGCCCCCTTGAGGCGCGTGGCTAGGGCGGTGAGGTCGGCAGTCTCCAGCCCGGTAACCGCAACTTCGCCTCCTTCAGCGAGGGCGGTGAGCCCGCGCAGCAGCGCGGCTTCCTGGCCAGCGGGGTAGACTAGGCGCTGACCAGCGTGCTTCATCAGGTCCACCCGGTAGGGAGCGGCCACCATCAGAATGCTGCGGCGGCGCGGCATCCGCTCCGTAAGGCGTAAGTCAGCGATCGGCACGCCGTGCGGCAGCAGCTCGGGCGGCGCGATGCCCTTAAGCGCCTCCTTGACACGCAGGTCAACGATCGGTGCTTCCTCACTGATATCGCCGATAACGAAGATGGCGTCGGCGGTGGCGACCTCGTGCAGAGTGGCTCTGACTCCGGTTGGTACCACCGAACCAGCCGGACGCGGGCTGTGGTCGAGCTGCCCGGTCTTGAGGTGCTCGGCTAGCGCCTTGGCCGCTATACCTTCTTCCAGCGTAGCGTCGGCGCGCAAGGCGATAGCTATCTCTTTTTCACCTAGCCGCTTAAGCTCACGTGCGATATAGTTGGCGGCGTTCTGCCAGGTGGTAGGCACCAGCCGCCCGTGCTCGCGGATTAAGGGGGTGCGCAGGCGCTCTGGATGGTCGGCATACTCGTGCCCGAAGCGCCCACCGTCGCAGAGCCAAAT
>JAGXSJ010000145.1 GCA_018333895.1 Truepera sp.
GGCTAGCTACTTGCGCACCAATCTGCTCCTGGCTACTGCTAATGTTCAGCCCAAAACCTTCCTAGTCACCAGCGCCCAAACCCTTAAGGAGAAGACCGGGGTGGCTATTGCCCTGGCTGAGAGCTTTGCGCGTAGCAAGTACCGCACTCTGCTGGTCGATGCCGACTTGCGCCATCCGTCCAGCAGCCAGGCGTTTAATCTCAATCCCATTGAGTACACGCCGCTCGAGGTCTATCTGGAAAATCCCCATCAGCGCTATCTGCCCATCAGTGTAAGGGTGGACGGCAAGCGAAGCTTCGACCTTATCCCTAGCTTCTCGGCCGCGCGCTCGCTGGTCGACCTCCTCAACCAGGGCTTGCGCGAACACCTTGAGGTCTGGCGCGGCAGCTATGACGTCATCATCATCGACTCAACCCCGCTGCTCCCCTTCGCTGACACCCTGGCGATCGCCCCGTTATGCACCGGCGTCATCGTCTCGACCAGCGTCAAAGACTCCAGCCCGCAGCAGGTGCGAGCCGCCGTCGATCTGCTGCGCCGCGTCGGCGTGGATATCCTAGGGCTGGTGGTGACCAACCTTGCCCCATCCAGACAGGGCAGTCTCCACTACGGATACGGCGCTAGCGAAGCCGAGGGACCCAATCCCTATAAAACGTTTGTCGCCCCCCTAAAAACGTCCTCTAGTCCTGTCAATAAGTGAGGCATCCGACCGCACTGGTGGCTGCTGAAGTCAGGGCTTCTCTCTTGGCACAGGTGCTCGGCCTCTCTCCTACCCAAGGCAAGCTCCACAGCGCTGGGTGTCATGATAGCCTTTAATGGGAGCGCACTGGGCGGCCTGGGGGGTGATGGGCCGGGTCTTCTTCCCGACCTGGATGTGGCTGGTGCTGGTTGTCTGGGTGATGCCCGCCGTGGCCGGGATGGGGCTGGGGGTTTCGGTGATCGTCTCGTCCAAGGTCAAGAGCTTTCAGGAGGCCTATCAGATCGGCGGCGTGGTGGTTGTGCCCGTGCTGCTCCTGGTGGTGGGCCAGATCACCGGGGTGATGGTCTTTAGCGCCTGGCTGGTGCTGCTCTTGGGGCTGGTGCTGTGGGGCGTGACGGCCATCTTGCTGTGGTACGGCAGCAAGAGCTTTGCCCGCAGCGAGCTGATCGCACAGCTGTGAAGGCTGCGGGAGAATTGCTCATGAAGCAAGCTTCACCACGAGATGAAAACGGGCGACCACGTGGGGTCGCCCCTACTTGAATACTTGAATACTCGAATACTTGACTACTTGACTACTGATTTTCTGAGGAATCAACCGCCCTGCCTACTGCACTACCAACAGCGGGGTGTCGATAGCCAGCAGCCAGTCCAGCGCACCCGCCCCCAACACCACCAGCCCGACCCCCTCGGCCTTGACGATGGCTGCTAGGCTCGCAGCGAGAGGGCCGGGGAACGGGAGCAGTCGCGTGCGGTAGGCCACGGCCAACGGTAACGACTGCATCACCTCCTGCTTGTGGCGCATCTCGTCACTGCTAGCTATCAGCAGCGGTCCACCCGGCGGCAGCAGTGAAGCGGCTAGGCTCAGAGCGCGCCGTGCTGGGCTCGAGCCGTCGTAGAGCAGCAGATACGGCGCGTGCAGACGCATCCCCTGACGCACGATCAAGACCGGCGCCGGGGTCTGACTAAGCACCGCAGCGGTGATGCTGCCGAGTTGGCGGCGGCCCGGCAGCGGCCAACCGAGCTGACCCAGGGTCAATAGGTCGCCTTCTTGCGCGGCGGCGATCAGTTCGGCGCTAACCACCCCACGCCGCACGGCAAACGACCAGCGCAGCCGACTGCGGCGCACCACCTCCTCCAGAGCGCGCCGGGCCTTAGCCGCTTGCGCCTTAAGCTGCCCCTCGGCATAACGGTCGGTGAAGGGCCGCGCTGCGTGGGAGTAGAGGTTCACCTCGACCATGCGCGGCAGCTCAGCTACCCGCAACAGGCGAATATCCTCGACATAGACCCCCATCAACTCGGCCTCGAGCAGCCGCGCCAACACCGCCGCGCCCTCAATGGCCGCCAGGCTGTGCGGGCTGGCGTCTACCGCTACTACGATCCGCCGGATCGGCCGCATGGCTACTCCTGCTTGAGCGCCCTCCGCGCCCGAGTCAGCGCCCGCAGCCGGGCTACTACCCGGCCGTTCAGGCTGGTAGCCGGATACTCACCACGGTCGTCCTTAACCCCCACCGGCAGGCCGGTCAGCAGCGCCAGCCCGTCGTCCACGGTGTCCAGGGCATAGATCGCAAAGCGCCCTGCCGCTACCGCCGTCACCACCGCCTTGGCCAGCATCAGGTGCTTGGCATTAGCCCGCGGGATAAGCACCCCCTGGCTACCGGTCAGCCCACGCGCCCGGCAGAGTTCAAAGAAGCCTTCGATCTTCTCGTTGGTGCCGCCTACCGGCTGCACCTCACCGTGCTGATTGAGCGAGCCGGTCACCGCCAGGCCTTGCTTCAAAGGCGCTTCGGCTAACGCCGAGACCAGGGCAAAAAACTCGGCACAGGAGGCGCTGTCCCCCTCCACGCCGCCGTAGCTCTGCTCGAACACCAGGCTGGCGGCGAGCGAGAGCGGCTCGTCTGCGGCGTAGCGCGCTCCCAGCAAGGCGCTGAGGATTAGCACCCCCTTGCTGTGCAGCGGGCCGCCCAGCTCAACCTCGCGCTCGATATCGACTACCTCACCCTCGCCCAGGCGCACCCGCGCGGTGATACGGCTGGGGTGACCAAAGGCAGCGGTGCCGAGCTGCACCACCGAGAGGCCGTTGATCTGCCCGACGGCCTCGCCGTCGGTAGCGATATAGCGGGTATGGCGCAGCGTCTCCTCGAGCATCCGCTGCTGTAAGCGGTCAGCGCGGTAGAGTTGCGCGGCGAGGGCCATCTCGACATCAGCCAGGGCGATCACCTCATGCGCTGCGGCAGCCGCGTGATGGTCGGCCTCTTGCACCAAGTCGCGCAGGTCGGCCAGGCGCGCCGTGAGCCGCTCGGCGTCGCCAGTGAGTCGCGCCGCCTGCTCAATGATCCGCGCCACAGCCTCGGCTGAGAGCGGGCGCAGCCGGTCGCGGCGGGCCAGCGCGCCGATCAGTCCGGCGTAGCGCGTTTCGGCCTCCGGGGTGCGCGGCACCGAGTCGTCAAAGTCCGCGGCTACCTTAAAGAGCTCAGTAAACTCGGGGTCGTAGGCGCAGAGCAGATAATAGAGCAGCCGGTCGCCCAACAGCACCACCTTGACATCCAACGGGAGGGGCTCGGGCTCGATGGTCACGGTGCTGGTTAGACTTAGCGCTTGCCCCAGTGACTCGATCGCCAGCCGGCGCGAACTGAGCACCCGCTTGAGCCCTTCATAGGCATAAGGGTGCTGGAGCAGCTTGCGCGCCTCAAGTAGCAGATAGCCACCGTTAGCGCGGTGCAGCGCGCCGGGGCGCAGCAGCGTAAAGTCGGTGACCAAATTGCCCTGCTGCGCCTGGTACTCGATCCGGCCAACTAGGTTGGCGAAGGTCGGATTGTCTTCAAAGATTATGGGGGCGTTGTCCTGGTGCTCAACTAACACGTTAACCTGGTAGCGCCGCAGAGCGGGGCCGATCTTCACAGCGCCATCAAAGCCGGCCTCGGCCTGGGCCTCAGCGAGCTGCATCAGCTCTTGCAGGTTATCTATGACATCTTGGCGCACGCTTGCTAGGTAAGCCAGCACCGGCTCAAGTCCTTGATATTTCTGGCACGCCTCGTCAAAGAGCGGACCGCTGGCGAGGCTGGCCAGCTCACGGTGCAGGTCGCGGATTCGTTCGCGGCGCTGGCGTTCCCACTGTGGCACCTGGCGCAGCACCCGTTGCAGCTCCTGCTGGAGCCGGTCGATCTCGGTGCGCAGCTGCTCCTGTTCCTCCGGCAGGAGAGACTTAAACTGCTCCGGCGTGACCACCTCGCCGCCTCTTAGCGGCGCGAACACCAGCCCTAGCGGCGTGCGGACCATACCCAGGCTGTGCTGCTTGGCCTGCTCTTGCAGGGCACTGAAGGCGCTTTCGGGCCGCTCCTTGGCCTCCTCGTCGATAGCGTGGCGGCGGGCCTGATACTCCTCGGACTCGAAGATGGCGCTTAAGCTGCTGCGCACCTCACTAATCAGCTCGAGCATCACCTCGCGGAAGGCTGGGGCGGTCCCGGCGGGGAGTTGCAGCAAGGTGGGGCGGGTGGGGTCGCTAAAGGTGTGGACATAGCACAGATCGGGCGGCGCCGGACGGCTTGCAGCGTGTCGGCGCAAGAAGTGCTCAACCAAAAAGCGCTTGCCGGTACCGCTCGGCCCCAAGGCAAAGAGGTGGTAGCCTTCTTGCGGCACGCCGATGGCAAACTGCACCGCCGCCACGGCCCGCTCCTGTCCGACGATGTCGCTCTCATGCGGCAGCTCGTCGGTGCGAGTAAACGGCAGCCGGGACAGGTCACAGTGGCGATAGAGCTGTTCCGGAGCTAGCGCCTTATCCATAATCATCCCTTCACCACCACGAGCGGCCGCAGGCGTGCCACCTTGCGCCCCAGACCGGCCTGATGCACCACCTCGACCACATCGGCAACGTCCTTATAGGCATCGGGCATCTCCTCATCGACGGTAGCGCGGCTGGCAGAGCGCACCAGGATCCCTTGCGCTGCTAGTTCGCTGATCAGGTTGCGTGCGCGGGCCTGGCGCTTGGCCTGATGGCGGCTCAGTCGGCGGCCCGCCCCGTGACAGCTCGAGCCGAAACTAAGCTGCATGGCCTCATCGGTCCCGACTAACACAAACGAGTAGCGGCCCATGTCGCCCGGCACCAGCACCGGCTGGCCGATGCCGCGATAGACCAGCGGCAGGTCGTCCTGGTCAGGGCCAAAGGCCCGCGTCGCCCCCTTGCGGTGGACCAGCACCTCCCGTCCCTGGTGCGTTTCGAACTTAGCGTTGTTGTGAGCTAGGTCGTAGACTATCCGCAGGCCGTGGTCGCGGGGAGTGAAACCGACCTCCTCGAAGGCGGTAGCGACACTGGCAGCGATCCGCTGGCGGTTGGCAAAAGCAAAGTTGGCCGCGGCGGCCATCGCCCCCAAATACGCCGCCCCTTCCGGACTGTTAATCGGCGCGGCAGCCAGTTGGCGATCCGGCAGCTCGATGCCGTACTTGGCGGCAGCCTTAAGAAAAAGCCCTACGTAGTCGGTGCAGACCTGATGGCCCAGGCCCCGCGAGCCGGTGTGGATCAGTACGGTGATAGTCCCCTCGGCTAGCCCCATCACCGCAGCGGCTTCGGCATCGTAGATGGCATCGACAGCTTGCACCTCGAGGAAGTGGTTGCCCGAACCCAACGTGCCAAGCTGTGGCAGGCCGCGCTCGCTGGCCCGCGCTGAGACCTGCTCGGGGTCGGCGCCGGGGAGCCTCCCGCCCGACTCGATCCGCTCCAAGTCGCTCTCGCTCCCGTAGCCCAGGGCTACGGCAGCACGGGCGCCCTCACGAAGCAGCGCTCCAAGCTCACGGTGCGAGCGCTTATCGGCCTGGCGGGCCGAGCCGACCCCAGCCGGGACATGACGATAGAGGGCATTAGCTAGCGCCTCTTGTCTGGGTTTTAGCTCCGCTAGGCTAAGCGACGAGGTGAGCAGGCGCACGCCACAGTTGATGTCGTAGCCAACCCCACCGGGGCTAACCACGCCGCCCTGCGCGGCATCGAAGGCCGCCACCCCACCGATGGGAAAGCCGTAGCCCCAATGCAGGTCGGGCATGGCCAGCGCTGGCGCGACGATCCCCGGCAGCGTGGCGACGTTGATAAGCTGCCGCAGCGAGGCGTAGTCCTCGGCAGCTAGGTCGGCCAGGATCGTCTCGGAAGCGTAGAACTCCGCATCCACCCGCATCGCCCCAAACGCCGGAATGCGGTAACGGTTGGGCGCTAACTCCGTGAAGGGAATTGGATCCGCCATGCTCGCCTCCTATGACCATCAGTATTCAAGTATTCGAGTATTCAAGTAGGGGCGAAGCCCTTAAGGCTCTCAGTCTGTCAGCCGCAGGGTTTTGCTGAGAGCCTGACTAGAGGGCGTTCAGAAATTCCCAGCAAGAACCGTGCGGTTGCGTCCTGTCGGGGCGACCGGCCGGTCGCCCCGACCTCAAACGATGGGTTATAGCTATTTTTCGGATGCGCTCTAGCTGATAGCCTTTTCATCTTTGGTACGCCTTCGCATTATCGCTCTCACTTCGTTCGGGCCGGCGCTTCGCTGATACGGCTTCGCCTCGGTGCTTCGCTGACGGTGAACAAACGTTCACGGGCAATTCCTCCTCCTCAGGCCGTGTTGGCATTAAGTATAGCGCGGCTAGCGGCAACGTTGGCGAGCCAGTACCAAGCTAGACATCAAGCACCACCCGCGCCCGCCAGTAGCCGTTCTCCTGCACCAGCCTAAGCCCGTGGTGGGTTGCTCCCTTGACCTCACCCTGCCAGCCGTGTGCTTCAACGTCCAGCGGCGCACAGTTCAGCGAAGCCGCCAGGCGGTAGCCCACAGGCGCGGCGCTTACCGCCACGGCGCTTTGAACTGGCAGCAGGTGGCGAGTCTGAACCAGGTAGAGCAGCTCGTCAAGCCAAGCGACCAGCAGGCTTTCCAGCGACTCAGCTTCAAGCTCAAGGGGGCTTAAGCGCTCTCCCGGGTGAGGCGGACAAGAGACCAGCACCTCTAGCAAGGCCCGCCGCGCTGCGTCAAAGAGCGCATTCAGGTCGCCGGCCGTTATTTCAAAGCCCACATCGGCGGTGTGTTCGAAGTGGTGGATCACCTGCCTAGTTTAACGCCTACATCGCCGCCTGGATAAAGACCAGCACGAACAGCGCCACCGTCTCGACGATGCCGATTACCATCAGGTAGTTGCCAAACCCCTGGCCGGTTTCGCCGAGCGCATCAGCCGCCGCCGCGCCGGCCTTGCCCTGATACCAGGCCGACCCGGCCATGGCCAGGCCGCCGAACAGCCCGATGCCGATCATGGCGGGCCAGCTCACCATATCGCCGGCGGCGGCAGCCTGCTCAGCAGCGCCGATGATGGTATTCATCAGGATCATGCCGTAGATGGTCTGCGACAAGGGCGCCCCGACGAAGGTCAAGAGGATAAAGGGCGCCATCCGACCCTGGGCAAAACAGCGCTTCCACACACCGATCGCCGCCATGCCGGCGGTGCCGGTGCCGAGCGCCGAGCCGAACGCCGCGATGCCGAGCACCGCCGCGGCGCCGGCTTTGCCGAAGGTTGCCATTAGCTCAGGGTCCATTTACGTCTCCTTTACGTCAGCTCGTGGCCAGCGTGTACTGCGAGCTTGAGAAGCGGTATGACTGCCAAATCGTTACTGTCGAAGGGATCGCCACGGCGCTCGGCACAATCCCCCCCACCTCCCTTGATAAGGGGGGCGGCCGTAGGCCGGGGGGATTTGCCTTACGAGCAACTGGTCTACTTGACATACCAGGTTCATTACGCCCCCAAAGTCGAAGGGGAAGCAATCTCGACTTGGGCAGGTGCGGGAAACGCCGATGACGAGGTTGCTTCGCCTCGCAAGCTCGGCTCGCAACGACAAGGAGGAGCATCAGGCCGCCTCGCGCCGCGCCTTGCGCGCAAACGGACGATAGGGACGGCCACTCCAGGACATCCCCAAGTGTCCGGCGAACTCCAGGGTGTTAAGCCTCACGCCGTGAACCAGCACCCCCATGGCGGCCAGCAGGATATTGAGGGTGTGACCAAAAAACAAAATTAGCGCGGCAAGGATGCTCGCCAGGAGCCCGCCCGCTCCAATTGCTAAAGCCATCTCGTTAAACGCCGAAGCTACCGCATAGGTCGCGGCACCGACCGCAAACAGCCGCACATAGGAGATAACATCGACAAAGTTGCTGACCAAGGTCAGGGGCAACATGGCGTGGTTAAACCACTCGTGCTTGAGCTGCTGCCAGGGGGTCATAAAAACTACGATCAAGACCACGCCGACTGCCAATAATGGCAGCATCACTGCTGGGAAAGGCGCCCCTAAGACTAGTGTGCGGGCCAAGAAGAACATGGTCCAGGTAGTGATGATCCAGCCGACTTGGGCCAGGGCGCGGCTGCTCGGATAGAAGCGCACCACGTTCCAGCCGTGCGCCAGCGTGAGGTGAACCGCTCCGATGCTGAAGCTCAGCAAGATGATATTGTCCTGCTCCAGCAGCCACGTAACTCGCAGCAGCTCGAGCAGAGCGGGAATGGCCGCTAGGCCGAAGTAGTTGCCGGTCAGCACGCCCCACACGATGGTAGCAACGCTTAGTAGCTTGAGCAGTGAAAAGAGGCTGTTCGGCGCTTGCGGATAGCGCCGTTGTCCCCATAAGGTCAGCAGCAAAAAGAGCAGCCCATAGCCCGCGTCACCGACGATCATGGCAAAAAACAGCCCGAAAAAGATCAGGAACGGCGTGCTAATATCGACCTGGTCATAGCCGGGGATCACCCCCAGGAAGGACATTATCGGCTGGATGGGCTTAACCCAGCGCGGGTTCTCGATCTTGGTGGGAACCTCGTTGGGGTTACTGACCTCCTCGACCAATAGCCCCCAGCCCCGGGCTTCGGCCAGCGCTTGCACTTGCGGAACGTCGCGCTCGGGGCAAAAGCCGCGCAGATAAGCCAGCAACCACACCACCGTCATATTGGCTCGGGCCTCTTCAAAGTGGAGCTTATCCTCGGTGCGGTCAGCCAGCAGTTTGACCGCCTCTAAATGTCCGGCCAGGGCGGCCAACTCCTCTCGGGTGCGGGTGGCTGCACGCTCAACCTCAAGGAGCTTCCCAGCAAGGGCGGTAGGAGAGGCGTCGGGGATGGGCACCTCCTCGAGTATGTCCGCCTCTGCTACCGCCGCCACCGGGCCTACCAGCGCCAGATAGCGCTGCCTGCGGTCACGCGACAACTCCACGACGACCGTCCCTTCAGGAGGCTCAAAGGCTTGGGGCACCGGCAAACGAAACAGCCGGACACGGATCCCCTGAGCTTGGAGGCGGTGGATATCCTCGGGCTCAAAGCTGCCAAACGAGGCTAACCGCTCCCGCTCGAGCAGCAGCTCGAGCCGGGTATCGTTTAAGCCGCTTAAGCGCTCAGCCAGGCGCTGTACCTCGGCCACGACCTCCTGCGGCGAGCGCTGGGCAGGCTTGACCTCGGTCGGCGCCAGCTTGGCCAGCACCTCAGCCGCGCGCCTAATCCCTTCGAGCCGGGCGCGGATGGCAGTTACCGCCTCCTCATCAGGCGGCGGCGCAGCGGCCAGGTGCATCACACCCAGGTCTTGCAGCGCCTCTAAGGCGGCGGTCTGCTCACCTTTTAACACCACCAAAGTGAGCTGCTTCATGGGGACGATCACGCCGCACCATCCCCTACCGCCTTGGCCTTGGCGATTTTGGCCCGCACCACCCCAGCAGCTTGCAAGTCCCCCAGAGCGATGCGGATGATGCGGATATTCTCGCGCGCCTCGGGGATCTTGACCTTCTCAAACAGGTTCACGCGCTGCGTAGTCACCCGTAGCTCAGCGCTGAGCAGATGGTGCTGTTCGTTTAGTACCCGGCGCCTAAGCTGCAAGGTGAGAACGACCTTGAGCGCTTCGAGCCCGTCGTCAAGCCAGCTAGGGGTGTGGTGCAAGTCGGGCACTGTCTCTTGCCACGCCACCTGCTCCAAGGTGGGCACGGCCACCCCGGCGATGTTCAGCTCACCGTAGCGCACGGCCTCGAGCTTGAGATATTGGCCAAAGGGCTGCGGCTCGGCGAAGAGCTTGATCCAGTCGGCCAGCTTGCGGCGCAGCCGCGTCTCTTCGTCGCTGAGCTTGCTCATATCGATCTCGACCTGCCGCAGCTCGAGCTGGAGCTGCTGCTTTTTTAACAGCAAAGTCGGCAGGTAGCGCTCAAAACGGGCTAAGGCGTCGCGCTGGCGCTTGAACTCCTGTTTGCTGGTCTTGATCCGGGCCACGGCTACACCTGGGGCCAGTAGCGGGTCACTAGCGCGCTTGGCAAGCCGGTCTGAGCCGGTTCGAAACATTCGGCCAGGATGCGCCAACCTTCGTCCAGGGCGGCCTCTAGCGGCAGCTGTACGCGCAAGTCCATCAGCCGTGCCTCGAACTGCTCACCGTAGCGCAGTAGCTGCTGATCCCAGCGGCTCATGCGAAAGCCCATCGCCTGCTTTTCCAAAGTCTCGCGGTAAGCGGCATAGAGCTGGATCATGGTGTTCATGATGGCGCGGTGGTCGTCGCGGGTCTTGCCGTTAACCAGCTGCTTCAAGCGGCTTAGGCTGCCGAACGGCTCGATCCTACCGCCGCGCAGATAGAGCTGCCCTTCGGTGATATAGCCGGTATTGTCCGGCACCGGGTGGGTGACATCGTCGCCGGGCATGGTGGTGACTGTCAGGATGGTAATCGCACCCGCCCCCTCGAAGTCGACCGCCTTCTCGTAGCGCGCGGCTAGCTGGCTATAGAGGTCGCCGGGATAGCCGCGGTTGGAAGGGATCTGCTCCATGGTGATAGCGACCTCCTTAAGGGCGTCGGCGAAGTTGGTCATGTCGGTCAGCAACACCAGCACGCGCTTGCCCTGCAAGGCAAACTGTTCGGCTACCGCCAGGGCCAGATCCGGCACCAACAAGCTCTCGACCGTGGGGTCGGCGGCGGTGTGGATGAACATCACCGTGCGGGCCAGCGCCCCGGCCTGCTCGAGCGTGTCGCGGAAGTAGAGGTAGTCGTCAAACTTTAGGCCCATCCCCCCCAGCACGATCACCTCGACCTCAGCCTGCAAGGCGATGCGGGCCAGCAGCTCGTTGTAAGGCTCGCCCGCTACCGAAAAGATGGGGAGCTTCTGGCTCTCCACCAGGGTGTTAAAGAGGTCGATCATGGGGATACCGGTGCGCACCATGGTGCGGGGGATGATCCGCTTGGCGGGGTTGACCGAGGGGCCGCCGATGTCGATGTAGCCCTGGTCTAGCACCGGCCTCCGGTCGCGGGGGCGACCCGCGCCATCGAAGACTCGGCCCAGCAACGCTGCCGAGAACGGCACCTGCATGGGTCGGCCTAGCAAGCGCACCCGGGCGCTAGTGGGAATGCCGCGGCTACCGGCAAAGACTTGCAGGTAGGCCCGCCCCCCCTCTAGCCGGATCACTTGGGCCAGCGAACTGCCCATGGGCCAGCTAACCAGCGCCAGCTCGCGGTAGGTAGCGTCGCCGGCCTGGATCATCAGCACGTTGCCGGCGATCCGCTCAAGGCGGGTATAGACCTTATACATGAGCTGTCGACCCCTCGACCTGGCTCGGGGCAAGCCCCTCCACCAGCACCGCTATTTGGTGCTCGAGCCGGGTGAAGTCAGGGCTGCCTTGAGGGCTGCGGTTCCACTCCTTAGTGAGCTGGGTCAGCTCCTGGAAGAAGCGCCGCGCCGCATCTTTGTCGTTAAAGCTTAGCCGCGCGCGCAAGATCCTAACCAGTCGGCTAAAGACATAGCGCTGGCGGTTGGCGCTAGTAGCCCCATCGACCTCATGAAAGGCGTCTTGCTGCAAGTAGCTGGCGTCTAAGTACTCGGCCTTGAGGTAGCGCACGAAATCCTCGAGCGAGGT
>JAGXSJ010000146.1 GCA_018333895.1 Truepera sp.
TTGCCGTAGAGCGGATGCTTGAAGCGGCGCTCCACGTTGACCGTCACCGTTTTGTCGGCCTTGTCGCTGACAATCCGTCCTTGCAACCTTTTCATCGTTTGCCTGCCTGTTTCTCGCGGACCACTGTGAGGCAGCGAGCGATTTCACGCTTGGCCGTCCGGATCCGCTTGGGGTTGCTGGCCTGCCCGACTGCGGTCTGAATGCGCAGATCGAGCAGCTCTTCGCGGCGCTTATCGACTTCGGCCTGAATCTCAGCCACAGTCAGGTTGCGCACCTCATTGGGCTTCATCGTACACCTCGCGCTTGACCATCTTGGTCTTAATGGGGAGCTTGTGGCCCGCTAGGCGGAAGGCCTCTTTGGCCTGATCTTCGGTGACGTTGGCGACCTCAAAGATCACCCGCCCCGGCTTGACCACACTGACCCAGTACTCCACTGCCCCCTTGCCTTTGCCCATACGGGTCTCGGCTGGCTTCTTGGTGACTGGCTTGTCAGGGAAGATGCGGATATAGATCCTGCCGCCACGCTTGAAAAAGCGGCTCATGGTGATGCGGCAGGCTTCGATCTGGTTGGACTTAATCCAGGCCGGCTCCATAGCCACCAGGCCGTAGTCGCCAAAGACCACGTAGTCGCCGCCCTTGGTCGCGCCCTTGGTGCGGCCGCGCATCTGCTTGCGATACTTGACACGTTTAGGTAAGAGCATAATAGCCTCCTACTTCTGGCCCGGGCCGCGCTCACGCTGCGGGCCACGGCCTTCCGGACGGCGGCGGGCCTGGGGACGGCGGCGCTTCTTGCCGCGCTCATCCTCGATGCGCGGCCGCGGCCGCACCGCTGCCCGGCGGGTACGGTCACCCACTAGCTCACCATGAAAGACCCAGGCTTTGACTCCGATGATACCATAAGTGGTCTTGGCTTCGGCCGTGCCGTAGTCGATATCGGCGCGGATAGTCTGCAACGGCACGCGGCCGTCAGCGTACCACTCCGGGCGCGCCTGCTCGATCCCCCCCAAGCGGCCCGAGCAGCGGATCTTAACCCCCTTAGCGCCCGATTCCATGGTGCGCTGCACCGCCTGCTTCATGGCACGCCGGAAGGCGAACCGCCGCTCGATCTGCTCTGCCACGCGCTGAGCGATCAGGATGGCGTTGGTATTGACGTTGTCGACCTCTTGCACATTGACCGACACGGTGCCGCCGATCTTGCCGTCTAGCTTCTGGCGCAGCAGCTTAATCGACTCGCCCCCACGGCCAATCACCACGCCGGGCTTGGCAGTATGGATGGTCACATTAACGTTGTGGGCAGCGCGCTCAATGTCGATCTTGGCCACGCCCGAGTGGCCGACCTCGGCCAGCACCACCTTACGGATCAGGTCGTCCTCTGCCAGCATCTTCGGGTAGCTCTTGAAGGGAGCGTACCAGCGCACCGATGGCGACTTATTGATCCCCAGGCGGAAGCCCAACGGATTGATCTTGTTACCCATTAGCGCCTCTCCTCTAGCACGATAGTGACGTGGCTGGTGCGCTTGCGCAATAGGTCAGCCCGGCCCCGCGCACGCGGCAGGTAGCGCTTCAAGACCGGTCCCCCGTTGACCATAACCTTAGCGACATACAGGCTATCTTCAAACATGTCATGGTTGTTAACAGCGTTGGACTTGGCGCTCTGCAACAGCTTCAAAAGTGGTTGCGAAGCCCCTTTGGGCGTAAAGCGCAAGATCTCCTCCGCCGTCTTGACACCCTTACCACGGATTAGATCCGCCACCAAACGCGTCTTGCGCGGGGTGATGCGCAGCGTCCTAAGGTGCGCCTTGGCTTCCATCACTTCTCCTTCCGACTGCCACTATGCCCGCGGAAGGTGCGGGTCGGCGCAAACTCGCCGAGCTTATGGCCGACCATGTTCTCCTGCACAAAGACTGGTACATGCTGCTTACCGTTATGCACGCCGATGGTATGACCGACCATTTCCGGCACGATGGTGCTGCGGCGGCTCCAGGTGCGGATCACCTTGCGCTCACCCGAGTTGTTGGCAGCATCTACCTTATCAAGCAGGTGATCATCTATAAAGGGCCCTTTTTTAAGGCTGCGGGCCATAATCAACTCCCTTTCCGACGGCGAACGATGAAGCGTGAGCTCGTCTTGCGCCGGGTGCGCGTCTTGAGACCTTTAGACTGCTGGCCCCAGGGGCTGACCGGCGGTCGGCCACGAGGGCTGCGCCCCTCACCCCCACCGTGGGGGTGATCGACCGGGTTCATGGCGCTCCCCCGCACATGCGGCTTGCGCCCTTTCCAACGGGTGCGGCCGGCCTTGCCCAGGGTGATATTCTTGTGCTCGGCATTCCCTACCGTGCCAACCGTAGCGTAGCACTCACCGTGTACTCGGCGCAGTTCACCGCTGGGCAGGCGCAGGGTAACATAGTTGCCGTCGCGACCTTGAATCTGCACGCTAGTACCGGCGGCTCGAGCCAACTGTGCTCCCTTGCCCGGCACCAGCTCCACATTATGCACCACCGCGCCCACCGGGATGAAGCGTATGGGCAGAGCGTTGCCCATTACCGGCTCGGCCTCGGGGCCCGCCAATAGCCGCTGGCCCGGTTGCACCTTATCCGGCGCTACGACGTAACGCTTCTCACCATCGGCATAGGAGAGCAGGGCGATGCGCGCACTGCGATTGGGATCATACTCGATGGCCGCCACCTTGGCGACGATGCTCTCCTTGTCGCGGCGACGGAAGTCGATCACGCGGTAGCGGCGCTTGTGCCCACCGCCCCGGAAGCGGGTGGTGATGCGGCCGCGGTTGTTCCTACCGCCGGTCTTCTTGATGGGCTCCAGCAAGCGCTTCTCAGGGCTACTGCTGGTGACCTCGGCAAACTCCGAGGTGGTCATGAAGCGGCGGGAGGGGGTATATGGGCGATACTTACGAGTCGGCATAATCCCTCCCTTAGGTCAGCCCTTCGAGCTGCTGGATGCGCTGGCCGGGTTTAAGCGTTACGATAGCCTTTTTGCGATCGGCCTTCTTGCCCACGTAGCGGCCTAACACCTTAGTCTTGCCGCGCACGATCTGCAAGTTGATCTTCACCACATCGACCTCAAAGACCGTCTCAATAGCCTCTTTAATCTGGGTACGGTTGGCGCCAGGGTAAACATAAAAGGCGTATTTGCTGGCCCTAACACCGGCCACCGACTTCTCACTCATAGCCGGCGCCAAGATGACGTCGTGAGGGTTCATTGGCCTTCCTCCTGCGCCGTGAAGTCCGCACCAAACATCGCGGCATCGATCACCAAATGATCAGCGCGCAAGATGTCATAGACATTCAGGCCGCTACAGGACAACACCGCTACCCAAGGTAGGTTACGGGCCGCCCGTCGCGCTAGCTCGTCATCGGTCACCAGTAAGACGCGCTCACTACCGTCCAAACCGTGCGCCTTGGCCCAGCTTACGAACTCCTTGGTCTTACCGTTAAGGTTAAAGGCCTCAACCAGGGTCAACTTGCCGCTATTGGCACGATCCGCCAGCGCCATGGCCAGACCGAGCTGACGGACCTTCTTGGGCAAGGTATAACTATAATCACGAGGCAGTGGACCGAAGGCGATCCCGCCCCCGACAAAGATGGGGGCTTTGTAGCTGCCGTGACGGGCGCGTCCCGTGCCTTTTTGCGGGTACATCTTGGCAGTAGTGCCAGAGACCGTACCGCGCGTCTTGGTGCTAGCTGTGCCGCGACGCCGCTTAGCCAATTGCCACGACACCACCTCGTGAAGCACGTTGGCCTGAGGTTCGGGCAGGTCAAGCGTGACCTTGCGCTCACTGCCAACTATGCTGAGGGTAACGGGCATCACACCCTCCTCTTGGAATCCTTGACGATCAACACACTGCCGTTTGCTCCGGGGACAGCCCCTTTGATAAGCAGTAGGTTGTCGTCAGGGCGAACATCAGCGATGGTCAGCCCGACTGTTGTCACCCGCTCACCACCGTAGCTCCCCGCCATGCGCTTGCCCTTGTAGACGCGGCCAGGCTGCTTGCGTTGACCGATCGAGCCGGGATGGCGATGCTTCTTTTTGGTGCCGTGGCTGGCCGGCATGCCCCGAAAGTTCCAGCGCTTCATGACGCCGGTCGTACCGCGCCCTTTGCTGGTACCGGTGACGTCCACCCTCTGTCCGGGCGTAAAGATCGCCACCGTGACCGCTTCACCTTCCGGCTCATAGTCGCGAAACTCAACCAGGTGGCGCTGCGGGGCTACACCCGCTTTCTTGGCGTGACCCAGCTCGGGCTTATTGGCGAGCTTCACGCGCTTCTCATCCCAGCCGAGCTGCGCGGCGTGATAGCCGTCCCGCTCGGGGGTCTTGCGCTGTACCACCGGGCAGGGACCAGCCAGCACGACGGTCACCGGAATACGCCGGTCGCCCTGCCAGATCTGGGTCATCCCCACCTTGGTGCCGAGTAGTCCTTTCATTACCGCCCTCCGACCGTCTTAATCTCAATATCGACCCCATTGGGCAGGTCGAGGTGCATCAGGCTGTCGATAGTGCTTTTGGTCGGCGATTTGATGTCGATCAGCCGGTTATGGGTACGGATCTCAAACTGCTCGCGGCTGTCTTTGTCGATAAAAGGACTGCGCAGCACGCAGAAGCGGCGAATCCGGGTCGGCAGCGGGACCGGACCGGCAACTTTGGCACCGGTGCGGCGAACTGTGTCGACAATTTTACTAGCCGAGTTATCGAGGCTCTTATGATCGAAGCCCCGCAATTTGATACGAATGAGTGGACCTGAAGCCATAACAGCCTACTTCGTCACGGCGGTCACAACCCCCGCCCCAACCGTCCGACCACCCTCCCGAATCGCAAACCGCAACCCCTCCTCCATCGCAATCGGCTTGATCAGCTCAACCTCCAACTCCACATTATCCCCAGGCATTACCATCTCTACCCCACTCGGCAACGTACAAACCCCGGTCACATCAGTCGTCCGAAAGTAAAACTGCGGCCGGTAACCGGTAAAGAACGCTGAGTGCCGACCGCCCTCTTCGCGCTTTAATATGTACACCGAACCCCGAAAGTTCGTGTGCGGCTTGATCGAGCCTGGCTTCGCTAGTACCTGCCCCCGCTCAATCTCCTCCCGCCCTACTCCGCGCAACAGCACCCCCACGTTATCCCCAGCTATCCCCTTGTCCAGCGTCTTACGGTGCATCTCCACCCCGGTTACTACCGTCTTCCGGGTATCCGTCAACCCGACGATCTCTACCTCGTCGCCAGTCTTTACAATCCCGCGGTCTACCCGTCCCGTCGCTACTGTCCCCCGACCAGTAATCGTAAACACATCCTCCACTGGCATCAAAAATGGCTTGTCGATATCCCGCTCCGGCGTCGGCATATAGCCATCGATCGCGTCCAGCAGCTCCCAGATCCTATCTACCCACTCGTTCTCCCCACGTTGCGTATTCGGATTGGCCCGCAACGCATCCAGCGCCCTTAGCGCCGAACCACGCACCACCGGCAAGTCATCACCAGGAAACTCGTAGACCGTCAGCAGCTCCCGCACTTCCATCTCCACTAAGTCCAGCAGCTCCGGGTCCTCTACCATATCTACCTTGTTCATGAACACCACAATGTACGGCACCCCAACCTGTCGCGCTAGCAAGATATGCTCCCGCGTCTGAGGCATCGGTCCATCCGCCGCTGACACTACCAGCACCGCCCCATCCATCTGCGCCGCCCCAGTAATCATGTTCTTGATGTAGTCGGCGTGTCCAGGGCAATC
>JAGXSJ010000147.1 GCA_018333895.1 Truepera sp.
TTAGAGGTTGTTGATGACTTTCATGATCGAGCTTGAGCAAGAAGAGGATGGGCGCTGGTTAGCTGAGGTTCTTGAGCTACCTGGCGTGCTGACTTATGGGCAAACGCCGGATGAGGCTACCGCTAAGGCACAAGCTTTAGCCTTGCGCGTTCTCGCAGATAGACTCGAGCACGGTGAAACCACCCCTACCTTGTTGACTATTCGTTTTGACGCCGCGTGACCCGGTGGCCGTCAACCAAAGCAAAGCGGGTACTGGCGGCGCTTATGCGCATCGGTTGGACTGAAAAACGTAGCTCGGGCACATCACATAAAATCTTATCGCGCCCCGGCTGGCCTGATGTGGTGTTTGCCTTTCATGATAAAGAAGAGATTGGGCCTAGGATGCTGGCGCGTATCGCGAAGGGCACGGGACTCACACCTGATGACTTGTGACATGAGCGCAATCTCGCCTAACACTCGCTGCAACGGACTCGCCAATACTTGCGCCCAATTTTGGTATGAGTCCAGTCATCAGGCGGCATTTTGCTAAGGCGCGCCGTTGAGCTTAGCCGTTCGGCAGAATAGGGCCTAATGGATCAAGAAGTGTTGCTTAAGCGAGTCAAACAAGCCATCCACGAAGTGGAACCGGCGGCAGAGATTATCCTCTACGGCTCGCGCTCCCGCGAGGACGCAGGTACTGAATCCGATTGGGATTTCCTCGTGTTGGTTGATGGCCCTGTGACTGATGCGCGTATAGACACTATTCGGCACCGGCTGTATGACCTCGAATGGGAGTGTGGCGAAGTCCTTTGTTCTGTTGTACGTAGCCGTGTGGAGTGGGATAGTCCGCGCTCTCGAGCGATGCCATTCCACCAAAACGTTGAGCGTGAAGGAATCCTGTTGTGATGGAATCGCCAGGGGATGTGGTGCTGTATCGCCTCCAGAGGGCGCGGCAGACCTTGGAGGACGCCCGCCTTCTGGCCAACGCCAGCCGTTGGAATCCATGCGTGAATCGTCTCTATTACGCGTGCTTTTATGCGGTCTCCGGTCTCCTCCTCCAGGATGGGTTATCGTCCTCCAAACACACCGGGGTGCGAAGCCTCTTTAATCGACACTATGTCAGGACGGGCAAGGTTCCTAAAGAACTGGCTCCGGTTTATAACGATCTCTTCGAGCGGCGTCAGGAAGGCGACTACATGGACTTTGTCGAGTTTGAAGAGGCGCAGGTTCGTCCCTGGATTGATCGAGTTGAGCAATTCATCGACCATCTTGCCTCTCTTGTTGCAAGTAAGCGAGCATGATTATCTTACAAACGATAACGGAGGTCGGGAGGCTGAGACGGCTTGGCTCCTTCAACCGCTGCGCACCGGGAGGTCTTGGCGTAGCCGCGCCGCTCGAGCCCTGGCCGCGGTAGCGCTGTGGCTCGATCCCCAACTAAGACGATCCACCGTTAACAGCGAGCCCACAGCCGTCCCCGAGAGCGGACTCTGATAGAGATACCGCCGTGGGGAGATTACCACGCACCATGTCGAAGGCGACTCTATGATCGGTGTAGGCTACTTACCGGGCGACTATATCGTGGTTCGGCCCAAAGTCGAGGTGCTAGACGGTGATATCGTGGTGGCCTTCTTACCCGACGAGGAGTCGGCGACGCTTAAGCGCTGGTATCGGCAAGGGGGCGAAGTGTTGCTCGTCGCCGAGAACCCGGCCTATCCGCCTATTCGCCTGCGGCCGGACGAGGTAGCGGTGCAAGGGGTGGTAGTGGGCCATATTGGGGCGCGGCGCGCCCGCCGTCCACTGCGTGAGACCGTCAGCGGCGTTGAAAACCTTAGCGCCAAACTCTCTCCGATAGATTAAATTCGACCAATCTGGAAATTTCACAACTAGACCACCGAGCAGACGGAAGGTTAGTATATCGGGTTATGGAAGCTCTGCTCAGTATTCTCTTAATAGCTGGCGGCATCGTGCTGCTTTATTTTGGCGGTGAGTGGTTAGTGAGCAACTCGGTGGTGTTAGCCCGTAGCTGGGGGATCAGTGCCATGGTAGTAGGGTTAACCGTGGTGGCCTTTGGCACCAGCAGCCCTGAGCTAGCCGCCAGCCTGGCCGCGGCCCTGACGGGCAGTCCCGGAATTGCCATTGGCAACGTGATCGGCTCGAACATCTTTAACATCCTGGTAATTCTAGGTGTCACCGCCCTGCTGGCGCCCATTGCGGTACAGGCGCGCTTCATCAAACGCGAAGTTCCCATCATGATCGGCGTGACTTTGCTGCTGTTTCCGCTCCTTTACTTCGGCCATAGCCTGAGCCGTCTGGAGGGTCTGCTCTTGGTGGCCCTGCTAGGGCTGTACATCTGGTTTTTATATCGCGCCGACCGGGGCGAAGCGGCTGAGGTGCAAAGTGAGTTTGAGCAGGAATATGGCGATAACCGTAAGACCAAGGCCGACTGGCGCACCTATGTGGGGCTAGTGGTGGGGTTGGTGCTGCTGGTAGCAGGAGCCCGCTTACTGGTGATGGGCGCGGTGGAGCTGGCCCGAGGCATTGGGGTACCCGAGCTGATTATCGGCCTAACCATCGTAGCGGCTGGAACCAGCCTACCCGAAGTAGCCGCCTCCATTGTGGCCGCCCTCAAGCGCGAGCCCGACATCGCCTTAGGCAATATCGTCGGTTCAAACATCTTCAACATCCTCGCCATTCTGGGCTTTACCGCCTTAGTGCAGCCGATCGGCCTGCCCTGGGAGACCGTCCAGCGCGACATGTGGTTTATGTTAGGCATCAGCCTGCTGCTATGGCCTTTCCTAGTTACTGGTTCGCGGCTAGGGCGGTGGGAAGGCGGAGCCTTCCTGGTTTTGTACTTGGCGTATTTGGGGTTTTTAATCGCGACAGCTTAAACTGTTGGCCCGCACTAGGATGACCCGAAACTCGCACCTTCTCCAGCCCTCCGGCGGGAGCAGTCTGGGTAGGTTGTCCGTAGCGAGGTTAGCGGGTGGTAGGGTTTTACATGCTACATCCCACTCCCCACTTCCCATCTGCTCCGAAGAGATGGGTTAGCTGAGGGCCGTGGCCGTGATCCCGCAGCGCTTCAGCGAGCGGATGCGCAACCTACTCGGCTCCGAGTCTGAGCGGTTGCTGAGCGCCCTGGCTGAGCCGCCGGTTATGGGTCTGCGCGTCAACACCTTTAAGCTCACCCCCGCGGCCTTACAGCAGCTCACCTCTTGGCCCATTAGTCCAGTCCCCTGGTGCTCCACGGGGTTTGTTATTCCCGACGAGTTACGGCCTGGCAAGCACCCTTTTCACGCCGCCGGGCTCTACTACTTGCAAGACCCTTCGGCTATGGCGGTAGCGGAGACCTTAGCCCCCAAGGCAGGCAACTGGGTCTTGGATCTAGCCGCGGCACCGGGCGGCAAGAGCACCCACCTGCTCTCGCTGCTGGGCAAGGGGGTGCTAATCGCCAACGAGGTGGCACGAGGGCGCCTTAAAGCGCTAGGCGAGAACCTCGAGCGCTGGGGAAGTACTCACGCCGTCATCACTAACAACGAGGTAGCAAGGCTGGCCCAGGGCTGGGGGGCGGTGTTCGACGGAGTGCTGCTGGACGCACCCTGCTCGGGTGAGGGGATGTTCCGCAAAGCGCCGGAAGCCCGCGACCACTGGAGCGAAGCGGCGGTGCTCGGCTGCGCCGCGCGGCAGGAGGCGCTGTTAGCTGAAGCTGCCGATCTGGTCAGACCCGGCGGAGTGCTGGTCTATAGCACCTGCACCTTCGCACCCGAAGAGAATGAACAGGTTATCGCCAAGTTCCTGGCCGCGCACCCCGAGTTTGAGCTGCTGCCTACCGGGCTCAGCGGCGTGTCTCCGGGAGAGCCCTTGTGGGTGCCAACATCCTGGCGTAGCGCCAAACTCGGCAAAGCAGCGCGGCTCTGGCCACACCGCCAGATCGGCGAGGGCCACTTCGTGGCCAAGCTACGCCGAATCGCGGGCGACGCTCCGGCACGGGCCTACCAGCCCTTTATCCCCGCACCAGGAGCGACGCGGGCGCTCTGGCGCGAGTTTGTCAGCGCGGCGCTGACCAGCGACCCCGTCCCCGACCTAGTGCTAGTGGCGCAGGGCGAGCAGCTCTATGCCGTCCCTGAGCAGTTGCCGCGCCTCAGCGGCCTCAGCCTGCTCCGCGCCGGATTATGGCTTGGCACCTTAAAGAAGGGGCGGCTCGAGCCTTCACACGCGCTGGCACTGGCTCTTACCGGCTCTGGCGCACAGCGGACGCTCGAGCTAGCACCTGAGAATCCGCAGCTAGCGCACTACTTGGCTGGCGACGTGTTAGAAGCGGCTGGCGAGGACGGCTGGCTCATCATTACCGTAGCGGGCTTTCCCATCGGTTGGGGCAAGCGCTCACAGGGGATAGTCAAAAACCGCTATCCGAAAGGCTTGCGAATCACCCATTGACCGATGAGGTATAGGCCGTTAGCTGACCCGATGTCTGCTGTACCGCCCATCTTCTTCACGCCGATAAAAATCCGCCATCCACCGGGATGATGCTGCCATGAACATAGCTGGCAAGGTCGGTGGCCAGCACCAAAGCCATGCGAGCCACTTCGTCAGGCTGACCCGCCCGACCGACCGGCAAGCGCTGCTGAAAGTCGTAGGCGACCTTCACCAGGCCCAGCTTAAACTGTAAGACTTGCTTGGCCACCGCGACGGTGCCTTCGGTAACGATGCCTCCCGGCAGCAGGGCATTGACGCGGAAGCCGTGCCTGGCGTACTCCTTGGCCAGGGCCCTGGTTAGCGCGAT
The DNA here is from genome assembly GCA_018333895.1 of Truepera sp. Classification (GTDB taxonomy): domain Bacteria; phylum Deinococcota; class Deinococci; order Deinococcales; family Trueperaceae; genus JAGXSJ01. The sequence goes on from JAGXSJ010000147.1 coordinate 4,760, forward strand.
CACCCCGGCCTTGCTTGCCGTGTAGTGGGCCATGCCGTCCTTAAACGGCAGCACGGCTTCTATTGAGCCGATGTTGATAATTATCCCGCCCCGCTTCAGGCGCCGAGCGATCATCTCCTGGCACATCCAAAAGACCGAGTCGAGGTTGATCGCCATCACTTGGCGATAAAAAGCCTCGTCTACCTCTAGGGCCGACTTGGTCGGATAGACACCGGCATTGTTGACCAGTATCTCCGGTTCATCGCCCTCCAAATTCGACCACAGCTGGGTAATGGCCGCTCGGTCCGACAGGTCTAAGACATGTGTCCGGATGCCGCTAAAGTGCTGCGACAGCTCTTGTGCCACGGCGGCTAACTTGGTGGCGTTGCGGTCTACCAGGTGCAGCTCCGCCCCGGCTTCAGCAAAACGTCCGGCAATAGCCTTGCCGATGCCCGCAGCGGCCCCGGTTATCAGCGCCTGCTTGCCCCGCAGCGATAGCAACTGCTCCAACGGTGGGTTGGTCATAGAGTCAGAATACGGGGTTTTTTAGGCCATGGCCAGTTCAGCGTTCGGTCGCGTGGCGTTGCTGAGCCGCCCATCTTCAAGCTGCAACACCACGTCGGCATGTTTGGCCAGGCGGGGGTCATGGGTGACCACAACGACCGAGCGCCCTTCATAAGCGACCTCTTTTAAGAGCTCGGCTACCCGTAGGCCGCTTTTGGAGTCGAGGTTGCCGGTAGGCTCATCGGCAAAGACCACATCGGGGTTGTTGGCCAGCGCCCGGGCGATGGCTACGCGCTGCCGCTCGCCACCCGAGAGCTTATGCGGGGCGTGACCGGCTCGCGGGCCGAGTCCGAAGCGCTGAAGCAGCGCCAAGGCGCGCTCGTTGCGCTCGCTGGCCTTAAGCCCGGCTAGGCCCATCGGGAAGGCCACGTTCTGCTGGGCGTTTAAGACCGCAATCAGGTTATAGGACTGGAACACAAAGCCGAACTTGTGCAGCCGCAGCTCGGCCCGCTGCTGCTCAGGCAACATCGCCAGGTTTACCTCACTCAGCCATACCTCGCCCGAGGTCGGGGTATCGAGGCCCGCCAGCACGTTAAGCAGCGTCGATTTGCCGGAGCCCGAAGGCCCCATGATGGCGGTCATCTGGCCCGCTTCGAAGGTGTGGCTGAAGTCGCTGAGCGCCGCAATGTCGCCCGCTGGATCACGATAGATTTTACTGAGCCGGTGCGCACGAAGCATACTGCCTAGTGTAGCCTTACCGGCTTAGGCCCATAGCAACCGCGCTGACGCTGTCAGCGCCCTCCCGACCTGCCACCCCCGCCGCCGCCCCCACCACCGCTCGACGACCCGCCGGACGAGGCCGAGGCTGAGGCGGCGCTGAGGGCGCTGCTGAGCGAGGTAATCGAGCTCGACAGGCTGCTGAAATTGCCGCCGGACAGGCCGCCCATCCATACGGCGCGGCTGGTCAGGGTAGGCTCGTCCATCCCCCGTAGCGGCGCCGCTCTGGCGATGTTGCGCAGGAACTGCTGGGCCACCCCCAGGGCCGCGGCGTAGCAGTAGTAGCGGTCCCAGAGCATGAAAAAGTCATCAGGGGCGTCTTTCATGACGCTAAAGTCGGACAACGCGCGCTTGAAGCCTTGCCAGCCGTAGATCTCCGGGGCAATCTCCTGGCGCCAGGCCGGCAGGGCCAGCCCGGCCACAATCGCTAGCAGCAGGCAGAGTGCAGCCGCCGCGATAAAGGCCACTCGCGCCACATCTAGGGTTAGCCAGACCCCCAGGCCGCAGACCGCTAGTCCCAGCAGCGCCTTAAAGACCCAGACGGCAGCGGCGTGGCGGCTCTCGGGTGAAGTGAGCGGGCCACCTAAGCGCTGCTCGACCCAGTCGCGGGGCTTTTTGGCCCAACGGCTCATGAAACTGCCGGCATGGCGCTCCGAGTAGCGCCTTAGCTCGTTAAACTCCAGTTTGGCGGGGTCGCCTCGGCGATTGCCCTGTGCGGCACTCTTCAGGTAACCCAGGACATCGCGCTCAAAAGGCAAGAGCGGCTCATCGCTCTGGCTGAGATTAAGCTCCATCTCGAACTTATCGGGCGAAGCCTTCTTGCGCCCCTGTGAGGTAAAGCGCCCATAGCCACGCCGTGCTAGGTCCATGATGGTGGCGTGGAAAGCTGCCCCCATGCTGCTACTACTGAAGTGCTGACTCGACAGCGCGGTGACGGCGGCGGGTGGCAGGTCGCTAGGGGGTTCGAAGTGGTAGTGCAGCGTCTCGACTTGGGGCTCACGACCGAACCGCCGATAGTCGCGCCAGATGCCCAGGGCCAAGTAGCCCAGCACCACCAGCGCGATCACGGCCCAGGCCGGATTGCCTCGCAGCACCGCCAGTTGGCGCTGGCGCTCCATCAGCCCGGCGATTTCGGCCTCTTCGCGCAGCAGCCGCTCAAAACCCGGCTCCGTGCCCCGCACGGCGAAGATGGCCGGGTCCATCAGGTAGCGGATCTCCACCCCGTCACCGCTCGGCACGCGGTTGAAGCTGACGGTTAGGCTCGAGCGGTCGTTAGACAGAGTAACGGTTGGCAGCTCGGGGTTACCAAAGCGGTGGACGTAAGCGTCAAACGGTGCCGCCATCGGCCCCGGGGCATTGACCGTTAACTGGTAGCCGATAACCGGCGGGCGGTCTTGTTCGAGGATGATCCAGTACCACTGCACCACATCGCTATAGGCGTCGATACTGCCCTCCAGGCGGTAGACAAACCTAATCCGGCGCTCTGCTACCCGCGCCTCCTGGCGCACTACTAGCTCGGTGCCGCCCTCGCAGGGCTGGGTAAAGGCGGTAGCCGGTGGTCCTGGGCTAATAGCCCCCGACCCCTCGAGCAGGGTGATGCGCTGCTTGGCGGTCGCTGTAGCGAGCCTAGTGGGCTCAAGCCTAACGCAGATAAACGCCTCGCCAAAGTCGTCATCGGTCCACAGGGTGCGCTCGTCGGTGACGATGACTTCGCCGTTAGCTTGAATATCGACCCGCTGCGCTACATCGCGCCATTCAAAGCGCTGAGCCAGGGCGCTTGACAATACCAGCGCCAACACCACAACGGCTGTTCGCAACATGAGCTATACTACCGCGCCCGGGAGGCTTGATGCAGTGAAGCCTGACTCGACACCATACTCCGCAATAACTAGCTGGTTCGGTGATTTACTCCCGCGCCATAGCGGTGGCGATCGGAATCCGCGCCGCCCTGGCCGCCGGCAATAGTCCGGAGGCAAGCCCCATGACAATCGCGATCATTACTGCAAAGAGCACCAGCCGCAGAGTCAAGGCTGCTACCTCGAGCCCGATCAGGTGCTCGGCTATCCGGTTGACCAGCGCGATACCGCCTTGGCCCAGCAGTACGCCAAAGCCAGCCCCGACCAGGCTCAAGATGATCGCTTCGGATAAGACCAGTCCGAACAAAAAGCGTGGCTTAGCGCCTAGCGCCCGGATCACCCCAAACTCCCGGGTGCGCTCAAAGACGCTCATCAAGACGGTGTTGGCCACAGCGATAGCCCCCACCACCAGGGCGATAACGCTGATGCCCAAGCGCACCACATCGGTGACGCGGATCCCCTGCTCGATCACGCCCAGCACATCGGCACGGGTCTGGAAGCTGAGGTTAGGGTAGCGTTCGGCCAGGGCTTCGGCGACTTCGGTGGCCCGCGCCGGTTCGGCGAGCTTCACCGCGAAGAAGCTGACACGATCCTCGATGTCGATGGCGGCTTGCAACGAGCTGAGCGGGACCAAAACGGCATTATCGATCAGCCCGCCGGTCGAATTGGCGATGCCAACGATCTCGAAGCTGACGCGGGGGTTGAGGCGCAGCACCGAGCCCAGGCTGAGCCGGCTGCGCTCGGCGACCTGCTGGCCGACCACTGCTACCTGCGCATCGCGATCCTCAGCGTTAAGCCCTCGACCCTCCAGCACAGTAAACCCGCCGTAGATCTCGGCGAGGTTCTGGTCCGGCGGGAGACCTTGAAACATGAATGAGGTGCTCGGGCTCAGCCCACCGCGCAAGAAGAACAGCAGCGGCACCACTTCGCGGATGCCGAAACGCGCCTCTTCGGCCAGCAGCGCGTCGCGGTAGTGAAGCGGTAGCTCGGGGACAGCGGTAAATAAGGTGGTATCAAACGGTCCATAGCTAACCTGCAGCTCCGGGCCGATATTGCCGATCTGCGTGCCAAACACCTGCCGCAGCCCTTCGCCGAGCGACAGGAAGACGACCGTGGAGCCGACCGCCACAGCGATCCCCAAAGCGGTCAGAAAGGTGCGCAGAGGGCGCTGGCGGAGCGAATGAAGGGCTAGAAACCAGATCACAACGTCAATTTTACGCCGGCATGGCTAGCCACGGGGCCCCTCCGCTTACGGAGCGGTAAAGGCGCGGCTGAGCACTTCGCCACTCGCTCCCAGGCGCCCGATCTCTTGCCCACCGAGCGAGGCTACGATGCCACCGGCATTACCGACGTGCAGGAAGACCGGCAGTGGAAAGGTAAAGGTTTCGCCCGGCTGCACGTTGCGAAAGAGCAGCGTAGCGCCGCCGCCACGCGAGGCCCCGCTGTAGACCTCGAGCCAGGAGGTGGCCTCGACTACCAGGGTGATGCTGTTCGCGTCGGCAACAGGTGCCCCTACTGCCCCCTCCAGCGGCGTCAGAGCGACGCTGAGGTTCCGGTCGAACGTGACATCTATAGGGGCTTCGAAGGTCTCAAAACCTTCGAGCGCAACCCGCAGCAATCGGTCGCGGCCCGGCGTGACCGGCGCGTTGACGATAGGGGTAGGGGTGGCGAAGACGAAACCATCGAGCGACACCTCGGCGCCTGGGGGCTCAGAGGTAACCGAGAGCAGCACCAGGCTTTCGACTCTTGGCGGAGCAAGGGGCTGAGGGGCAACAACCTCTGGTTGGGCTGGACTCACGGGGCTAGCCGGAAAGAGCAAGCTGTTAAAGGCCCACACAGCCACCCCCACGAGCGCCCCGACTACCAACAAGCTAGGGACCAGCCAGCTCAGACCGGAGCCTTGCCAGAGTGCGCCAAGGCGGCGCGGCTCGTTCCGAGGCGCCGCCACCAGATCCACCTCAAGTTCGGGCTTAGCTTCGGGCTCGGCAGCGACCACCCCCGGTGTGCTGCGCCGCTCTTGGGAGAACAGTTGCAAGGCTTGCCGCTCGTCAAAACCCACCGCCTGGGCATAGAGCTTAACAAAGTTGCGGGCGTAGACATCTTCCGGCAGAGCTTGGTAGCGGCCATCTTCGAGCGCGCGCAGGTACTCTTTGCGGACATGCGTAACCTCCGCCACATCGCTTAGCTCGAGCCCCTTGCTGCGACGCGCTTCAGCTAGCAGTGCGCCAAGCTGCTGCCCTGGGGGGGTAGGGGGGGAGTCACTCATCTAGCATCCACCTTAGCAAAGTGCGCGCCTCGGCTTGGCCAAAGCGCCCGCGATCTCGGTTGCTAACATCACATTTTCCTTAAGTAGCCGCAGATTTATCGCCACCGTGCGCCCAGCCGAAAGCTCGGCCAAGCGGGCCAGTAAGTATGGGGTGAGATCCTTGCCGTGCATCCCGATCCTGCGGATACTCGCAGGACTGCGCTGAGCCTGCGCTAGCCAAACTTCAAGCTGCTGCGCCGTTAGCCCTTCTGAAACCGGCTTGGCTACCAGTAGTGCGGCTGGGAGCTGTAGGGCCTCTTGAGCCGTCAGCGCCTGGGCAATAGCCTCCGGGCTATCGAGGCGGGCAGCCACTGGGTAACGGGTCTCAGGGACGTAAAATCCGGCCAAGAAGTCGGTCTGGTAGCCGATCACCGGGACACCTAACGTCTCTAGGCGCTCGAGCGTGGCGGGGATATTGAGGATCGATTTGGCACCGGCGCATACCACCACCAGACGGTGACTGGCCAGAGCGTGCAGGTCCGCAGACTCGTCGATGACCTCGGAACGGCCGGGATGGACCCCGCCAATCCCACCGGTAGCAAAGACCTTGATACCGACCATGGCAGCGGCGTGCAGCGTGGTGGCCACGGTGGTTCCGGCGTTATGGCCGGCTGCTGCCAGGGCGGCCAGGTTCCAGAGCGAGGCTTTGTGGGCCGGACGGTTGGCCAGCTCCGCTAGCTCACCGGCACTTAAGCCGATGACCAACTCACCCTTAAGGACTCCAATCGTAGCCGGCACCCCCCCGCCGGCACGGACCAGCTCCTCCAGCTCCTGGGCCAACCGCAAGTTCTCAGGCCGAGGCAAGCCGTGGGTAATGACCGTCGATTCGAGCGCTACTACAGGGCCACCACGCTTAAGCGCTGCCTCTACCGGTGGGTGTATGCGAACCGTCACTGGGGTCATGATACCGCAGCTTGATGATGGTGGATGAAAGTTTGGCGGTTGCCCTTTCTATCAAACAGGTCTCGCCTCGCCCGCGCTGCGGTATGCTATAGCCATGAACCGCTCGACCGACTCGCGCCGCACAGCCGAGTCGCGGATAATCGACTACAGCCATGAGACTAATCTCGCCAAAAATCCCGGCCTCCGCCTGTTGTGGATCATCTTGGGCTGGTTTTTTGTCAGCTTGGGCTTTATCGGCGCTTTCCTGCCGGTCATGCCTACCACCATCTTCTTGATCCTGGCTGCTTACTTCTTCGCGCGCGGCAGCGTCCGCTTTTATAACTGGCTACTGAACAACCGCTTCTTCGGCCGATTGCTGCATGACTGGCGGGCCGGTTTAGGCATCCCGTTGCAGGCTAAGGTGATCGCTATCGCCATGATCACACTCGCTATCGGCACCAGTGCCGCTTTCTTCGTGGAGACGCTGGCTGTGCGGCTGCTGCTCATCGCCATCGGTCTCGGCGTCATCACTTATTTGCTGCGGCAGCCGACCCGGACGGTAAGCCTGCCGCACCTCTAGCCATTAGCCCTCTGGTGCCGCCGACTCGTCCTGGCTGGCTTTCTCAGTCTCCCGTAGCCACTGGAAGAAGGCGATGCTAGCAGCAATAGTCAGGGCTAGCATGACGAAGAGCCCCATGATCCCGCCGGCGAGCTGCTGATCCTCCATGGGAGAGAGTCCAAACACCCGCGGGGCCAGAGCGTACCAGGGATAGAGGAGATCGGTGGCAAAGCCCATCCAGGCTGAGATCGGGGTATGGGCCAAAAACAGCAGTACCAGATAGATAACCTGTTTGCCGGCAGCAAGGCGCGGCAGCTCGGGGAGCGGGCTTAAGACAGGCCACCACATCAGCACGGCGGCGCCAAACAGCGACAGGTACATTAAGCTGTGGAGCCACTCGTTAAAGGTGGCCGCCAGCAGGAACGCCGGCACATGCCAGATAGCAAAGATCAGGTTAAACAGCACTAACGCCAGCCAGGGGCGGGTCAGCGTTTGAGCCAGCGGTCTGATCCAGCGGTGTAAGAGCAGCGGCTTAAGGAGCCAGGCAGGCGTGCCGGACAAGATCAGCACCGGGATAACGTAGCTCAGGATCATGAACTGCAGCATGTGGGCGCTAAGGAGATAGACCTCGGCCCACAGGTGTAGCGGTGAGACTAAGAGCAGCAGAAACAGGGCGATACCCGCTCCAAAGCGCGCCGCGTGGCGGCGAGGGAACGGTTCAGGAAAGTAGCGCCAGCGCAGCGGCCCGACGCCCAACGCATAGGCCAGGGCCAGGTAGAAGACCCCGGCTACCGGGATGGGATCAAGCTGCCACTGCCAGATCACAACTAAGCCTACCCTTTAGCTCTACCCTTGCGCTCTGGTTGGCGCGTCAAGGCCAGGTGACCTCCTAAGCAGCTGCTGTCCAGGACTACACGTTTGCCATCTTCAGCGCGATCAGCCGCCCGGTCGGAGTATCGGCGATGCCGCCCTCGCCGGTTTCGCGCAGCTCCGGCGGCAGTAGCCGGCCGACCGAAGCCATGGCCGAAACGACCTCATCAGGTGGGATGACCGACTCCAGCCCGGCCAGCGCCAACTGCGCCGAACTCACCGCGTGGACGGAGTAAAAAGCGTTGCGCGAGACGCACGGCACCTCGACGTAGCCGCCTACCGGGTCGCAGACTAGGCCGATGGTGTTCATCAGCGCCATAGTGGCGGCGTGGACGGCCTGGCGGGCGCTGCCGCCCAGCAGCTCGCAGACTGCGGCAGCGGCCATCGCCGCCGAGGAGCCGATCTCGGCCTGACAGCCGCCGCTCGAGCCGGCGATAAACATCTGTTTGGAGATGATCTTACCGATGCCTGCCGCTAACACCAGCGGTAGCACCAGCGCCTCATCATTTAGCCCCAGGTGATCGGCCACACCGATCAGCGCCCCTGGCAGGGTGCCGGCGCTGCCAGCGGTCGGGGCAGCCACGATCTTGCCCATCCGGGCGTTCTCCTCATTGACGGCCATGGCGTAGGCCTGGACCCGTTTTAATAGCGGAGCTTGGAGGAGGTCCGGGGCGTGCCAGAGCGTCTTGGCGTTCCAACCGACCATGCCGGTGCGGCTAGGCTCACTGGAGGCCAGGCCTCGGGCTAGCGAGTTGCGCATCTCCTGCAAGCGCTCCGACATCTTTGCTAGCAGCTGGCGACGCTCGTCACCGCTAAGCGCTTCATCCTGCAAGACGGCTTCCGAAGCGCTAGTAGCTGCGGCTAGTTCGTTAAGGGTCATGCTGAGACCTTCTCTCCGCTCATCACTTCGGGCAGCAAGCGCATCCAGTGAATGTAGGGGTGGTGGGTTAAGTAATCCAGCGCATACTGCGCTAGGCGCCGGTCGATCTCTAGTGCCATCAGCGCCTCACCGCCGCGCTTTAGGCGGGTCGAGGTGAGGGTGGCGATGTTAACCTCATCGTCGGCGATCACCCGCGCTACCCGGGCGATGACACCGGGCCGGTCCTGATGCTTAACGAGCAGGGTGTGGTGAGCACCGGAGAAGTTGGTGTCAAACTCGCCTACCTTGACCACGCGGACCACCCCCCCGCCCAGGCTCGAGCCGGTCAGGCTCAGCCGCTCCTGGGCGTTCTCGAGCGTGATCCGCACCGTATTGGGATGTACATCGCCCAGGTCTTTGCTGACAAACTCCAGGCTCAGGCCGGCTTCTTGAGCGAGCCTGATGGCCTCGGGGATGCGCGGGTCGTCGGGGTAAAAACCTAGCAGGCCGGCAGCCAGGGCCAGGTCGGTGCCGTGCCCCTTGGCGGTCTTGGCAAACGAACCGTGCAGCTCGAGCCGCGCCTGGTGAGGCGGGAAGAGCAGGGCGTGGCGCGCCAGCAAGGCCAAGCGGCAGGCTCCAGCGGTGTGGCTGCTTGAGGGCCCCACCATCACCGGGCCGATTACATCTAGCAAGCTCATCTCCCCTTAACTATACTCCACCCCCACCCTCACAACACTATCCGCAGCGCCGCTGGGGCATCCTAACTTGTGACGACAGAGCTACCTACGCGCCGGTCGTCAAGGGGCAAGCGGGGGTGCTTTAAGGGATTCGGTTAGGGTATTCTGAAGCCATCCAAGGAGGCGCGACGTGGCTGACGATACCTTGACCTGGATGAACGAGCTCACTGCTGAGATGGAGGAGCGCCGCAAGCGCGTGATGCGCGGCGGCGGCGAAGAGCGCATTAAGAAGCAGCACGACGCAGGCAAGCTCACCGCTCGAGAGCGCCTGGAGGCGCTGCTAGATAAGGGCTCGTTCGTGGAGCTAGGGGTCTTTGTCGAGCATTTGGGCGTTGAGCTGATGCGCGGCATCGACGCGCCGGGCGAAGGGGTAGTGACCGGCTACGGCACCATCAAAGGGCGGACGGTGTTCGTGTTCAGCCAGGACTTTACGGTCTTAGGCGGCAGCCTGGGCAAGATGCACGGCCAAAAGATTGCCCGCGTGATGGACTTGGCAGTCAAGACCGGCGCACCCATTATCGGGCTCAACGACTCCGCCGGAGCGCGCATCCAGGAAGGGGTCGATGCGCTCTCAGGCTACGGCGAGGTGTTCTATCGCAACGCCCTCTACTCCGGGGTGGTGCCGCAGATCAGCGCCATCTTGGGCCCCTGCGCCGGCGGAGCGGTCTACAGCCCGGCGCTGACCGATTTTGTGCTGATGAGCCGGGGGACGAGCTACATGTTTATCACCGGCCCTGAAGTGATCAAATCGGTCACTAAGGAAGAGGTGAGCTTCGAGGCGCTAGGCGGCGCCGAGGTTCACCACCGCAAGTCCGGGGTGGCGCACTTTGAGGCTGATGGCGACCAGGCGGTGCTCGAGCTAATCCGCGAGCTGTTAAGCTACCTGCCGCAGTCAGCCAAGGAGAAGCCGCCCCATAAGCCAACCCAAGACCCCGATGTCCGGGAGACGCCCGAGCTGAACAGCATCGTCCACCCCGATCAGCGGCGCCCTTATCCGATGCTCGAGGTGATTCGGGCCATCGTTGATGATAAGCATTTCTTAGAAGTACAGCCAGAGTTCGCCAAGAACATCCTGTGCAGCTTTGCGCGGCTCGGCGGGCAGCCGGTAGGGATCGTGGCCAACAACCCGCGCCACCTAGCCGGAACCATCAATATCGACGCCGCGGACAAGGCCGCCAGATTCATCCGCACCTGCGACTGCTTTAATATCCCCATCGTTACCTTAGTCGATGTGACCGGGTTTATGCCCGGCGTCGCACAGGAGCATGCCGGCATCATCCGGCACGGCGCCAAGATGCTCTACGCCTATGCCGAGGCTACGGTTCCCAAGATCACCCTGATTACCCGCAAGAGCTACGGTGGGGCCTACCTGGCTATGAACTCGCGCGACATGGGGGCGGATGTGGTGTTAGCTTGGCCGACGGCGGCAGTAGCGGTGATGGGGGCGGAAGGAGCAGCTAGCATCATCTATCGCCGCGAGATCCACAACTCGCCTAAACCCGCGGCGGCCAAGGCGGCCAAGATTGAGGAGTACAAGAAGCGCTTCGACAACCCCTACTGGGCCGCCGAACGCGGCTACATCGACGATGTGATCGACCCCCAGGACACCCGGCGCCAGCTAATTAAACATCTGCGGATGCTTGGCCACAAGACTGAAGCGCGCCCCTTTAGGAAGCACGACAACATCCCGCTGTAGCCCTGGCAAAACAGGTATCCTAGCTTATGACTGAGGGAGAGCACAAAGCGACCTATTCGGGCTTCATCGCCCTGCTAGGCAAGCCTAACGTCGGCAAGTCGACCTTGCTCAACACCCTACTGGGCGTCAAGGTAGCGCCCATTACCCCCAAACCGCAGACCACCCGGCGCGGCGTGCGCGGCATCTACACTCAGGATGACCGCCAACTGGTCTTTGTGGACACACCAGGGCTGCACCGTGCCAAAGATGCCCTGGGCGACTACATGAACCGCGAGGTGAGAAACGCCCTGATCGACGTCGATATCGCCTTGTGGGTAGTCGATCTGCGCCGCCCGCCCAGCGACGAAGACAAAGGCGTAGCGCGGCTGCTCAAGGGGATCGATCCGGCCACCCCGATCTACCTAATCGGCAATAAGGTAGATGCCGCCAAGTACCCCGACGAGGCCTTAAGGCTCTATCACGAGCTGCTCCCTAACGCGGCTAAGGTGCTAAGCTTAAGCGCGCTGAACGACCCTGAAGCGGTCTATGCGCTGCGCGATGAACTGTTGCAACAGCTCCCAGCAGGTCCCTTTTTCTTTCCCAGCAATATCCGCAGCGATCAGTCCCGCGAGACGTGGGCCGCCGAGCTGATCCGCGAAAGCGCCATGATCCATCTGCGCCAGGAGCTCCCCTATGCCGTAGCGGTGCAGGTGTTGGAGTGGCGCGATCCGGCGGAGCCGAGCGAGCCGCTCTATCTGCAAGCCGAACTATGGGTCGAGAAGCCTAACCACCGGATGATCGTCCTGGGCAAGGGCGGCGCTATGATCAAGGAGATCGGACGGACCGCCCGCAAACAGCTGGAGGTGTTCTTATCGCAGCGCATCTACCTCGACCTGGAGGTAGTAGTGCGCCGCGACTGGCGCGAGGATCCAGAAGCTTTGCGTGAACTGGGGTACGAGTGAGCTATGCCGATTGCGGCCCGCTGGCGCAGACTCGCGGCGCTCCCGCCTCCACGCGGGAGCGCCGCTCTGCCCGGCGTCTATGAGCTGGCCGATGCCGACAAGCAACTTATCTACATCGGCCAATCAGCGCGGGATGTCCCTAACCGCATCCGCGCTCACCTCGAGCAGAACCCCTGCATAGCTGGGAGCCTGTGCTATTGGCGTTACCGTTTCAGCCGCGTGCCGGAGGCCGAGGAGGCCGCGCTCTTAGCCGCTTATCGCGCTAAGCACGGCGACGTCCCGCTGTGCAACCGCGCCATCCCCCTCCTCCGCAACGCGCGGCGGCGTTATCAGGAGCGGAGCCGCAGCCGTGATTAAGGCGCACAGTAAACTCTGGTTAGAAGACGAACAGGGGAACTACCTGATGGGCCCGCGCACCGCCCGCCTGCTGGCGGCCATCGAGGCCCATGGCAGCCTGGCCAAAGCCGCTAAAGCGACCGGTTTTAGCTACCGCGCCGCCTGGAATCGCCTGCGGCGCGTTGAGGAAGCGCTCGGTTATCCGTTAGTAGAGACCACCGTCGGCGGCCCCGGCGGCGGCGGTAGTACCCTGTCCAAGCAGGGCAAGCGTCTGGTCAGCCGCTTCAGCGCGCTGCAGCAGGATGTTGAGGCCCTGGTGCGCGCGGCCTTCGAGCACTTCGACACCACCGGGCTGGCGCCTTAAGCCTATCTTGGAAACAGCCCGCGCCAATCGTGCCATTGGCAAAAGCATTGTCAAACTTAACTTGTGAAAGCGGTAGCCAGTGTGATATAATATAAAGGTAGGCAAGTGAATGGGGTCCGCCCCCACCCTTGGAGGGATACGTATGCGCAAACTGCTAACCTTAATCACGGTGTTGTTGCTCAGCCTCAGCGTGGCGACGGCCCAAGACTTGACCGGCTCCTGGGTCGGTGTGTCCGGCGGCTTCCCCGGCTTTAACTTGCACTTCGGCTTGAACGACGTTGTCAGCCAGGGTGTCGATCTGCGCCTTAACGGCAGCTTCACCTATACTGGCGCCTTCGGTCTTGGCGCCGATGTACTGGTAGCTATTCCGGCTGAGCTTGACCAACCCGTGGCGATCTACGGCGGCGGCGGCCCCTTTGCCACCTTCGGCGGTGCGGCCGGCTTCGGCTTCGGCCTGGCGCTGTTCGTGGGTGGCGAATACCGCCTAGGCGACGTCGGCTTTGCGCCCGGCGGCATCTTCGCTGAACTCGGCCCGTCGCTAGGCTTTGTCCCTAACTTTGGCGTTGGCTTCGTGGGACGCCTCGGCTTTAACTATCACTTCTAGATTCTAAGATTTGGGAAGTAAGTAGGATGTGGGAAGTAGGAAGTGGGAAAAACCCTACCACCTACACCCCACAACCTACTTACTACTTACACTACTTACAAAGATACAGCACCTCACTGAGCGCCCGCAGCATCTCGTCAGATTTAAGGCCGCGCTTCTTGAGGCTAAAACCCGGCGGGTAGCGGGTTGATTCAACCGCATACGGCAGCCGTTTAAGCCCGCGGGCATCGTAGTCTATGGCCTCCTGCGCAAAGCTGAGCTGAATGTCGGTCAGGTGCTCCTTGATGGTCACCACACCTTTTTGCGCCGCCAAGAGGCGCAGCTTGGCCAGCTCGATAAAGGCTTTGACCTCGCTAGGAAGCGGGCCGTAGTCAGCGCGTAGCTCGTTCTGAAGGCGGCCGATCTCAGCCAGGCTGTTGGTTTCGGCTAGCCTCCCGTAGTAGGCGATGCGCACCTCATCGTCGGCCACGTAGCTAGGGCTCAAGCGGGCATCGACCGACAGGTCGATAGCGACCCGCACCGGCTCCAAAGCCGCCTCGCCCTTGAGCTTGCCGATCTCTTCGGCCAGCATCTCGGTGTAGACCTCCAGCGACACCGCGCTGATATGCCCATGCTGCTCGGGGCCGAGCAGGTTGCCGACGCCGCGGATCTCCATATCCTTTTCGGCCAGCAGGTGGCCGCTCCCCAGGTCGTTAAGTTCGGCCACGGCGTAGAGTCGCCGCTGCGCCGCTTCGGTGAGCCGCCCCGGATAGAAGAGGTAGGCCCAGGCCTCGGTCTCGCGGCGCCCTACCCGCCCACGCAACTGATAGAGCTGCGCTAGTCCGAGCTTATCGGCCCGCTCGATGATCAGCGTGTTGGCTCCGGCAATATCGAGCCCTGACTCCACGATGGTGGTGCTTAACAGCAGGTCATAAGCGCCGTCCTGAAAAGCGAGCATCACCTCCTCGAGGTCATCAGGGGCCAGCTGGCCGTGCGCTACCCCAAGGCGCGCCTCGGGCACCAGCCGCTGCAAAAAGAGCGCCCTGGCCCCCATCGAGCCGATGCGGTCGTGGATGTAGAAGGTCCGCCCGCCGCGCATCAGCTCCGCCATCACCGCCTCGCGCACCACTAAGGGATCGTATGGTTGCAGCACGGTCTGAATCGGCTTGCGCCCCTCAGGCGGGGTCAGGATCTGCGACACGTCGCGCAGCCCTACCAGGCTCATGTACAGCGTCCTGGGGATGGGCGTAGCCGATAGCGACAGCACATCGACGTTGGCTTTAAGCGCCTTGATGCGCTCCTTTTGTGCCACTCCAAAGCGGTGCTCCTCGTCGATGACCAGCAGGCCCAGGTCTTTAAACACCACCCCATCGGCCAGCAGGCGGTGGGTGCCGATGGCAATATCGATACTACCCAGCCTTAGCCCTTCGAGGCTGGCTCGAGCCTCGCGGTCGCTCGAAAAGCGCGACAGCATCGCCACCTTGACCGGCAACCCGGCAAAGCGCTGGCGGAAGGTCTCATAGTGCTGCGCGGCCAGCACCGTAGTAGGCACCAACATGGCCACCTGCTTGCCGTGACCAACAGCGCGGTGAGCGGCGCGGATAGCCACCTCGGTCTTGCCGAAGCCCACATCGCCGCTAATCAGCCGGTCCATCGGCACCGGGCGGGCCATGTCGTGTAGCGTCGCCCTTACCGCCTTGGCCTGATCCGGGGTGAGCGTAAAGGGGCAGTTCTCGTTAATCAGCGGATCCCAGTCGGACAGCTCCGGCAGTGCCAGGCCGGAGGCCGCCTGCCGCTCGGCGTAGGTCTTAATCAGCCGCAGCGCCAGCTCCTGAGCGTTAACGCGCGCCTTCTCGCGCGCCCTGGCCCATTCATTGGTGCCCAGGGTGCTGAGGCGCGGCGGGTCGTCGGTGGTGCCGGGGTGGCGGCGCAACAGCGGCAGCTGCTCGACCGGCAGATAGAGTCTCCCCTCCCCGGCGTACTGCAAGATCA
>JAGXSJ010000148.1 GCA_018333895.1 Truepera sp.
CTAGGTGGCCGGACCATACCGATCAACTTCAACCCCGCCGATCATGGCTTCTTGCGCGGTCAGGAGTATCGCTTCGAGTTAGTGGTGATCGACGATAACGGGCAGCGGACGGTAGTAGATCGGGTGGTCCCGGCCGATCGTGCAGTCAACACGTCGGTGCAAGTGCACGGTCGGGCCGAGATTCAGATCTCCCTCAACGGCCAGCTGTTCACGGCTTGGAGTCCTTAACGATACAGAGCGACCGCACCTTTTCGATCTCGGCCTCGGGGCCTAGCACCAGCAGGCGGTCGCCAGGGTGTATGGTAGTACCTCCGCGTGGCACGATAAAAGCGTCCTCGCGGCTAATTAGCACAATTAGCACCTCTGCGGGCAGGTGCAGCTCAACAATCTGCTTGTCGATGGCGGCTGAGCCCGGTAAAACCTCGATGTCAACCAGTTGGCTATCTAGCCCGGCGGTCTGCTCGAGCTCCAGCGGATAACGCGGGGTTAGTGCTGGGGGTGAGTCCATCCCCAACCACTTGGCGACCGGTGTAATGGTGGGTCCCTGGATGAGCACCGAGGTGATGACGATAAAAAAGACCACGTTGAAAATGAGATCAGCCCCCGCCACGCCGGCTACCAACGGGTAGGTCGCCAGGATAATCGGTACCGCACCGCGTAAGCCGACCCAGGAGACCAGCAACTTTTCCCGTAGTCCGAGACGCCAGGGGGCCAGCGCGATAAAGACGCCTAGCGGCCGGGCGATAAAGATCAAAAACAGCGAGAGGATCAGGCCCACGCCGATGACCGGCACCAGCTGCGAGGGGAACACCAGGAGGCCGAGAATGATGAACATGACGATCTGCATCAGCCAGGCCAGGCCGTCGTGAAAGCGCTTAATTGAGCGCTTGTGGATAAAGTCGTGCTGGTTCATGATCAGCCCAGCTAGGTAGGTCGCCAGGAAACCGTTGCCGCCCAGCACGGCGGCCAGCCCGTAGACCAGCAATACAATCGACACCGTAAAGACCGGGTAGAGCCCGTCGTAACCGAGCTGGATGCGGTTAATAGCGCCTGCCATCAGCCTGCCCAAGCCGATGCCGACCAGGCCGCCGATCAACATCTGCTGAACGAACATGGGAATCAAGCTCCAGGGCGAGATATCTGGGCTAGCAAGCAGCGCAATGAGCCCGATGGTCAAGAAGATCGCCATCGGGTCGTTGCTGCCCGACTCAAACTCGAGCAGGCGCTCGAGCCGCGCCCGCAGATTCACGCCCTTGGAGCGCATAACGCTGAACACGGCGGCGGCGTCGGTCGATGAGGCGATGGCGCCCAGCAGGAGCCCGGTCAGGAGAGGGAGGTTTAACAGCCAAGCGGCCAGCAGGCCGGTGCTAAGCGCGGTGATGATTACGGCCACCGTAGAGAGCCCCAGGCCGGGCCACATGATCGGCCTGATCTCGCGCCAATCGGTGTCGAGCCCGCCGGAAAAGAGGATGAAAGCTAGCGCCACGATGCCCAGGGCTTGGGCTAGGTTGTGGTCGTCAAACTCGATGCGGCCGAGGCCTTCGGAGCCCGCCACCATACCGACCACTAAAAAGAACGCTAGCGCGGGGAGGCCCAGTCGCCCCGAGGCCTTGCTGGTTAGCAGGCTGAGCAGTAAGAGCAGTCCAGCAATGGCCAAGAGGTGGTCAAACGCAATCATCGGGCTCCGTGAAAATCGGTATTCGAGTATTCAGGTATTCAAGTAGTCAGAATGCGGAACTCAGTCAGAACTCAGTATTCGCCCCAGGCTTCTCCTCGGATGGGCCGAACGCCTTGCGCCAAGCCACTAGGCCGCCTTCGACGTTGTAAACCTGGCTAAAACCCGAGGCCTCGAGGTAGAGGCCGGCTAGTTCACTGATGACCCCACGCTCGCAGAGCAGATAGATGGGGCTGTCCGGTGGCAGCGGGGGCAAGACTCCGTTTTGGACCTGTTCCAAGCTCAAGTGCGTTACGCCAGGCAGGCTGCCCTGCTCAAACTGCGCACGGGAGCGGGTATCAAAGCAGGACTCGCCCCGGGCCAGGGCCGCAGCGAAGGTGTGAACATCGACGTTTTTCATTACTTGAGTGTAGCGCACCGCGCACAAGAGTGTAAAGTATCGCTGCGCCGACGGTCTGGTTAGGCGACACTCTTGCTATACTGAATTGTCGGGCGAAGCCTTGTCGGGCCGTAGCGACAATGTAACAGCAAAAGGAGGACGTCATGGAACCGGACATTGCCCCGCTTGCCAAGAGGCTGGCTGAGGAGAATAACGTCAACTGGCGTCAGCTCAGTGGGAGTGGGCCAAGTGGCCGGGTGGTGGAGCGTGACGTGCTGGAGTACCTGGCGCGGGTCATGGCTGGCGAGGAAGCTATCGACCCTACGCCGGAGCCGCTCCCGGAGGGGATGGCGCAATGGCCGGGCGAAGCCTTGTGGCCGGGGCAGGACGTACCGAGGCCGCAGCCGGCTGATAGCTTTAACGACTTTAGCGACTTTGATGATGTGCGCTTCGCCGAGCCGGAGACCGGCTTGGCTCGTGCTGTCACCCCCTATGCTGAGGCCCCGGTCGTTAAGGAACCCAGGTCCTTCATCGACGAGAGTATTTTGTTGCTGGATGACGAGGGCGCGGCGCCGGAAGTCTGGGAGGCTGAGCCTACCCTGGTGGTGGAGGAGGAGCCAGGTGCGGTTCGCAGCTCCCAAGGCTTTGACGAGCCGGACGGTTTTGATGAACCTGCGGTCTTGGCCGCTAAAGACGAGGATGGCTGGAGAGAGTTTCCTAGGCATGACGAGGGATGGCCTGAACCTGCCGGCGAGATAATCGAGCTTGATACGGAGCCAGCGGTCGCTAAGGTCGAAGCGGTTGCGCCGCGAGCGCGCGACGAGGATGACTGGCGGTCGTTTGCTGACCGCGACGAAGACGATGCGGTATGGAGCGAAGCCGAGGTGCTCGAGCTTGATGCGGTGGCTGATCATGCGGTGACCGATGACGTCCAGGTCGTGCCGGTGGCGTGGGCTGCGGACGACCAGTTATCGTTTACCGACCGCGGTGAGCCTGAACCTGACGGGGAGATGCTCACGCTGGCCGATGAAGCTATGGCACCCGTGGTGGCTAAGCCGGTGCTGCCCGATGCCTTTGCGTCAGCGTTCGCTGAGGACGCTTCAGTGGCTCCAGCCATCATTCCCGGTGCGCTGCCGCTAGTGAGCTACGGCGTAATGTTGCGCCGGCATATCAACTTGACCGCCCTGGCCGAGGCCCAGCGCGCTGCCGGTAGGGAGCTCTCAGACGGCACGCCGATCCAGCCTAGTGCCTTCTTGCTGCGGGCTGCCGCCAAGGCGCTGCGCCGTGAGCCGCTCGGCCCTGAGCGCTCAGTGGCGCTGGCGGTGCTCTCAAAACGCGGCCTGGGGGCGCGCCGGTTGGACAAGGCTGAGCTTTTGAGCTTCAGCCAGCTAGTAGCTATGGTAAACGAAGCTCGAGCCTCCGAGACGACCGAGCTCGAGCCTGCCGCGCTGCTGGTGGCCGACCTGTCTGAGTACGCGCTAGACGACGCGGTGCTAAGAGTTGATGTGCCGGTGCTGACCCTGGGCCGCATCCTTTATGACAGCCACGAAGGCAGCTATCACAGCACCCTCAGTCTGTCAGGCGAGTTCATTCCGGTGGTCGGTGCCAAGCTGCTAGGCGAGGTAGCTTCGCTGCTGGACTCGCCGGTGCAGTTGGTTTTGTAGTTGAGCCGGTGCAGCTCCTTACCGCTCCTAACCTGAGCGCGCCGCACGGCTTTAGCACCCGCCTGGGTGGGGTGAGCGAGGCGCCTTTTGACAGCCTTAACCTGGGCCTTAGCACCGGTGATGAGCCCTGGCGGGTAGCGGAGAACCGCCGCCGTTTCCTGGCGCATTTTGGCGTTGCCCACAGCGAGGTCTGTGCGCTTAGTCAGGTGCATGGCCGGAGGGTAGTTGAAGCCACAGCCGGCTGGTTCGAGTTGGAGGCGGACGGCGC
>JAGXSJ010000149.1 GCA_018333895.1 Truepera sp.
CTTAAAACTCAGGTAAGGCTTATGCTGGAAGTAGTTGGTGCGGGTGGTGGCTTCGATTAAGTTCAGCAGTGCGCGCAGGGTGCGGTCCTCAGGGAGCGAGGAGACGTGGTTGAGGTCGGCCAGGAAACGCTCTTTGATCTCGGCGAGTTGCTGCACCCCCAAAGGGCTGAAGCGGGTCTCAAAATACTCCACCAGCAGCCGGGCCATAGCGGGGTGGGCTAACAGCGTCTGGTTGATGAAGTGGCGGCTAGTCACCGCTAGCTGGGCGTGATACATCTGATAGCTGCGCAGGAGCGCTACCTGCCGCATACTTAGCTGTCCGGCGATCACCAGGCAGTTAAGCCGGTCGTTCTCGACCTCACCCTTGAGCAGCCCGCTAAGCGCTGTGATCAAGCGGTCCCGGTGGATGCGCACCTCGATTGGCTGGCCAAACTGGTTCTGCACCCGGAAGATATCGATGCCGCGCACCGTGCCAGCAAGCCGCACGCCGTAGGAGATCTGCTCGAGCACCCTAAGCCCCAGATTTTCCAGCAGCGGCAGCACCTCGGAAAGGACCAAGGTGCGCTGCTGATGGTAGATCTTAAGGTGGGTGGCGACCTCAGCAGGGCCAGGGTCGATCAGGTCAACTAAGTGCGCAGCGTCCCCTAGCGCCTCAAGGTTGTCGATATCGTGCAGCGCTACGCTGGCTGGCAGGTCGGACTTATAGGCCTCATGAAAGGCTCCCCGGTAGCGCTCGAAGAGCACTCTGGCGATGCGTTCACCCTTGGCTAGGGTCAGCTCCTTGAGCAGGTGGTCGTCCCAGGAGCGGGTCAGCTCAGCTAGCTCGCGCTCGAGCGCATCAGCATCAAGCTCGGCCAGCCTAAGGTTGGTGGTGAAGAAGAAGTGAAAGCGCACCTGCGCCTCATCCTCGCCCATAGCCAGCTGGTAGTCGGCGCGGCTGGCTTGTAGCTTGTGATGCAGGTGCTGCTGGATGGCCCGCCGCACGGCGCTGTTGAAGCGGTCGCGGGGCATCACTACCATGACCGCTAGGCCGCGGCCCAGGGGGTCGTCGCGGAGGGTCAGCTTGAGACCCTGCTCGCGCTCCATCCCCATAATCAAGCGGACCTCGCGGTGGAGCTGGGCGGGTTCTACCCAAAACAGCTCCTCGCGGGGCATGGAGTTAAAAATCGCGATGATCTGCTTATAGTCGTGCCCGCCGGGGATAGCGTTATCCAGCTCCAGCACCTGCTTGAGTTTGCGGCGCAAAATGGGGATCTCTTGCACCGGGGTAGAGAGCGCCTGGGAGGTGAACAGCCCGATAAAGCGCTGCTCGCCCAGCACCTGCCAGGCGCTACTGACCTTCTTGAGGCCGATGTAGTCCATACGGATAGGGCGGTGGACGGTGGCCTCGGCGTTGGTTTTGGTCACGACCAGCAACGGCCCGCTAGTGACCCGCTCCCGCAAAGCTTCGGGGAGTTGGCTTATGGGTACCGGTTGGGCGTAGGCGCTGCGCGAGGTGTCGCGCAGGATGCCGAGCCCGGAGTCCGGCACTACGCATAGGCTCCTCATCCCGTCAAGCTCGAGCAGCTCGTACTCGCGGTAGCCCAAAAAGACAAAGTTATCAGCCGCCAGCCAGTCCAGGAAGGCGGCATATTCGCGCAGATCGCCGGCCCGCTGGCGCTGTTGTCCTGCGAGTAAACCGCAGGAAACGCTCTTGGCTAGCTGCCTCAAGCGCTCGCTGAGCTGACCGGTCTGCTCGCGCATCAACGGATAATCATCAGTGGCCTGTACTACGTCGTGCAGTACGCGCTTAACGCCCTCTGCCAGCCTGGCTAACTTGACGGCGTCGTCCTGGCGGGTTAGCAAGAACAGTCCATAAGACTCGGCCACTCCGCGCCCTTTGAGGAGAGCGATAAGCTCCCCGTCGGCGCTCCGCCGCAGCCGGAAGACCGGATGGAGGCTGTGGCGCAGCTCGAAGCCTTGCCGCTGCAACTCCGCGCGCACCGAGTCGACTATGAAGGGGCGGTCTTTGAGAGTCAGCTCGAGCACCGTATAAGCCTCCCAGCCGTCGGTCTGGAGGCTCGGGTCATAAACTCGAACTTTGACCTCCTCGGGCTGTTTGCGCTGTATGAAGGAGAGGGCGCCCAAGGCGACAGCCAACAACCCGTCGTCGCCTAATTCGTTTAACAGCTCAGGGTTGGCCTTCTCAAACAGCGGGCCGACCAGAGTGCGTAACAGGCTCTGGTGGCGCTTGGAGAACCGTTTGGCGATCAGCTCATCGAGTTGCCTAAGTGCTGACATGCGGACACTCCCATCCCAAGGCACAGTGCTTGGCGCCCATATGAATATGGTCCAGTATACGTTGCATGGCGCGTCTGGGATGAGGGACAGCCGACCCTATTACTAGAATCACTAAAATCGTACCGACGCGCTGCCCGGTTATCGCAGGTAGTCGAGGATGCCGCGGGCCAGCAGCTCGACCGCTATGGGCAAGGAGGCCTCGTCGAGGTCGAACTGCGGGTGGTGATGGGGCTTGTCGATACCGGCGGCCTCATGGCGCGCTCCGACAAAGAAGTAGCAGCCTGGCGCCTGGGCCAGCCACAGCGCCATATCGTCGCCGCCCATGATCGGCGCGTGCTCAATAGGCTCCTGACCTAGCGCCCCAACGGCTACCGCTCTAAGCCTTGCGGTCATAGCCGGGTCGTTAACTACCGCCGGTGAGCTGCTGCGCCAGAAAAGCTCAGCCTGGCCGCGAAAACTTGCCGCCAGGCTGCTGACTGTCTCACTCAGCCGCGACTGGAGATAGCTGCGCGTCTCGGGTTTGAAGGTGCGCAGCGTCCCCTTAAGCTCGACCAGTTCGGGGATGATGTTATAAGCGGTGCCGCCGTGGATGGCGGTAATGCTGATGACCGCCTGGTCGGCAGGGTCGGTTTCGCGGGCGACGAGCTGTTGTAGGCCGACCACTAGCTGGGCGCTGATGGCGATCGGGTCGATAGCCTGGTGCGGCAGCGCGGCGTGGCCGCCTTTGCCCGCTACGGTGATGCGGTATGAGTCGGTAGCGGCCATGGCTGGTCCGGGCCGCACTGCGACCGTGCCGGTAGGGTGGTCGCTGCTGAGGTGTAGGCCGATGGCGGCGTCCGGCTTAAATCCTTCAAGCGCACCGTCTTTGAGCATGGCCTCGGCGCCGCCTACGATCTCCTCAGCCGGTTGAAAGATGAAGACCACCGTCCCGGCTAGCGCCTGCCGCTGGGCCGTAAGCAGCTTGGCTACTGACAGCAACACGGCGGTATGGCCGTCGTGGCCGCAGGCGTGCATCTTGCCGTCGCTGAGTGAGCGGTACGGGACATCGCGCTCTTCATGCACCGGGAGCGCGTCCATATCGGCTCGAGCCAGCACGGTGCGGCCCGGCTTAGCACCTGCTAGCACTGCCACCACGCCGGTCTGGCCCAAGCCTGTCCGCACCGGCAGCCCCAAGGCCCGCAGGTAGTCGGCCACGATGCCGCTGGTGCGCACCTCCTGAAAAGCCAGCTCGGGGTGCTGATGAAAGTCGCGCCGGAGCGCTACGGTCTCGGCTGCTATGGCCTGCGCAGCTTCGCGAATACCTTCCATGATGCCTCCTCAAAAGTCAAGTAGTCAGAACTCAAGTATTCGAGTATTCAAGTAGGGGCTAAACCCTTGAGCCTGGCAGTCTTTCAGGCTCTCAGTTTGTCAGCCAGTGGTTTTGCTGATAGCCTGACCAGCTGAAAGGCTAAGCGCCTTTTCATCCTCGGGGGTGAATAGATCATGAGTTCCTCAGTAGTCCGCCGGCCGCAGGTAGAACTCGTCGATGGCGGTGCTGGAGATCACGGCGCTAATGGGCGGCTTGCGCTTCCAGTGGGTTTTGGCCACTAGCCCCTTGACCAGCGCCAGCTCGCTTTCGCTAAAGCCCAGCTTTAGCAAATAGGCCTCCTCGTAGCCGGCCATCAGGTGGGCCAGAATGGTGTCGCCGCGCTCGTAGCTGATGCCTAAGTCGCTTTCGTCGGACTGGCCGGGGATCAGGTCGGCGCTGGGCGGCTTGCCGATGATCACCTCCGGTACGCCCAGGTGCTTGGCCAGGGCCCAGACCTGGGTCTTGAACAGGTCGCCCAGGGGGTTGACCGGCGGCGCGTCGTCACCGTGCCAGGTGTAGTAGCCGAACATCCGCTCGGTCTTGTTGCCGGTGCCGAGCGGGAGGGCGTTAAGGGCCAGCGACTGATCAAAGCCGATCATCATCCTGACCCGGCTCATTAAGTTCCCCTTGCGGTGCGGGGTCATCTCGGCGACTTGCTTGGCATAACCGTCCACCGCGCCGGTAATGTCGATAGTCTGGCTGTGGATGCCGAGCGCCTCGATGACCAGCCGGGCGTGCATGAGCGAGTCGGGGCTCGAGCTTTGATAAGGCAGCCTAATGGCATAGACCTGCTGTGGCCCCAAGGCTTTGGCGGCTAAGTAGCAGGTCACCGCCGAGTCGACCCCACCGGAAAGGGCTACCAGCACCTTGGCAAAGCCCTTGCGACCCACCTCGTCGCGCAGGAAAGTTACCAGAAAATCGGTGAGCATCTCAAGGTTGAGCTCAAGTAACTGTTGCGGGCGACCGTTGGCCCGAATAATCGGTACACTCACAGCGCCTCCTGGAAGCTGCGGATCAAGGGAGCCAGATTGGCGCGCAGGTCAGCCAAGAGCGGGGTCTCATAGCGGGCCACCTGGATGCTCTCCAAATGGAGGTCGACCAGCACCACCGCCTCCTCAAACAGCGGCCCCTGAGCTATCACCTGACCGTAGGGGTTAACAGCGTGCGAAAAGCCCACCATCCCCTTGCCCCCCTCGAAGCCGACCAGGCTGGTGGTAATGACAAAGATGCCGTGCTCGGCGGCGATCCCTTCGGCGGTAGCCAGCCAGCGGCGGGCGTTGGCGGGGGCGGCGCCCACCAGGTCGCGGGCGGGGCTGGCCATGGGGATGTAAAGCACTTCGGCCTCCTTGAGTGCCAGCACCGCCGCGGTGCTGCTGTGCCAGGCGTCCTCACAGATCAGCATCCCAGCCCGGCCAAAACGGGTGGCAAAAGTATCGAGCCGCTGCCCGCGCGAGACGTAGCGCTCCTCATCAAAGACGCCGTAGGTCGGCAAGAACAGCTTGCGGTGGATGTGGCGGATACCGGCCTGAGGAGTATTGAACTCGGCGTACAGGGCGCTGTTGAAAAAGTCGTCCTGGTAACGCTCGTAAAAGCCCAGGCAGATGTCTATGGGGGCAGTCCACTTAAGACCGGCCAGCAGCTCTTGCAGCAGTGTCACTACCTGCTCGGCGGTGAGCGCCTGCTCGCGCACTCCAGCTTGCAAAAAGTAGCCTGAGAGCGCGGTCTCAGGCAGTGTAACTACCTTGATCCCTTGGTCTTTGAGCGGGGCCAGGCGCTCGGCCAGTCGCTTTAGCGTGGCCGTAAGCCTTCCCTTGGACGGTTTGAACTGCAGCAGGGCGTGGCGGATCATCGCCCCATCTTACCCGCCCTGGTACGCTGTGACCGTTGTGCCGCGAGGCGAAAGCGACCGTGAGATACAAGGCCAGTGCGGCCGGGGCTACTGCCGTAGTCAGCAAACCGCTCACCGGTAAGGATATTAGGGCC
Organism: Truepera sp.; assembly: GCA_018333895.1. GTDB lineage: Bacteria > Deinococcota > Deinococci > Deinococcales > Trueperaceae > JAGXSJ01. The sequence continues at coordinate 5,612 of JAGXSJ010000149.1, forward strand.
CTGGTGCGCGGACTGCTAGGTGGTCGGAGCTAGCGCCGTTGCCGCAGCGCTTCGTAGATTAGCAGCGCCCCGGCAGTAGCTACGTTGAGGCTGTCGGCCAGCCCGCGCATGGGGATGCTGACCTGCACCTCGGCTGCGGTCAGCCAGGCCGGGCTTAGCCCGGCGTGCTCCGCGCCGAGCACCATGGCGGCTCGACCGGTATAGTCGGCGTCCCAATAGCTGGCGCCGGCGTGTGGCGTGGCGGCTATCAGGCGAAAGCCCTGGGCGCGCAGCCAAGCGAGCAGCGCGGTGCTATCGGCCTCGATGACCGGACGGCTGAAGACCGTGCCCAGGCTGGCGCGGATTACGTTGGGATTTTCTAGGTCGGTGCCGCTGCCGCTTAAGAGCACCGCGTCAAGACCGGCGCCGTCGGCGGTGCGGATAATGGCCCCCAGGTTGCCGGGCTTTTCTAGCCCGTCTAGTACCAGTACCAATGCGTTACTAGGCAGTTGCAGGGTGCTAAGAGCGCTCGCTCGGCGCTCCGCGACTGCCAATAGGCCATCGGGGTTATCACGGTAGCTGATCTTGGCAAAGACCGCTGGCGCTACCTCGATTTGCACTACTTCGGGCGGGACGGCCTTAAACAGCGCCGCCGCCTCGGGCCGTAGCAGCGCCGGGCAGCGGTATAGCCGCGTCAACTTGACCCCCGCGGTCAGCGCAGTTGTCAGCTCGCGCGTCCCCTCGATGATAAAGCGGCCCTGGCGCTCCCGTTCGCGCCGCTCGCGCATGCTTAAGAGTGCCTTCACCTCGGGGTTACTGGGGCTGGTAATCTCTTTCACCAAAGGGTATCTTAGACCACCGCCACGATAAAGTCACGCAGTTCGTAGCCCTGGGTAAGGTCGCTGAAGCTAACCGTGGGCGGCTTAACGATGCGAAGGTCAAGGGCCAGCAGCCGCTGCAAGAAGATATCGCTCTCAAAAATGGCGATATAGGCCCCAGGGCAGCGGTGATGCCCGTCGCCAAAGCTCATAGCAGCAGGCTGCGCGAGGGCTCGAGCCCTGATGCAGTGCGGTTCGGGGCCGACTGCTTCGGGGTCGGTGTTAGCTGCCGCGATGTGCAGATCGATATGCGCCCCAGCCGGGATAGTGACAGGTTCGCCAGCGCGCTCGAGCGTGAAGTCGCGCTCGGCGGTGCGATAGAGGTGTCCGACTACCGGCTCGAGCCTGAGCAGCTCTTGCAACAGCCGGTGGCGCGCTGCCTCGTCGCCGGCCAGGTAGTTAGCCCGCAGCTCAGGGTCTTCTAGCAGGTGCCAGGCCGCCACCGAGATGAACTCACGAGTGGTAGCCATCCCAGCGGCGCCGTAGGTAACGCACTCGGTTAGGATCTCCAGGTCCTTATAGCCCTTACTCAGCAGGTGCGAGATCACGTCCTCGCGGGGTGCTTTGCGCCGCGCGGCGATGGCGGGCCGGACATCAAGGAGGTAAAACTTAGCCATCCGCCACTGATTTAGCACCAGCTTCAGAGAACGCTCGAGCCGAGTAGCGGTGTCACGCGGTTGATCGAAAAAGCTGTCGATGCGCTGGTCCATCCCCGGCAGTCGGCTGTCGGTCAGCCCCACTACCTGAGCGGCCACCTGCACCGCCAAGGTCATGCTAAGAGCGCTCAGATCGGCCTGCCGGGTGCGCTTAAAATCGGCAACTAGTGCGTCGGCTAGGCGCTCCATGAATGGCCGGTAGCTCTTGCTGATGGTGGCCGGGGTGAAGAACTTGGCGATTTCACTGCGTTGCGTGCGGTGCTCTGCCCCTTCTTGATAGAGCACCGGCAGGCGCATGCCACGGGGCATCCGGCCAACTAACTCGGCCTTGAAGCCGGCCTGCCGGGTGCCGTCTAGGCGCAACAGGGCCTTGACATCGGCGTGGCTGTAGGCGTGCCAGACGCCGTTGGCGTCGGCCTCGAGCTTGCCGCGCTCGGGGCAGCGGGTAGTTTTCGAGTGGCTGGCGTTAGGGGGTGAAGTTGACATCGGCATCTCCCAGGAAGAGTATCCAAGTATTCAAGTGTTCAAGTAGGGCAACCACATGCGGCCATCTTGCTGTCGGGGCCGTTCCTAGAGAATATGATATACAATAAATCATAAGTCGGACAGTGCTTTGCCTAACAGAGAGAGACTAGGCGATAGAATCAGGCATCATGAGCGAACTCGACCGCCGCATCCGCCGCACCCGCCGCCTGGTGACCGACGCGCTGATTGCGCTCACGCTGGAGAAGGGCTACGAGGCGGTGTCGATCCGCGATATTACCGAGCGGGCGGGCATCGGCTACGCCACCTTCTTCCGCCACTACCGTGACAAGGAGGCGCTGTTGGGTGATGTGCAGGGGGCGATGCTGGAAGAGCTAATGGCGTTGGTGCAGCCTAGCTCCAGCGTGACTGACCCCCGCACCACCGGTCGGCTGGTTTTCGCCCACGCCCAGCAGAACAGCGCCCTCTACCGGGTGCTGCTTGCTAGCCGGGGCTCGAGCGACCTCTTGCGGCGCGTTCACGAAATCGGCGTACAAGGGGTGCTAGACACCTACCGCGAGCGCCCCAATAGCCCGGTACCGCTTGAGATCGCCGCCAACCATATCATCGCCTCGTTTCTGGCGCTGATCGACTGGTGGCTTAAGCACGACATGCCCTATCCGCCGGAGCGGATGGGGGAGATCTACGCCGCGCTGATTATCGAGCCGACGCGGACGGTGTCGTTTGCCTAGCACCGCCCACAAAAAAGCCGGGGCTTTAACCCCGGCACTAGAACTCATAGCAGGTATCATCTGGTTTGATCCTGCGGGTGCTCGCAGGACTACGAATCGTTGTCCAGGGCGTCTTTGCAGAGATGATACCGGCGCTTAGCCGACTCAGTATTTGTGAAAACCGCCGTCAGGCACTAACTACCGGCGGCCACCGCCTTGGTGATGATGATGATGTCCTCTACGTCAAGAGCGGACTCTACGGCGATCCCGTAGTGTGCAAATAAACCCGCCTTGGCCGCTAACACCCAGCGGTGGCGCACCGTGATGGCTACGGAGGGCGTGCCCGGCTCAACTCGCCTAACCTCCACGACCGTGCCGGCGGGATCGATCACGGCCAGCTCCAAGGGCGCTCGAATGCCTTGCATCGGGTAGGTGTGTCGGGTGACTTCGCGCGGGTGGGTGTGCAGCAAGAAGAGGGTGCTGAGCGCCATAGGCCCCGCGTCACGCAATCCGAAGCGGCGAGCCTCGGCGGTTCCGGCCAGGCGCACCGGTAACAGCGCTATACTGCCGTCTGGGTTGGTCAGCCGGATAGCGCCGGCCGGTAGCTCGGTGATCATGTGCGGCAGATAACTGTCAGCAGCCCTGGCAAGGTTAGGTGCTACCCAGTAAAGGCCGATCAAAAAGGCGACGCCGAGGAGGGCTAGCCCACCGAGGAGCTGCTTAAGACGGGTGCTCCAATGAACTTTCACTGTCATAGCCAAGACCTCCTTTATTTGTCTTGCCTAAAAAAGCATACCGTATTTATTTATGAGAAATAGCAGCGTTAGCGCTTGACCTTAACCGTCTCTGTTGCCGTTAGGTCAGGCAGCTTGACCCGCAGCTCCTCGCCACCGGCCGGGAGCGCAAAGCGCTGTGTGGCGAACTTGTCCTTAAGGAAGCGTCCGTGGATTAACAGCGCGTCGGTATCGTCCTGATAGACGTCGCCGACCATCTTCTTGACGGTCTCTTCGAGCAGTGAAAGCTGCTCTAGGAGTGTCTCCTTGGCGGTCTTGCCGTTGGATAGCCGGTACTGCTCAGCGAAACTTGCGGGAAGGTTGAGGTATTTTCCCAGCGCGTCGGGGAGGTACTCTAGCGCGGTCTGGCGAAGGTTGTAAGCCTCGTGGGTGAGCCCGCCCGGCAGGGCCTGCAGCTGCGGCAGCACCGAGACGATGGCGGCGCGGATGCTGGTGATTTTTTCCAGCACGTCGTCCGGAACTCGGCCCTGGCTGCGGCGCACCAGGTTGTCCAGAGTCTCCTTGACCTCGTCGCTGGGGTTGCGCGCCTCGCTAAAGCGCTCGTTAAGCCGCTTAAGGTCCTCGGGCACGCTCACCTTGTGCTTGGCATAGACGCTCTCCAAAGCCTTGTTGAGGGCGTTCTCGAGCACCCGCAGCTCGGACAACAGTTTTTCCTCAGGGGTTAGGCCGTTAGCCAGGCTGTACGTCTCGGCGTAGCCGCGCGGCAGGTTGAGGTACTGCTGCAAAGTCTGAGGGAAGTACTCCAGGGCGGCGCGTTTGATGGTAGCTAGCTCAGGCTGGGTCAGCGTGCGCCACCAGGTCAGCGAGGGGAGCAGGGCGCGCACGTTGCTATCGATGTGGCTGATCTTCTCAAAGACCCGCTCTGAGACCTTGCCGCGGGCCATCTCCAGTACATCGCCAAAGTCGAGTTGCCGCACTTCGACCCTGACACTACGGCGGTAGACGCTCTTGGGGACCCTCTTAATTGCCACCTCGTTATCATCGTAGAGGCGCTGGGCCGGCATGAACAGCCACAGCGCCAGATAGACCCACCACAGCATCGGCGTGAAGGCCATAAACAGAATGCGGAACGCCATCCGCACCGGGAAGATGTCCAGCCCAATAAAGCGGGCGAAGCCGCTGCATACCCCTCCCAACCAGCGATGCCGCAGATTGCGCTCGAGTCTCCTGGTCATAGGGGTATTGTAACAAGAGTGGGCCTGCTGGGTATCACACCATGGGGTGATTCAGCCATCTGTAGCGAGGGCTTCGCCAGTAAGGGTGTGGGTTGTAGGGGCTGGCCTCCCTAGTGCCGAAATGCTAGCAAGCTAACTTGCGGTGCGGTAGCGCTGTAAGGGCTCCCGGTAGCCGGACTGTTGCGGTCTGAAGGTGGCAACGGTAGCTTGGTTGGCTACCATGGTGGCTTCTGACACCACCCCGGCGCCTTGTAACGCCAAGAGCGCTGCGCCATAAGCCGCGCCCTGGTTTTGCGCTGGGCGTGATAAGGGGAGCTCGAGCACGTCGGCAACAATCTGCAACCACAGGTCAGACTTGGCCCCGCCGCCGGTAGCTAGCGCGCGGCTGAGCGTGGTCAGGCTGCTGATGACATCGAGCGCGTCGCGCAGGCTAAAGGCCACCCCTTCGATCACGGCCCGCACCAGATCGGCCTGGGTGGTAGCCAGCGAGAGGCCGCTGAAGCTGCCGCGCAGCTTAGGGTCGAGGTGCGGGGTGCGCTCGCCCGCCAGATAGGGCTTAAAGGTCACGCCGTTGGCCCCGGGCGGGCTCTGCGCCGCCAACCCCAGCAGCTCGTCAAAACTTTGGCCGGGCGCCAAAGTATCGCGGTACCACTGGAGGCTCCCTGCTGCTGCTAGCGTCACCCCCAGCAGGTGGTAGCCGCCGTCGGCGTGGCAAAACAGGTGGACGCGGCCTTCGGGATCGGGGGTAGGCTGTTGCAGCGGCGCGAAGATCACCCCACTGGTCCCCAGGCTGACGCTGCCGATGGCCAACTGGCGGCTGCTGAGCCCCAGGCCGGTAGCGGCGGCGGCGTTGTCACCCGCGCCGGCCACTACTGGCAGGCCCTGGGGTAGCCCGGTAGCAGCGGCGGCGTCAGCGGTGAGCAAGCCGGTTACGCCGTGTGAGGGGATGATCTCTGGGAACAGCGCCGGATCGACGCCAACTGCGCTTAGCACCTCCTTATCCCAAGCTTTTTGGGCCAGATTGAAGCAGTTGGCTCCGGAGGCGTCGGTCGGTTCGGCGGCCATGGCGCCGGTCAGCACGTAGCCCAAGTAGTCCTTGGGCAACAGTGAATGGCGGGTGCGGGAGTAAGCCTCCGGCTCAGCCTGGCGCAGCCAGAGCAGTTTGGGCAGATGAAAGCCGGTAATGGCCGGGTTGCCGGTGCGGGCAATCAGCTCGCGCCGGGGGATGGCCGTCTCGATCTCGGCTACCGCTGGGCCGGTGCGCTGGTCGTTCCAGAGGATGGCCGGGCGGATGGGTTGGCCGCGATAATCTAGTGCCACCATGCCGTGCATCTGCCCCGACAGCCCGATGGCGACGATCTCGTGACCTTCAAGCCCCATGGCGATTTCGCGCAGCGCCGCCAGGCTGGCCGCCGCCCAGTCCTCGGGGCGCTGCTCAGTCCAGCCGGGCTGCGGGGTGTAAAGCGGATAGCTGTGGGTGACCTCGGCTAGCAGCGTGCCCTGGGCATCTACCGCCACCACGCGCACGCCGGTAGTGCCGAGGTCGAGCCCGAGCGCCAGCACTAGCGCACCCCTAAGAGCAGCTCGACGGTCAGTTGGTCGAGGCGCTCCAAGCCCGGTCCGCGGCGGCGCAGCGCTGGCAGGTCGAATAGATGAGCCTTGAGCGCAGCGGCTTTGTCGCGGGTGTAGCCCTTGGAGAGCGTTTCTAGCGCTATGTCGCGCACCTTATAAGCCGCCAGCAGCGCCTGAATCTCGGGGTCGGCGTTAAACCGGGCAGCCTTCTCCTTGAGGATCAGGTAAGTGCGCATGCAGCCCTTGGCAAACTCCCACACCCCGGCTTCGTCCTCGGTGCGCAAGGCGTGGGCGTCGAAGTGGCGCGGCCCAGCGTAGCCCGAGTCCTCAAGTAGCTTGACTAAGAAGAAGGCGCTTTTGAGGTTTTCAGCACCAAATCTTAAGTCCTGATCGAAGCGGCCTATCTTTTGATCATTGAGGTCGATATGGAATAGCTTCCCGGCGTCAATAGCCTGTGCTACGGCATGCACAAAGTTCAGCCCGGCCATGGTCTCATGGGCGAACTCGGGGTTTAAGCCCACCATCTCCGGGTGATCCAGGGTGGCGATAAAGCCGAGCATGGCGCCGACTACCGGCAGGTAGATATCGCCTCGGGGTTCGTTGGGCTTGGGCTCGAGCGCAAACTTAAAATTATACCCCTGGTCGCGGTTGTATTCGCACAGGAAGTTCAGGGCTTCGCGCAGGCGGGCCAGGCCGTCTAACGTATTCATCCCGGCATCGACCTCGGCCCCCTCGCGTCCGCCCCAGAAGACGTAGAACTCGGCGCCTAGCTCCGCCCCTAAGTCCATGGCATGCATGGTCTTGTGCAGGGCGTAGGCGCGCACCCGCGCATCAGCGCTGGTGAAGGCGCCGTCCTTAAAGACCGGGTCGCCGAACAGGTTGGTAGTCGCCATCACCAACTTCAGGCCGTAGTCACTAAGGGCCTGCTTAAACTCTTTAACGATCCGGTCACGCTCGCTGGCGCCGGCATCGCTCGGCACCAGGTCGTTGTCGTGCAAGTTGACCCCGTAAGCTCCTAACTCAGCGAGCTTTTGCACGATATAGGTGGGGCTTAGCTTGGTCCTGGTCGGTTCGCCAAAGGGGTCTCTGCCGGGGTTGCCTACCGTCCAGAGGCCGAAGGTGAACTTGTGTTCGGGTTTGGGGGTGTACATAACAGTCCTCGCTTTCAGCGTATTTTTGATGCGCTACGGCACCCCTGATGGTGCTTAGGGTAGCAGCCTGAGCACCCCTAAATTGGCCGTGCTAGTCCACGAAGCACCGGTAGGATCGTGCCAGGTGACCTTGCCCGTCCTGAAACCGGCGCCGTTATCGTCATTGACCTGGACGTCGAAGCCAAGCATGAGCCCGGCCTCGGGCCTGATATGGTCCAGCGTAATGGCCGCTTCCACGATATAGCCGCCATCGACTAGGCGGGTGGCTGCCGTAAAGTTGGCGCTAGAAGCGTTGCCCCGGAAGCTTTGCTCATTGTCGAAGTTGACCCTGAACTGACCGTCATCAGGCTGGTAGAAATCGGTCCTGGCATGGTTCTGGTCAACAAAGATCTCAAACGAGTCCTGCTCCCAAGGGTTGGCGTTCACTTTACTTAAATGGCCGTCGGTTATGTGGGCCCAGACATAGAGCCTATCATCGTCCCACATGGTTCTAACGCGAGCGGTTGCGCCTTCGGTTCCGATAAACCAGGTGTTGGTTTCAATCTCATTGGCAGTGAGCCAGATGGGGTCCTTAACGCCATCGATTACCGGCGTCCCCCGCACCGCGCCGGTCGACTTAGGCTCTGGTTTAGGCTCTGGTAGCCCGGCGGCCCCCTGAGGGGTTAAGCGGCCCTCCGCCAGCGTGGACAGCAGAGCATAGTAGGCCGGTTTGCGGGAGTAGTCCCCCCGCATGATGCTCGGCGCGCCCTGGCCGGGGAAGAACGTCATCACCCAGGAGTGCTCGTCATTAAAGCCCCAGACCGTGAACTCCCGGCAACTATCCACGCTCAGGCAGGCTTGCAGCAGCCGGCGGTAAAAGTCAGCCTGCCGCTCAAGTTGTGCCTCGGTCGGTACCCCGTCGGGGGGCAGCACCATGCGCACGCTCACCTCAGTAAACGCCGTGGCCAGTCCGAGGTCAGAGAATCGCTGCAAGTTCTCCCGGACCCCGCCGGGGAAGGGGTACTGGATGGCTAGGTGCCCCTGGGCCGCGAAGCCGTGTACCGGTACACCGTCAGCCAGCAGCTCCTGGACAAGCTCGTAATAAGCGTCGCTCTTGCGGTTGATGCCCTCCACGTTGTAGTCGTTCAGGAACAGCTTGGCGTCTGGGTCAGCCTCGTGCGCCCAGCGGAAGGCGTCGGCGATGTAGCCGGGGCCGAGGTGGCGCAGCCAGATGGTGTCGCGCAGCTCCCCGCCATCATCGATCACCTCGTTAACCACGTCCCAACGGTCGATCTGGCCCCGATAGCGGCCGACTACGGTGTGGATGTGCTCCCGCAGGATGGTGCGCAGCTCGTCCGGGGTGAAGGTCCCCTCAGTGAGCCAGGTAGGGTTCTGGTTGTGCCAGACGAGCGTGTGTCCGCGCACGGCCTGCCTGTGCTCGCGGGCAAAGGCTAGCACCTCGTCTACTGGCCCGAAGTCGAACTCTCCCCGAACGGGGTGAACCTCTTCCCACTTCAGCCAGTTCTCGAGGGTCACCGAGTTGAACTCTGCTGCCAGCACCTGGCGGTACAGCTCGTCCTGGCGGAAGGGGTCACGCACGCCGTGGTGCCCACCCCCGGCGACCGCGGTGCCGATCAGAAAGCCCTGGGGCGCCACCCCCCGCAGCGTCTCCTGGGCTGCCGCGGTCGTGAGCGCTAAGAGCGCCAAGATAAGCAAGCAGCTACCTTGTTTTGCCATATTCGCCTCCGAAAGTCAGTAGTCAAGTAGTCAACAAGGGACAAAGCCCCTAAGCCGCTCAGGCTATCCGCTTAAAAGAGCTGAGAGACTAATAGCCTTTCTTCGTGAAGAGACGTTAATGGGCGATTCCTATGCTTATCAGGGCTCTCACCTCCAATTATCACCGCTTCACTCGGTGGCATAAGCGGGGCCAGAGGTAGATAACAGGCTCATGCCGCCATTGGATCGACTATCTAACCAATACCGTACTCCTCATCGCCTTGAATGTCAAGTTCCCCGGCCTGGAGTGTCGCTCAAGGTTGCCAGCGGGCGTCGGTCCACTTCTGACTGCTACCTGCACTCTTAACCGTGGTTTCAATAAAGTGCATACCTCTGGCGCCGTCGATTACTGTCGGATAGTCAGCCAGGGGGTCGGGCTCGCGGCCGTCACGCCGGGCGCGCATCGCTGCCGCGGCCCCTAAGTAGACGTTGGCAAACGCCTCAATAAAGGCTTCGGGGTGGCCGGTGGGGAGGCGAGTAGCGCGCTGAGCGGCCTCGCACAGGTAGCCCTGTCCGCGCGTCAAAACCTGGATAGGGCCGTCTAAGGGCTTGTAGACCAGCGCATTAGGCTCTTCCTGGTGCCAAGTCAGGCTGCCCCTTTCGCCGTAGATGCGGATGCGCAGATCGTTCTCCTCGCCGACCTCTATCTGCGAGCAGGTCAGAATCCCCTTGGCGCCGCCCGTAAAGCGCAACAGCAGGTTGGCGTCGTCGTCAAGCTGGCGGCCCGGCACGAAGGTAGTCAGGTCGGCGCAGATGGCCTCTAGCTCTAAACCGGTAATGGTAGCGACTAAGTTCTCGGCGTGCGAGCCGATGTCGCCCACTGCGCCGGCTACTCCCGAGCGGGCCGGGTCAGTGCGCCACGCGGCCTGCTTCTGGCCGGTCTCTTCGAGCTTACTGGCCAGCCAGCCCTGGTTGTACTCCACGATCACCTTGCGGAGCTGGCCGAGCTGCCCCTCTCTCACCATGTGCCGCGCCTGCTTGACCAGCGGATAACCGGTGTAGTTGTAGGTCACTGCAAAGACTACGCCGGTACGCTTGACGGTCTCAATCAGCTCGCGCGCCTGGGCCGTGGTATGGACCAAGGGCTTGTCGCAGACCACGTTAAAACTGGCCTCGGCAAAGGCTTTGGCGACTGGGAAGTGAACGTGATTGGGGGTGACGATGGTAACGAAGTCGATCCGCTCGCCTTCGGGCAGCGCCGACTCGCGCTGTAGCAGCTCTTCCCAGGAGCCGTAATTGCGCGCTTCGGCCAGCCCTAGCTCGCGCCCCGAGGCTCTGGCCTTGTCGGGCGTGCTGGAGAGCGCTCCGGCGACGAACTCGATCTCGCCGTCCAAGGCGGCCGCCTTGCGATGCACTGCGCCGATAAAGGCGCCTTGCCCGCCGCCGACCATGCCCATCTTGAGTCTGCTTTTGACGATGGTGTCTTTGCCTGCGACCATAAAAGCTCCCGTGTAAGTCAGTATTCGAGTATTCGAGTAGTCAAGTATACGAGTAGGGGTGAACCTTGTGTTCACCCTAGGTTTCATCTTGACCCTGGTTTCATCTTGGTACGGCTTTGCCTCGACCCGCCCTTCGGGGTGCAAGGCTTCGCCCGAGTGATTTCGCGAAGCGCTGACCAGGCTCTCAGCAAATACCACCGGCTGAAAGACTGCTAGCCTGAAAGACTGATAGCCCCTACTTTTTCTCAAACGCCGCATCGAACGCTCTGGCGGCGGGCGCAAAGTCTAGCTGCCGAGTAAAGGCCGCCGACTCGGTGGCGCCGTGTACGCGGTCCATGCGGCTGTCCTCCCACTCGATGCTTAAGGGGCCCTGATAGCCGATGTCGTTTAAGGCCACGATGATGGCTTCGAAGTCGATATCGCCCCGGCCCACGCTGCGAAAGTCCCAGTAGCGCCGGTGGTCGCCGAAGCTCACGTGCCCGCCGAAGACGCCTACCGTGCCGTCGCCGTGGCCCCACCAGACATCTTTGAGGTG
>JAGXSJ010000150.1 GCA_018333895.1 Truepera sp.
GCATTAGGTGTCGGGATGTATCTGGTAAGCCTCGCGGTGGCGCTCAGTGCGGCCCTCGCCATCCTGGCGCACTTCGAGTCCGTGTACCGTGATCCAGCGCTGCGCGAGAAGATTAAGGAAGGCGGTCTGCAAGAATGAGCCTAACGCTCATAGCGATATTCTTGGCATTGAGTGTGTTCGGAGTACCTCTGGCTGTATCGCTCGGCATAGCCGTCCTTGGCACCCTGATACTATTTGACTTCCCCCTATCGATTCTTTCGCAACGGATGTTCAGCTCCATGAATAACTTCTTGTTGGTTGCCGTTCCCTTGTTCATCCTTGCGGGTGGTGTAGCCGAGCGAGCCGGGATCGCTGAGCGAATCTTCAACGCCGCCAGTGCTGTGGTGGGTCGCTGGCGCGGTGGCCTCGGCCATGTCAACATTTTGGGGAGTCAGCTCTTTGGGGCAATATCGGGTTCCTCCGTGGCAGACGTCACCTCTCTCGGCCAACTGCAAATCGCGGCGATGACTGCCCGCGGCTATCCTCGACCTTATGCTGCCGCCTTGACTTTGATCACCGCCATCTTTTCCTCCATCATGCCGCCGAGCATTTTGATGATCATCGCTGCGAGCACCGCTGGCCAATCGGTGGGTGCTGCCCTGGCGGGCGGTATCGGACCGGCCCTGGCTATCGGAGCTTCTTTCATGCTTGCCAACTACCTTATTTCTGCTCGTTACGGTTACGGTAAAACCGATCGCGTCCCATTTCGCCAGGCCCTCATTACCATTATCAGGGCAATTCCGGCATTGGGCGCCCCCGTTATTATCCTGGGGGGGATCTTCGGCGGTTTCGTGACCCCCACTGAGGCCGCCGGCCTCGCGGTGATCTACCTCGGGCTAGTGGGCGCCTTATTATATCGGCGGTTGCGCTGGCGGGAACTTCCCGCAATCCTGATTCGGACGGGGATTACGACCGGCACCGTCTTATTTGTCGCTATGACGGCAGCGGCAGCGACCTTTATCTTCGCAGTTGACGGGCTGCCTGCACGGGTCGGCAGTCTGCTACTCACCATTTCAACCGACCCGCTGGTGATCCTCCTGCTTATAGGGGCTGTGCTCCTCATCGTAGGCATGTTCATGGACATAATTGCTGCGATCTTCATTCTCATTCCTGTCCTGATGCCTACAGTCATCGGTGTCGGCATCGACCCGATACACTTCGTTGTGTTCTTTGTCTACGCTTTGTCAATCGGCCTAACAACGCCACCAGTCGGGGTCTGTCTGTTTGCGGCCTCGCTCGTGGCACAGTTAAGGATTGAGACGGTCGCCAAAGCCACCCTGCCCTTCTACGCCACCGCCATCCTCATGCTCATCATCGTAGCCATGTTCCCAGCAATCGTGCTATGGCCTGCCCAACTCCTGGTCGGCAGGTGAACTTAGGAGCTCTAGGTGTTTCAAGAGCATCTCCAGTGGAATCGGACGGCGGGGACGCCTGCCGTTCTTCACTCGCTGTGTTCCCACCGCTCTTGTTCCGAACTGAGATACGAGGCTAGAACTATTTCTACGCTCGCGGAGGCCGTAAAGTGCCCTTAAGGCGCATCCAGACTGAGAGGAGCTGCATATGCCGGAAGTAAAGCATCAGATAAAGCATCAGGTATGGTCGAGTTACATCGCTGGCCAATGGCGCGCTGAACAGCAAGCCAAGGATTATGGGACTATTGATCCTGGCAAACCGGATTGCACGGTGGCGCGCTACAAACTAGCTACCGCGCAGGATGCTGAGCGCGCTGTGCAGGCCGCCCAAGAGGCATTCCCTTCCTGGTCGCAAACTTCCGCCGCGGAACGCATGAAGTACGTGTACGGCTTTATCGACCTGTGGCGTTCCCGAATCCAGGAACCTGCTGAGCTCACCACTAGGGAGATGGGTAAGCCTTTGCGTGAATCACGCTCGGAAGCAGCCCGCGCGGTAGACGAGGTGCGTTTCTGGGCCGGGGAGGCCTTGCGCATCGGTGACCGTACCTTTCCCAGTACGAGGCCACTCACCGATGCCTACACGATCCGCCAACCGATCGGGCCGGTTGCGGCGATTACCCCCTGGAATTTTCCCATCCTTACGCCGCTCCGTAAGGTTATCCCCGCGCTGATTTGCGGCTGCACCGTGGTTCTCAAGCCGGCCCTGCCGGTGCCGGGGCCATCGGTCCTTATCGCCCAGATGCTTGACGAGGTGGGTGTACCTCCTGGCGTCTTCAACCTCCTGATCGGCACCGGACGCGAAGTGGGTGAGGTGCTCATCAAACACCGTGACATTGCAGGGATCACCTTTACGGGCTCTACGGATGTCGGCATCCATATCGGTACTGTTGCAGCAGCGCGTAACGCTCGGGTCCAGCTCGAGATGGGCGGCAAGAATGCGGCCGTTGTCGCCTCGTATCGTGATATCGAACGTGCCGCCCGTGAAATCACAGTCGCGGCCTTCACCGCGTCAGGGCAGCGCTGCACCGCGGTCAGCCGCGTGATCGTGCTCAAGGAAGAACAGGAGGCGCTGGAGGCGGCTCTGGTTCGGGAGGCCGAGAAGCTTGTGGTGGGGTACGGGATGAAGGAAGAAACCACCATGGGTCCCGTCGTCAACAGGGATCAACTTGATGTGATCAGCAAGTACGTCGAGGACGCAAAAGGGGAAGGTGCAGTCCGGATTCTGACCGGAGGGCACCGGCTCGAGGGCACCGACTTCGGTGACGGCTTCTACTACGCCCCTACCATTATCACGGACGTCGAGCCCGGCACGCCCCTCGCCACGGAGGAGATCTTCGGTCCGGTTCTGGTCGTGATCCCCGTGGAGTCGTTCGAGGAAGCGGTTCGGGTCAACAACGAGACACGTTACGGCCTCACCGCTGCGATCTTTACCGATGAGATGGATCTCGCACACGCCTTCATCACTCGCTCCAGGACAGGGATGGTGCACGTCAATCACGGTACCTCCAGTGAAGGTCACCTGCCGTTTGGTGGCGTCAAGGACTCCGGTCAGGGAGCTTTTGGCATCGGGGACACCTCCAA
>JAGXSJ010000151.1 GCA_018333895.1 Truepera sp.
GGCTTCTGCGCGTCACCTAAGCGCCTTTAACTTCGCCGCAGGCCGACGCTACTGCATGCGGCTAGCTCGTTTTGTTGCGTCAGCTTAACAAGCCACGAGCGGGGCTGTTAAGTGACGTCGCTGGCTTAAGCAGCGAGTGGTGCGTAGTTCTTGCCAGTTATTGGCGTTGCCGTTTTTTTAAGAGGCCAACGGCACCCTCTACGCGCTACCGCATCCTCGGCGAACCCCGTCGAAACCAGGTCGCCCCCTCGTTCCACTCTGGGCAGGCCCCAGGCGCTACGCACGCCTTACGGCTAGGTCAAGTATAGCACAGTGCTACGGCAGCAAGATGTGGTGGGTATATCAAGCCCTTAGCCGATCGGCATTTTTCCTTAGGCACCGACTTGCTCGGCCTCGGTTTGGAGGTGCCCTTTCGCATCCTGCGGCCCGCCGAGCTGGCGCGTTGGCTGGCGCACCCCTGGTGAAGAGCCTTGGCCCACGCGCTATACTAGCGCTCATGAGCCTAACTTCCCGTCCTGCGGTGACGCTGCGCAACATCGTCAAGCGCTTCCCGCTAGTGCTGGCCAACGATCACGTCACCTTCGAGGTTAATTGGGGCGAGGTCCATGCGCTAATCGGCGAGAACGGTGCGGGCAAGTCGACCTTAATGAAGATCCTCTACGGCCTCTACCAGCCCGACCAGGGGGAGGTCGAAATCGCTGGCCAGCCGGTCACTATCAAGACCGCCAAGGACGCCATCGACCTCGGCATCGGCATGGTGCATCAGCACTTCATGCTGGTCGAGCCGCTGACGGTGACCGAAAATCTAGTGCTCGGCGCCGAGCCTCGGCTTGGCCCTAGCATCGACTACCGCGCGGCCAAGGCTAAGACCAGAGAGCTCATCCAGCGCTTCGGCTTCGACCTCAACCCCGACAGCAAGATCGAAGACCTATCGGTGGGGTTGCAGCAGCAGGTCGAAATCCTCAAGACGCTCTACCGCGACGCCCGCATCCTGATCATGGACGAACCGACAGCGGTGCTCACCCCGCAAGAGACGCGCGGGCTGTTTGGCTTCCTGCGCGAGTTCGCGGCCCAGGGCAACGCGGTTGTCTTTATCAGCCATAAGCTTGACGAGGTGATGGAGATCTGCGACCGGATGAGTGTGATGCGCGACGGTAAGATGATCGGCACCATCAGGCGTGAGGAGACCGATCAGCGCCAGCTGGCTAACATGATGGTCGGGCGCGAGGTGATCATGCGGGTGCAAAAGGCCCCGGCCCAACCCGGCGAGGCGCGGCTCGAGCTGCGCGATGTGACGGTCATCAACCCCCTCAAGCACAAGCCGGTGGTTAACAACGTGTCGTTCCAGGTCCGCGCCGGCGAGATCCTGGGGATAGCCGGGGTCGAGGGGAACGGCCAGACCGAACTGGTCGAAAGCATCACGGGGCTGCGCAAGATCGATCAGGGCAGCATTCTAATTAACGGTCAAGATATGACCTTCTCAGGCGCCCGCGCCGTGCGCGAGGCGGGGGTCAGCCACATCCCTGAGGACCGCCATCTGCGCGGCTTAGTCGCCAGCTATAGCACGGCCATGAACACCATCCTGGGCGACCATTACCGGCCTCCTTACAGCACACGCCTTGGCTTTTTGGACGAGGGGCAGATCTCAGCTCATGCCAGCCGCCTGGTCAAGGAGTACGATGTGCGGCCTCAGTCGATTACCCTGTCGGCGGCCAGCTATTCGGGCGGTAACGCTCAGAAGCTGATCGTGGCACGCGAGCTCGAGCGCAATCCCGGTATTCTCATCGCCGCGCAGCCCACCCGCGGGGTCGATATCGGCGCTATTGAGTTTATCCATCAGCAGATCGTCAAGGCGCGCGACATGGGGCTAGCGGTGCTGCTGGTCTCCGCCGACCTAAACGAGGTCTTAAGCCTCTCGGATCGGATTATCGTGCTCTACGAAGGCGCGGTGATGGGCGAGCTAGCGCAGGCCGAGGCTACCGCCGAAACGGTGGGCCTGTTGATGGCCGGGTCGCACCTAGTCGGCGGCAAGCTCGAGCCGGGCGACGCGCAGCACCGGCACGAAGCAGGGGTTTAAACTACCACGGGCGGTTCGGTTAAGGCAGCAAACTAAGCGGCAGTTTGGCAGTTACGGCACCGAAGTGGCGGCGGTCGGTAGTGGCAATAGCCGCTGTATGCCAGGCGTCGCGGCGATCGTAGTAGGCATAAAGCACGCCGGTATCGAGCAAGACGGCCATCAGCGCCCAGACCGCTGAGCCTCGGCCAGGCTGCCTACGCCGAAGCCAAGCTCGCTCAGCAGCTCCTCGGGCCTCACTTCGTTCGGGCCGGCGCTTCGCTGAAGTTCGCCCTCTTGATCGGGCAATCACAAGGATTGCCCTACAACCTTTCGTCATTCATGGCCGTTGCCAGTAGATCCTCCCGGCGTCGCTCTCTCCCTGTTTAAACCACGCTCTCTAAAAAGTTTCGCACCTGCACCGCTACCTGCGGAAACTCGATTAAGAAGGCGTCATGCCCGTGGGGTGAGTTAATCGCCGCGTAGCGGGCCTTAGGCAACAGCTCTAACAGCTGCTTCTGCTCGTGCTCGGGATAGAGCACGTCGGAGTGAATCCCCATCACCAATGCCGGCACCATAACGCCCCGCAGCACCGCGCTGAGCTTGCCGCGCCCCTCGGCCAGGTCGTAGTCGTCCATGGCGCGGGTCAGGTAGAGGTAGGTATTCGCATCAAAGCGCCGTACCAGCTTAACGCCCTGGTAACTTAGATACGACTCGATCTCGAAGCTGGCGCTGAGCAGGTCGCGCGAGGCGCTGACGCGCTCGCGGCCAAACTTGGCCTCTAGCGAGGTCATCGAGCGATACGAGAGCATGGCGATGGCTCGAGCCAGCCCCAGACCCACCTCAGGCTGCTCGGCCAGGGGATACTCCCCCTGCCACCAGGCCGGGTCGCTGGTAATGGCGCGGCGCGCCACCTCATTAAGGCCGATGGCCCAGGCCGAGTGTCTGGCCCCGATGGCGATCGGGACGATGCTGCGCAGCCTATCTGGGCACCTGACCGCCCACTCCAGCACCTGCATCCCGCCCATGCTGCCGCCGATTACCGCTTTGAGCGTGCTCACACCCAAGTGGTCGATGAGGCGGCGCTGCACTTCGACCATGTCGCGGATGGTAAAGCGCGGAAACGTTAGGCGGTAAGGCTTGCCGGTGTCGGGGTTGAGGCTGGTCGGCCCGGTGGTGCCGTAGCAGCCGCCCAGCACATTGCTGCAAATGACTGCGTAGCGATTGGTATCCAGCGCCTTGCCCGGCCCGATCAGCGGATCCCACCAGCCGGGCAGCTCGCCGCGGCTATGCACCCCGGCGGCGTGCGCCGAACCGGTCAGAGCGTGGCAGACCAGGATCGCGTTATCACCGTCGGCATTGAGTTCGCCGTAGATTTCAAAGGCCACCGCCACGTGCTTAAGCACCCCGCCGTACTGCAACAACAAGGGGTCGCGCGGGGTAGCGACATCGATCACCTGGGTGCTGACCGGCCCAACGCTGCCGCGCGGGTCGGCCTGGCTGCGGGCCAGCAGCGCGGCGTGGTCGCCCCAGGTCTCGTGAGTCAAGGTGCGGCGCATCATAGGGCTAGGGCTTGCGCCAGGTCGGCTTGCAGGTCGCGGAGCGACTCCAGCCCGACGCTGAGGCGGACTAGTTCAGGCGTGACACCGGCGGCGAGCTTAGCCGGGTCGCTGAGGCTGGCATGGGTGGTGCTCCAGGGAAGAATTACTACGCTCTTGGCGTCGCCGATATTGGCCAGGTGCGAGATCAGCCGCAGCCGCTCTACCAGGCGCTGCGCTGCTGCGGCGTCGTGTGTTTCAAAGCTCAGCACGGCACCAAAGCCATGCCGCAGGGTGCGCTGTGCCACGGCGTGGGATGGATGGGAGGGTAAGCCAGGATAGAGGATGCGCTTAACGGCCGGGTGCTGATTAAGCCAGCGCGCCAGTGCCAGGGCGGTGTCGCAGGAGCGCTGCATGCGCAAGCTGAGGGTCTCTAACCCTTGCAGGGCCAAAAAGGCGGCAAAGGGCGACAAGGTCATCCCCATGGTAAAGAGGCCCAGATCGCGGGCGCGCAGGGTAAACGCCAGCTCTCCGGCTCGCGACAGGTAGCTGCGGCCACGGCCATCGCGCGCGGTGAAGGCGGGGAACTTGCCGCAGGCCCAATCAAAGCGCCCGGCCTCGACGATCACCCCGCCTATCAGCGTGCCGTGCCCGCCGATCCATTTGGTAGCGGAGTGGACTACCAAGTCGGCGCCAAGGAGTAGCGGCTGGCAGAGGTAGCCGCCGCCACCCCAGGTGTTGTCGACCACCAGCGGCACCGCGTGGCGGTGGCACACTTCAGCCAGCGCCGGTAAGTCGGGCACGGTGCCGCTTGGGTTAGCGATAGTCTCGACCCAGACCGCCACGGTCTCCGGCGACAGCGCGGCTGCCATAGCCTCGGGGGTCGGTGGGACAGCGCAGATCTCGCACCCCCAGGGCGCCAGCAGCTTATTGAGCAGGCTGAAGGTGCCGCCGAACAGCTCCTTGGAGACCACTAACCGCGCCCCCGGCCTGGCCAGTGTCAGCAGACAGGCGGTAGCTGCGGCCTGGCCGGAGCTCAGCGCCAGGCCCGCCCGGCCCGCTTCTAGCGCTACCAGCCGCGCCACCAGGGCCTCCACGGTCGGGTTGTGCATCCGCCCGTACTGGTTCCCCTCGGCCTCGCCGGCAAACAGCGCTGCGGCTTGCGCGGCGCTGTCGAAGACATAGCTGCTGGTGGCATAGATCGGCACAGCTCGAGCCCCGGTCGCGGGGTCGGCCTGCTCCTGCCCGGCGTGCAGTTGCAGCGTCTCAAACTCCCAGGCGGCCATAGTCAGGCTGTGACAGGTTGGCGACAGGCGCTAAGCGCCTGGGCAAAGTCCTCAATCAGGTCATCAATATGCTCGAGTCCTGGCGCTATGCGGATCTGCCCGGGCGTCACCCCGGCTGTTAAGCGCTCAGCCTCGCTGAGCTGCGAGTGGGTGGTGCTGGCCGGATGGGTCACCGAGGTTTTGGCGTCGCCTAAGTTAACCAGCCGCGAGGCCAGCTTGAGGCTGTTGAGGAAGGTCTTACCGGCCTCGAAGCCGCCGGTTAGCTCGAAGGTCAGAATCGCCCCGGCGCCGCGAGGGAAGTGGGCTTTGGCTCGGTCATGATGGGGGTGGCTGGGCAGGACGGGGTGGTTGACGCTTTCAACCCCCTCCTGAGCGAGCAGCCACTGGGCCAACTGATGGGTGTTGTGCATGTGCCGCTCGGCGCGCAAGCTGAGCGTTTCAAGACCCAGCAAGAACAAGAAGGCGTTATGCGGGCTCATGGCCGCGCCGATATCCCGCAGCCCCTCGACTCGCGCCCGGATGGCAAAAGCGATGTTGCCGAAGGGGCCGCCTGCCCCGAACACCTCCCAGAAGTTAAGCCCGTGGTAGCTAGGGCTCGGCTCGGTGAAGAGCGGGTAGCGGCCGTTACCCCAGTTAAAGCTGCCGGCGTCAACTATCAGCCCGCCGATGCCGGTGCCGTGGCCGTTGATCCACTTGGTAGCCGAGTGCAGCACCACATCGGCACCGTCATCAATCGGCCGGTAGAGGTAGCCGCCCATAGCGGTGGTGTTATCGACCAGCACCGCGACGCCGCGGTCGTGGGCCGCTTGGGCGATGGCCTTAAGATCGGGCAGGGCCAGCGCCGGGTTGGCAATCGACTCCAGGTAGACCGCCTTGGTGTGCTCATCGATCAGCCTGGCGTAGTCAGCAGGGTTATCGTCAGAGCCGACAAAGCGCACCTCGATGCCGAGCCGCGGCAGCGTCACTTTGAAGAGGTTGTAAGTGCCGCCGTATAGGTTCGGCGAGGAGACGATGTTGTCGCCCGCCTGGGCCAGCATCAGGATGGCGATGAACTCCGCCGCGTGCCCCGAGGCCACCGCCAGCGCCGCCGCGCCTCCCTCTAGGGCCGCGATGCGCCTTTCCAGCACGTCGTTAGTCGGGTTCATGATGCGGCTGTAGATATTGCCGAACTCCTGTAGGGCGAACAGCCTGGCGGCGTGATCGGCATCATCAAAGGCGTAGGCGGTGGTCTGGTAGATCGGCACAGCGCGGGACTTGGTGGCGGGGTCGATAGTCTGGCCGGCATGGATTTGCAACGTTTCAAAGCGGTAAGCCATAATTCCTCCGGGGATCGGTAGTCAAGTATTCGAGTAGTCAAGTATTCGAGTATTCAAGTATTCAAGTAGGGGCAAGCCTGTCAGGCTTTCAGGCTCTCAATTACTCGGGCGAAGCCTTGTCTGTCAGCCAGTGGTTTTTGCCGATCGCCTGGTCAGCGCTTCGCGAAATTACTCGGGCGACCCTGCGACTTGTGCGCAGGGCTTATTACTCGGGCGAAGCCTTGCACTCCGAAGGGCGGGCCGAGGGTTCCCCTGAGGCTTGCCCTGTCCTGCGGTTTACTCGCAGGAGAAGTGAAGGGGTTCACCCCGAAGGGCGAAACTGTCCTAGCTGATAGCCTGACTAGCTGACGATCTGACAGCCCTTTTCCAAACAGCAAGACGCGGCTCTGGCTGCCTCTGGGGCGTTGCCAAGCCGCCTAACGCATTCGCCGATGATAGCTGTTAATCATGCCTGCCTCCTGGTCTCGTCGAGGCTTTACGCCCCTATCTTTCCAGGCTGCGCGCTATCGTAGCGCCCACACCCGGCTGGATGGAGCACCCGCCTACATGAAGGCTGGTTGCTGCGGCTTCAACGGGCCAGATCCCTCCGCCGCTCTGGATAAGAGTCACCCCGCAGGGTGATAGCGGTGATTAAAGCACATCATCGCGCGCTGTGCAAGCGTCAGCCAAACTTTGAGGCTCACAGCGGCAACCGTGAGACCAGCGACAGCCAGAAGCCCTCGGCATAACCCCCCGCGACCCCCACGCTCAGCGGAGCCCCGTAGTTGATTACCAGATCGGCCATCACCGTCAGGTCGGCACCGAGGTGAAAGTCTGCCGCAAGCCAGCCGCGCAGCCGGGGCGTGAAGGTGAGGCGCTCCAGGGCATAGAGGCCGTCATCATAGCGCCAGGCGACCGGCAGCGAGAGACGATGACCGAGCGAGGCCAGGGCCATGGTGCTCTCGGGCACTAGCGGGATAGGCAAGGCTGGGCGATAACCGGCAGTTAGCGCCAGCTCGAGCGTCCCCCCTGCTAGCGGCTGCAGGTAGCTGGCCTCGACCCAGGCGCCCAGCGAGGCCCCACTGTGTACGGCCGTCGCGCCCAGGCGCAGCCCCCGCGTGCGGTAGCCCCACCAGTCAGCACGTTGGTTAGAGACTATCGCCTCAGCCCGTCCATCGAGCTGCCAGCGCCCGGTTGAGGGTAGGTACAGGGGGCCTAGCTCGAGCCTCAACCGGCTAATCCACCGGTCGTTAGGCAAGGTGGCCACAACAGCCGCCGCAACACCAAAGGCGGTCTCGGTGATGGGGGCCAGATGCGGCCGGTGCGGCCAGACCCCGGCTTGCAGCCCCAGGCTCAGCGGGTGCTGCCGCCCGAAGGCGTTAAGGATAGTGTTAGCGCCGTAATCGTAGCGGAGGTAGCCGTAGGCGCTGCCGAGCGGCCCCACGAGCGCCGTATCGAAGCCCAGGCGAAGGGCGTAGCTGTGCAGGCCAGAGTCATCCTGGCCAAACACGGTAAGCTCGGCGGCCAGGCGCGGCGGTGACAGCCCTAACGCCAGGTTGGTAGGTAGCCAGCCGTAGGGGGCCAGGCTGGGCTGCGGGTCGTAAGAGCGGATCGGATAGGTGACAGGGGCCGCGCCTCCCAGCGGGACCGGCTCGATTACCCCCGCTACTGGACGGGGCTGCGGACGTATTACCGCCAGGTCGTAGCCGCGCCCGCCCAGCGCCAGGTACCAGAGATACTCGCCGGCCGCTACTGGGGCGAAGGCGCCGCCTAGCGTGCGGGTCAGGCGGTACAGCGCGAGCCTGTCTAGCTCGAGCCGATAGAGATCGAACGCCCCGGTCTCGTCGCGGTCGGAGCGGAACAACAGCGCCCCTTCGCCGTCCCAGGCCGGGTCAAGGTCCTGAGCCGAGTCTTGGGTTAAAAAGCGCAGCGCATCACCTTCGAGTAGGGCCAGATCGACCATGCCCTGACGCCACAGGCTAAGCGCCACCTGCCCGCGGGGGCTTACCGCCAAGCCGACGATGTGAGACCCTGCTGGCGCTTGCCAGACGGTCTCGGTGGCCACGTCACACCAGCGGCGCAGCTCTGCCCTCGCGGGGATCACGTCGCGGACGAACAGGATGCAGCCCTCGGGCGTTACTGCCGGGTGGTGGGCCCGCGCCCCTGCGGTGAGCTGCAGCTCGAGCCCGCTCGTTATCTCCAGCGCAAACAGCTCGGCGAAGGCAGTGCCAGGACGGGGCACCACGCGGGCATAGATCAGCGTTTGGTCATCCAGCCAGGCCAGGCGCTGCGGGGCGCGATCCCGGATCACGACGCGCGGTTCACCCAGCTCGGAACCACTGACTTCAGCTACTACGACGGCCCCTTCAGCAGCAACCCAGGCCAGGCGCAAGCCGTCCGGACTCATGGCCGGGGCACGGGTATAGCCGCCGCTGCCGGTGCGGCGCTCGCCCTCGATACGGTTCTGCGCCCGCGCTTGGGCCCGCTCCGTGACCTGCTGCTGCCAGGCCGCCCAGTCAGGCTCGAGCCTGGGGCCGACCGCGCGCTCCCAGGCGTCGGCGAAGCTGAGCAGCGGGCCGCGCCGGTTGTAGCGCTGCAAGGTGGCCAGGACCGCCTCGAAGCCGTAACCATTGACCAGATAGTCGATAAACGCCGCCCCGAACAGGTAGCGCGTCAGGCCGCCCGGCCACCGCTCGTGGGTGATCAGGCCGGCCTCAGCGAGCGTTGGGAAGTCGCCCTCAATGGCCACCGCCTCGATTAGTCCACGGCTCAGCGCGTCGCCCAAGCGCCCTCCGCCGTACTCGGACTCGACCCAGGTGGCGATCCCTTCCAAAAACCAGCTCGGCGGCACTGAGGCTAACTGACTCCCTACCAAACCCACATCCGGCAGTAGCCCAGTACCGCCCTCGGTATAGGTGAGCTGCACGCTGTGGGTCAGCTCGTGCAGCAGCAATGTAAAGAGCGGGTCCGGGTCGCGGTAGGAGAGCTCGCCATAAAGGGGAAAGAGCGCTCGCAAGGCCACGGTGGGCCGCGGCAGCGGCGGCGCGAAGGCATTGAACACGTCGGTGCTGGTGTCCAGGGTGATGACCACCGGCGTGGTATGAGCAAAAAGCCCCTCGAGCACCGTCAGCGCCGCTTCAGCCGTAACCGCCACCCGCTGGGCGTAGTCGGTCATGGCCGGATCGTGGTAGATCACCCGCACCCGCGGCGCCACTACCTCCTGCGCCGCCAGCGACCAGGACAGACAGAGCAGCAACAGGAGCCAGCGCACACCACAGTCTACCGCCCTCAACCCCCCCTAATAGGGGGGGTGGCGTAGCCGGGGGGTTAGGAAGCTGCCTCGTATGCTATAAAACGCTCATGCCGGTTTATGTCATCAACAAGCCGCTCGGCCTCACCTCGCACGACGTGGTAGCCATAGCCCGCCGAGGCCTCAGGACACAGGCTGTAGGCCACGCCGGAACACTCGATCCCTTAGCTGGCGGAGTGCTGGTGCTGCTGGTGGCTGAGGCCACTAAAATTTCATCTTTCCTAACCGGCTCCGATAAAGAGTACCTAGCCTGGGTGTCGTTTGGGGCCAGCACGGAGACCCTCGACGGCGAGGGGCCGATCACCGCCACGGCTGACGCTTCAGCGCTCACCCAAGCCACGCTAGAGGCTGCCTTACCGCCCTTTCTAACCATGACAGAGCAGCTCCCCCCAAGCTATTCAGCGATTAAGCAAGGCGGGGTCAAGGGGTACCAGGCGGCGCGGCGCGGCCAGGCTCTGCCGCTGCTACCCCGTCCGGTTGGCTACCGACGGATCGCCCTGCTGGGCTTTGCCGCTACCCGCGACGCACTGCCCTGCGCCTTCAGCCTTACTCCAGCAGGGGACTGGCGCGCCAATGAGCGCGGCCTGCGCGTACCCTTACCCGAGGCGCTGGGTGACTTTCCGACCGCGCTCTTACTTCTAACCGTCCAGGCCGGGACCTACCTGCGCGCCTTGGCTCGCGATCTCGGTGCGGCCATCGGCCTTCCGGCGCACCTCAGCGGCTTAGTGCGCACCCGCACCGGGCGGCTGGGGCTTGAGCAGGCCGTCTCCTTAGATACACTCTCCGAAGCCCCAGCCATCGCCCCTGCTGACGCCCTCCCCTATCCGGTGCTGCGCTTAACTGGCGACCAGGCTGCCCAAGTGCGGCAGGGCCAAGCGCCAGTGACCCTGCACGAGCGCACCACCTTGCTCGACCCCCAAGGGCGCCTAGTCGCTATCGCCGAACCTCAAAAGCTGCTGCGGGTCTGGCACTGATCGTCAAATCCGCGACGAGCAACTGTTATGGTGCGCGAGCGCACCCTACTCTGGGAGTATAATCCGGTTGCGGCTCAGGAGGCTCTAAGAGATGAGGGAGCGATGCCAGCTATCAGCGTTGAGAACATACGCTTCTCCTACGGCAAACTCGAGGCGCTTAAGGGGATCAGCTTCACGGTGGCCCCCGGTGAGGTGTTGGGGTTTTTAGGCCCCAACGGCGCCGGCAAGTCGACCACCATCAAGATCCTAACCGGCCAGCTCACCCCCCAGGCAGGGGTGGCCCAGGTGTTGGGGCTGGACGTGACCAAGGAGCGCACCGCCTTTAAGGCGCGCATCGGCGTCTGCTTTGAGGAGAAAAACCTCTACCAGGCCATGAGCGGCGAGGAAAACCTACGCTTTTTTGCCAGCCTGTTCGGGGTACGCCAGCCCGATGTGATGGGCCTACTGCAACAGGTGGGCTTGGCCGACCGCGCCCGCGATCGGGTCAGCCAGTACTCCAAGGGGATGCGCCAGCGCCTGATGATGGCCAGGGCTCTCATTAACAACCCCGAGGTGCTGTTCTTGGACGAACCGACCGAAGGCCTCGACCCCGTCTCGGCGCAGACAATCCGCGGCATCATCCAGGAGCAGGCTGAGCGCGGTGTGGCGGTCTTGCTGACCACCCACGACATGTGGGAGGCCGATGAGCTCTCCGACCGCGTGGCGTTTATCAACGAAGGGCAGCTCTATGCCATCGACACGCCGGAGGTCCTAAAACTCCAGCATGGCAAACGGGCGGTGCGGGTGCGCCGACAACAGGACGGTGCGGTGAGCGAGGTCGTGGTGCCGCTCGAGACGCCAGAGGCCGGCCAGCAGCTCAAGGAGGCCGTCAGCGCACCGGGGCTGCTGACCATCCACACCGAAGAGGCCACGCTCGAGGAGGTGTTCATTCAGATGACCGGCCGGGGGTTACGGGGATGAACCGACCCGTCTCGCGTTTTGCGATTATCGCCGCCATCATCCGCAAGGACCTGCTCGAGTTCTCGCGCGACCGGCTGTGGATGATCCTCACCCCGCTGACTCTGGTGATGTTTACCGCCATCTTCTGGCTGATGCCGTACCAGGTCGAGGAGACCGTGACCGTGGGCGTGGCGCCGGGGGCCTTGGGCCGGGCGCTCGAGCTACTGGGTAGCCCAGGGCTTAGACTGGTGGCCTTTGACTCCGAAGCCGAGCTGGCCGCCGCGGTAGCGGGCGAGCAACCCGACGCGCCCCCGCTCAGCATCGGTCTGGCCTTCCCTGAAGACTTCCTGCTCCAGGCCGCGCGCGGCCAGCCCGCCACCGTGCGCGTCTACGTCGATGCGCTGGTGCCACCCGAGGTCCGTCACGCCATGACCAGTGCGGTGCGCGAGGTCGCCTATACCCTCTCTGGTGCCCCCCTGCCGGTCAGCCTGGCCGCCGAAGAGGTGGTGCTGGGTACCGACCGCCTGGGGCAGCAGATCCCGCTGCGTGAGCGATTCCGGCCCCTGCTGGCCTTCCTCGTGCTGATGGTGGAGGCTCTGGCGCTGGCCTCGCTGATCGCCGCCGAGGTCTCCTCGCGCACGATCGCCGCGCTGCTGGTCACGCCGGTCCGCAGCGCCGATATCCTGGCCGCCAAGGGCCTGCTGGGCACCGTACTGGCTTTCGCCCAGGCTTTCTTGTTGCTGCTCGTCACCCACTCGCTGGGTGGCCATACCGCCGCGCTGCTGCTGGCGGTCCTGCTCGGCGCGCTGCTGGTCAGCGGCATCGGGCTCTATACCGGCGCCGCCGGCAAGGATTTCATCGGCACGCTCTTTTTGGGCGCGCTGTTCATGTTCCC
>JAGXSJ010000152.1 GCA_018333895.1 Truepera sp.
AGCTCTTTGGTGCCGGTAGCGACCAGCCGGGTGGCTTCGTAGAGGATCTCGCCAGCATCGCGTGAGACCTGCTGCCCACGCAGCTGCGGGATGATGCAGAAGCTGCACTGATGGTTGCAGCCCTCGGCGATCTTGAGGTAGCTGTAGTGCCGCGGCGTGAGCTTGACCCCTCGGGAAGAGCCCTCAGGGCGAGCCCCTGACAAGGGTATTAAGCGCGTGAAGGGGTTATCGTCAGGCGGGAGCACGGCGCGCACGCTGGCCATCACCCCCGCCACGTCGGCCTGGCCGGTCACAGCGAGGACGCTCTTGTGCCGGGCCTTAATCACCTCAGGCCGCTCGCCCAGGCAGCCGGTGACGATCACCTTGCCGTTGGCAGCCACGGCCTCGCCGATGGCCTGTAGCGACTCCTCGATAGCCGGCGTGATGAAGCCACAGGTGTTAACCACCACCAGGTCGGCCTCCTCATAACTCGGCACTACGCTATAGCCCTCGCTGCGCAGCTGCGTAAGGATCCGTTCGCTATCGACTAAGGCTTTTGGACAGCCCAGACTAACAAAGCCAATTTTACCGGACATAGGTACTCCGAGCCTTACCAGAGCCGCTGGGCCAGGATGGTCTGCAGGTCCTCTTCAAGGCGCAGCACATTGTCCTGCCGGTAGACTAGGCGCATCTGTGTCTGCCGGTCGAGTAGGAAGATCGCATCGGTATGGGTGAACTGCCCGCCGGCTAGCTCACGAAAACCCACAAAAAAGGCCCGCGCGGCATGGGCAATATCCTCGGCGGTGCCGCTTAGCCCTACAAAGTCAGGGTGGAACTGCGCAGCGTAGTGCTGCATTACCTCCGGCGTATCGCGGGCCGGATCGACGGTAATCATAACGACCTGCACCTCGGCCGGTTCGCCTAGTTGGCGGTAGCTATGAGCTAGCCGGGCCATGGTCAGCGGGCAGATGTCCGGGCAGCGGGTGAAGCCGAAAAAGACTACCACCAACCGACCTTGCCACTGCGCTAGGGTAACACGTTCGTTGCCTGCGGCCAAAGTTACCTCACCGAGCGGCCGCGGAGTCTCTAGCAGGGTGCCGTGGAACGCTGGCGCGGGGGTTAGCCACACATAGGCGCCATAAGCAGCTGCGCCGAATAGCGCCAGTAGCGCCAAAAAGACAAATCGTTTCACCTTCCTAGTATACCGGCTGGCGTGCTGATCAAAGCCTGCTATACTAGAGCACAACGCCGATAAGGAGGAACGAGATGATCCGCTCACTACTCCTAGCCGTCGATGCCTCGCCCTGGGGCAAAGTTGCCGCGACTTACGCCACCTACTTGTGCTACAAACTCGATGCCACCCTGGACGCGGTCTATGTGATGGATAGCCGCCTGATTAATATGCCGTACTGGACAGACTACGGTGCCATCAGTCTGCCCACCCGCTTCGCTAGTGAGATGGCTGAGCTGCTCAGCACCCAAGGTACGGCGGTGCTCGCCCAGATCCAAGAGAACGCCGAGAAGGCCGGTATAACCTGCCGCACTGAGTTGCGCACGGGTATTCCTGCCACCCAGATTCTGGCAGCCGCTCAAGATTGCGACCTGATCATCTTGGGCCGCCGCGGCGAGTCGAGCCACTTGGAAGAGGCCAAAGGGCTCGGGGCGGTAGCCGAGCGGGTACTGCACAGCTCGAAGATGCCGGTGATCTTAACCGACGAACACTATACCGAGCTGACCCGCGTGCTACTCGGCTATGACGGCTCGGACCGGGCGCGCGAAGCGATGGTCTACGCTGCCGAGCTGGCCGCCCGGCTCGAGCTGCCCATGCTGGCTATCAGCGTTCACGACAAGCTCGAGCTAGCCGAGGAGCGGCTCAACACCGTCAAAGCCTACGCTGAGGCTCACCGTCTCAACCTCACCACCCTGGCGCTACAGGGCGATCCGGTTGAAGCGATCCTGAATCAGGCGCTGGACGGCGACCTGATCGCCATCGGCGCCTTTGGTGAGGGTCGGGTGCGCGCTTGGCTGCTCGGCTCCACCACCGAAGCTATCCTGCGCGGTTCGATCCAGCCGGTACTGCTGCACCGTTAGAGGTAAAGGCGCTAGCCAAACCACCGGCTACCGAGACATATGCGCCAAGCCTAGCCACACGGGCTAGTGTAACCTAGGACTAGCGCGGGGCCGGCAGCGCCCGACTTCGCCGTGCCGCCCGGCGGTCGGGTAACTCCAGGACAAACTTCGGTTCCCAGCTCACCACGTCCTGATAGCGCAGTAGCAGCTTCCTCAGCCCTCCCGTCTTGATCCAGACTAGGTCGCGCTCATGGAGATCAAGTTTTAGGCAGCGCTGCTGAAGGTCAACGACCACCACACAGTCATAAGCTTTCAGGGCCTTGATTAAGGCGTACAGGCGGGCCTTGGAAGCGCCTGGCCGGAGTCTGGCTCGACTAGTAACCATCATGACCTCCTTTTGAGGCGGAGGGGACGGCGTGCATAGCCAACAAGGGGATGGAGTAGCCCCAAACCGGGGAGGCTAAGTATAGCGCACCTGGCCAAAGTGTGGTAGGGAGAGTTCTGATGTATAATAACTCATGGCTGAGCCTCCCTATTGGGTCGTTACCGACGAGGCCTGCGACCTCTGCGACACCATGCCGGTCGAGCCCGTTATGGTGCCGCTCAACCTCTTCTTTGGCAGTCAGGCCTACACCTCGCGCAGCCTTACGCCGAGCGCCTTCTATCACGAACTGCGCACCAACCCGCACCACCCCACCACCAGCCAGCCTAGCCCGCAGCAGTTTGCTGCCATCTACCAGAGGTTGAGGAGCCGGCCTATCATCAGCATCCACGTCACTGGCGCGCTGTCGGGGACGGTGGCCTCGGCGCGGCTGGGAAGCGATCTGGTGCCGAAGGCTGAAGTCCACCTGCTCGATAGCAAGACCGTCTCCATTGGCCAAGCCTTTCAGGTATACGTGGCCTGCCGGGCGGCGCAGCTCGGTCACAGCCTGGACATTGCGCTTGATTGGGTCGGCAAGACCCGGCGCCAGACGCGCCAGTTCATCACCCTGGGCACGCTCGACTACCTGCGGCGCGGCGGGCGCGTCGGCAAAGTGCAGGCGCTAGTCGGTTCACTGTTGTCGATCAAGCCAATCCTTGAGATCGATAGAGAGTTGGGCGTGTTCAAGGCCATCAGTCGGGCTCGCGGCTTTGCCCAGGCCTTGCAGGCGATGGTCGCGGAGATGCTGCGCAGCGTGCCGGCCGGCACGCCGTTGCGCATTGCTCTCGGCTATGGCGAAGACCCTGCTGATGCCGATGCGCTGCTGGCGCTGATCCGCAAGCACTACCCCATTCATTGGCTGGGCCGGGCCCAGGCTACGCCGGTCCTGGCGGTACACTCCGGCCCGCAGGTGGCTGGCGTGGCTTTTGCGCCGCACGGTTGGCCGTGGGAGACAGTATCGGGATGAGTCACAGCGGTTTTCACAAATACTGAGTTGGCTCAGCGCCGGTATCATCTCTGCCAAGACGCCCTGGACAACGATTCGCAGTCCTGCGAGCACCCGCAGGATCAAACCAGATGATACCTGCTATCAGTTCACCAGCTTGGTCCGCCGCGACTGAAAGTCCATCAGCACGTAGCGCCCGATGGTGTGCGGGGTGGTGAAGTAAGCTTTGCCACGAGTCATGTGCGAGACGCGCTGCACAAAAGCGATCAGCTCCGGGTCGCGGGCCAGCATAAAGGTGTTGATCTGGATTCCTTGGCGGCGGCAGTTACCGACCTCGCGCAAGGTCTCACCTAAGACCAGCGGGTCGAGACCGTAGGCGTTCTTGTAGATTCGCCCGCCCGGCAGGGTGATAGCTGACGGTTTGCCGTCGGTGATCATTACAATCTGCTTCATATCCTTGCTCTGGCGCTTCAAGAGCTTTTGCGCCAGCCGCAAGCCCTCGGCGGTGTTGGTGTGATAGGGGCCGACTTGGGCGGTGGCCAGCTTTGCCAGCGGGATCTCCTCAGCGGAGTTGTGAAACAGCGCAAACTGGATGCTGTCGCCCCGGTACTGGGTGCGGATCAGGTGGGCCAGCGCTAGCGCTACCTGCTTGGCCGGGGTGAAGCGGTCCTCGCCGTAGAGGATCATCGAGTGGCTGCAATCGAGCAGCACCACGGTCGCCGCTGAGGAGTAGTACTCGGACTGCACCACCATCAGATCGTCGTGCTCGAGCTTTAGCTGGCCACCTTCGAAGCCGTGCTTAGCCGCGCTTAAGAGCGTGGCGCTGATGTCGAGGTTGAGGGTGTCGCCAAACTCATAGGGCTTGGGAGCCGCCGAGGTTTCGACGCCGGTGGTTTCAAAGCGGGTGTCATGAGCGCCGAAGCTTGCCTTGCCCGCCGCGCCCAACACCTCCTTGAGGGTGCGGTAGCCCAAAAAGTCGATGGCCTTATCGGTCAGCTCGAACCTGACCTGACCCGGCTCGCCCTGCCCAACACCGCCCTGGCCCGGCTGCTCGGGATCGCCAGCCTCGGGGCGCAGATAGCCTTCCTGCTCGAGCCGCCGCGCTAGCTCCTTAACCGCCTGGCCAAGCTTGGAGTCGAGCCAGTGCTCGGCCTCCATGGCCTGATTAAGCGTCTCCTGGTCGATTAAATCGTTCTGAATCAGAGCCTCGGCGATGGCTTCATAGAGGTCTTGCAGGGTCGGTTGATGGTTAGGGTCGGGGTCCCAGGGGTTGCGGCCAAAGCCTGACTCGAGCAGGCGTTGCTGGAGCAGTTTCATCAGCTCGGCTGCATCGAGGTCGTCCAGGGTCGGCTCGTACTTGCTGTAGCGGGTGGTAGGCATCTCAGTTCCAGCGCCGCCGGGCGGTCGGTGCCAGGTCGGGCTCCGCCGCGCTGTAGCCGCGCTCCTCGCTCCGGGCGATCTGCTTGCGGGCGTAGAGGCCCTCTAGAATAAACTCCGCCGCCACGCCCAACTCGTCCTGGCCAGAGCTGGAGGCGAGCCGACGGGCCGCCTTGAGCAAGCCCGGCACTACCGCCATCAGCTCGGGGAGCTGTTCGGTCTTCCGGGTATCGGGAACCTTAAGGGTATGACCCGCTTCAAAGTAGTCGGTGATCGGTTCGGTAGCCAACTCGCCGGAGAGCCGGCTGAACACCTGCGCCACCGCCCGCCGCACGATGTCGCGGGCGACCGCTTCGCTGCCCTTAAGCTCGCCCTCGTACTCTAGCTCGAGCTTGCCGGTGACCGCCGAGAGCGCGGCGTAGAGGTCGCTGACGCGGGCGATAGGGACGCTCTCGCCCAGGGTATAGGCGCGCCGTTCGGCGCTGGAGATTACGTTCTCCAAGAGGCTGATTGGCAGACGCTGGCTCACTCCCGAGTGCTTATCGACCCGCGAATCGTCGCGGGCTACGAAGGCCACCTCCTCGACGATCTCGCTGATAAAGGCCGGCAGCTTGACCTGCTTGCCCCGCTCTATCCACGCCTCTTGCGCAGTAATCGCCATCCCATCCTCGACTGTCAGCGGGTAGTGGGTGCGGATTTCCGAGCCGATCCGGTCCTTTAGGGGGGTGATAATCTTGCCGCGCGCGGTGTAGTCCTCGGGGTTAGCCGAGAAGACCAGCATCACATCGAGCAGCAGGCGCACCGGATAACCCTTAATCTGCACGTCGCCCTCTTGCATGATATTAAAGAGCGCCACCTGTACCTTGCCGGAGAGGTCAGGCAGCTCGTTCATGGCGAAGATACCGCGGTTAGCACGGGGCAGCAGCCCGTAGTGGACCGAGCGCTCATCGCCTAACTTGGTGCCGAGCTTGGCAGCCTTAATCGGGTCGATGTCGCCGATAATGTCGGCGACAGTCACATCAGGCGTAGCCAGCTTCTCGACATAGCGCGCCTCGCGCGGCAGCCAGGCGATAGGCGTGGCCTCGCCGAGTTCGGCTACGATCTCCTTCCCTTCAGCGCTGACCGGGTAGAAGGGGTCGTCGTTAAGCTCCATCCCGGCAATGACCGGGATCTCATCGTCCAACAGCTCAGTCAGCTGGCGCATGATGCGCGTCTTGGCCTGGCCGCGCAAGCCCAGCAAGATGAAGTTGTGGCGGCTCAAGATAGCGTTGACCACTTGCGGGATCACGCTTGTCTCGTAGCCGACGATGCCGGGGAAGATCGGGCGGCCATTCTTGAGGCGGCAGATCAGGTTGTCGCGCAGCTCCTGTTTAACGCTGCGCCCCGCCCGGCTGAGCCAGGGGGTAGCGCGTAGATCGCCGAGGGTGGTTGCTTTCATCCAACTCCCTTTCTGTGCAGCAAGCATAGACCCCGCCAGTATGGTAGCACCGGCTCTAACTTAAGGTATGTGTGGAGGCGCAACATCCCAGGTTAACTCGCAACGACTCATGGCATATGTAACAGTCATCCAGGCCACAGGGCGGCCACCTAGGGTCGCCCCTACGGCATGCTGCTTGAGCGTTTTGAGCTTGACCCCTACAACCGCAGCGAGTCGTCCTCCGGCTTGGGCAGTGACAGGTTTTGGGTGGCCTCCTGCACCTGCACATCGCGGACCTTATCAAGATAGCTCTTGGCCCGCTCGATCTCGCCGGCGAGGGTTTCAACGGTCCGCTTCATGTTGTCAACAGCCTGCACCCTGAACTCCGAGATGGTGTCCATGGCGGCATAGACGTTATTAAAGGCCTTCTGTAGCTGCTCGACGCTGACCGTGGCGCTCGCCGCCTGGGTATGCACCTCGACCGACTGCTGTTTGAGCAGCTCCGAGGTGGACTCGATCAGGTTGCCGGTGGTGCGGTTTAGCGCGGTAATCTGATCTAAGACCAGCTTCTGGTTAGCCAGCCCCTGCGACACCGTAACAGCCGTGCGCAGCGCCGAGATGGTCGTGGTCGAGGCGCGATCTACCCCCTTGATCAGCTCCAGGTTGTTCTTGCGCACCATATCCAGAGCCAGATAACCCTGGATGCTGACCGCTAACTGAGTCTGCAAGTCCAGCACCTTCTGGCGCAGGTAAAAGAGCATCTCCTCCTTGACCACGCGCGCCTTTTCGGGCTGCCGCGCCGCAAGCTCCTGAACGCGCGCCTCGAGCGCAGAATCGAGCTTCTGAGCCAGATAGATGTACTGCTGGAGCTTGGTCATGGTCTCCCACAGATGCACCTTCTCCTGGGCGATGGCGGCGTTGTCTTTCCGGAGTTCATCCTGGCCGCCATAGAGCGCTTCGACGATCTTGTTGAGGTGCTCCTGAGCCGATTGGTACTTCAGGAAGTAGTCGCGCACGCGGTTGCCCACCGGAATAAAGCCGAGCAGCTTGCGCGGCGAGAAGAGGCCGCTCTGCCTGGACGGGTCGAGGTCCTCGACTACCCGCCGCAGCTCAACGAGCGTCTGCGACACCTTAGATTTGTTATCGAGCGGGCCTTCGAGAGCGTGCATGGGCCGCTCGAGCATGCGGTTAGAGACCGCTGCTGCCTTGCGGATCTCGTCGCTGCCGAGGTTGTGAATGGCCATCACCTTGGTCTGGAAAGCGTCGCTGGGGGCCGGGGTGTTAATGACGTTGTGGAGGAACTCCGTAACTTTGTCATCCAGCAGCGCCTGGGTGGCCTCGTCGAGCTGGATCATCTCGGCGGCGCGCTCTTTCTGAATCGGCTTAACCGCCTGGCTGGCGGTCAGCTCTTCAACTTGGGGGGGCTTGAGTTTGTCGGGCATGGCGCCGTCCTTTCTGGCACTGAACTCTGAAGCGTCTCTATCATAAGCGATCCGCCACTCCCACCCTCCCCCACCCCCACCCCGGCCCTCCCCCAAAATTTGGGGGAGGGTGTGGGAGGGGGTGCTAAGCTCCGTCAGGTGATAACTTTCCCGTTCTCTTGAAACAGCTCGCCGTCGAGGTAGATGCGCCCGCCGCGGCGCAGGTCGCAGATCATATCCCAGTGGATGGCTGAGCGGTTGACGCCGCCCGTCTCGGGGTAGGACTGGCCGAGCGCTAGGTGGACGGTCCCGGCCATCTTTTCGTCAAAGAGGATGCTTCTGGTGGGGATGTTGATATGCGGGTTGGTGCCGATCCCCAGCTCGCCTAGGTAGCGCGCCCCCTCGTCGCTGTTAAGCTGTGCCTGCAACAGGTCGTTGCCCTTGGCGGCCTGGGCGGCTACTACCCGCCCCGCCTTAAAGGTTAACTGGATGCCTTCGACTTCGACACCGTTGACGCTGCTCGGCACGTCGAAGGTGATTACCCCTTCGGCGGAATGCTCCAGGGGCCCGGTGAAGACCTCGCCGGAAGGCATGTTGCGCCGCCCCGCCGAGTTAATCCAGCGGCGCCCCCCGACCATCAGGTGCAAGTCGGTGCCGGGACCGCTGATATGCACCTCGCTAGCGCGGCTCAAGCGCTCGATTAGCTGCTCCTGGTTGCGCTCGAGCTCCAGCCACTTAGCCACCGGATCGTCATCGAAGAGGAACATAGCGCCATAGACGAAGCGCTCGTAAGCGTCAAGGTCCATACCGGCGTCCTGGGCGCCGGCGGCGGTCGGAAACAGCGTGCCGCACCAGCGGGTCTGCTGTACGCGATGCTCCTGCACCGGCTGGTGGCGTTTAGCTAGCCGCGTGATGCGCGCCTTATCGACTCCTTGCAGCATCCGAGTGTTAGTGGGCGCACTGATGCGCAGCCAGGCCTTAAGCTGCCGGATTTCGGTAAGCTCGAAGCTCGGCTCACTCTCGAAATACTCCTCGGAGGCCAGGGTCAAAAGGTCGAGTTGCAGCTCCGGGTAGCTCAGGCGCAGCACCGGGATTCCGCCCGCCTTAAGGACCTCGCGGGTGACGGCTCGAGCCATCACCAGCGCCGGGCTGTCGAGGTTGATGGCGACATGATCGCCCGGCTCGACCGCTAGGCAGTAGTTAACCAGCAGTTGGGCATACCTCTCGTGGATGGGATGGATCATGCCCAAGTTTACCGCGCCACATTAAAGACGTTGCTGCCTAACGCAACCAGCGAGCCCAGGTCATCGAAGACATCGCTGCGCACCACAATCACCCGGCTGCCGGAGTGGACCACCGCGGCGGTGGCCAGCAAAGCCGAGCCCTTGGCCGGTTTGAGATAATCGACGCGCATGTCGATGGTGGCGATCTTGTCGATGCTGCTGGTATCGCTGACCGAGAGGGCCGCTGCCGCCCCGGCGGTGGCGTCGATCAAAAAGCTGATGATGCCGCCATGAGCCATCTGCCGGATGGGGTTGCCGATAAACTCGGGGCGCTGCGCCAGGCGGGTGCTGACGCGGAAGCCGGCCAAGTCGCAGGACTCCAGCTTAAGGCCCAAGAACTTATTGAGCGGGATCATCTCTTCGATGATCTGGCGGAGCAGTTCGACATCGAGTTGCTGGTTTGATGGGCCTGACATGCCGCATTGTACCTGGTGTAAAATCCCCCGGCCTGCGGCCTCCCCCCTTACCAAGCGGGGTTGGGGGGATTTGCCCAGCCCAAGGCGGTATAATCGCTTATGCTAAAAACTGCCCAGCTGTTCGCACTGGACCGTGTCTGTGAGCCGTTGCGCGCCCTGCTTGCCCCCGATTACCCCTGGGAAGTGTTAGGGCGCCTTGACCATTTTGTCGCTACCGTTAGCAACCAGCGCCTGGGGCGCATCCATCCGACCGCTGTGGTGAACGGGCCGGTCTATCTGGCTGAGACCGCGGTGATCTATCCCCACGCCTATATCGAAGGCCCGGCCTGGATCGGCGAGGGGGCCGAGGTCGGGCACGGCGCCTTGGTGCGGGGCGGAGTGGTGCTAGGGCCTGATGCCAAGGTAGGCCACGCCACCGAGGTCAAACGGTCACTGTTTTTGGAGGGGGCCAAGGCTCCGCACTTTAACTACGTGGGTGACGCCGTCGTTGGGCGGCAGGTCAACCTGGGCGCCGGGGTGCGGCTGGCTAACCTTCAGGTCTTTAACGGCACCATCCGGATCGAGGGGATCGAGACCGGCTTGCGCAAGTTCAGCGCTGCCATCGGCGACGAGGTCTCCATCGGCTGTAACGCGGTACTCTCGCCGGGGACCATCATCGGCCCGCGCACGGTGGTCTATAACGGCGCTATGCTGCGCGGCGTCTATCCCGCTGATACCGTTATTAAGCTCAGGCAGACCCTGGAGTCGGCTCCGCGCCGCTAGCATTCCTGATCATGTTTCCACTACGTGACGCCAACCCCAAGCACGGCCCGGTCTACCTGATGTGGTTGTTGGTGGTGGCTAACGTGGCGGTCTTTGTGTATCAGCTCGGCTTGAGTGAGCCGCAACTCAGGAGTCTGGTGCTTAGTTACGGCTTTGTGCCACGCGCATTTTTTGGCGACCCGCTAGGCGAAGGCTATCGGCTGCTCTCGAGCATGTTTTTGCACGGCAACCTGCTGCACCTAGCCAGCAACATGTTCTTCTTGTGGGTCTTTGGCGACAATATCGAGGACCGGATGGGGCATGGCAAGTTCTTGCTGTTCTACCTGGTGGGTGGGGTGGTGGCGGCGGCTTCTCACGGTCTGCTGATGCCTAATTCGGCTATTCCCATGATCGGCGCCTCGGGTGGGGTCAGCGCGGTGCTAGGCGCTTATATCGTCGCCTTTCCGCGCCAGCGCATCCTGACCTTCATTCTGCCGCT
This sequence comes from Truepera sp., assembly GCA_018333895.1. Taxonomy (GTDB): domain Bacteria; phylum Deinococcota; class Deinococci; order Deinococcales; family Trueperaceae; genus JAGXSJ01. Next base: position 10,571 of record JAGXSJ010000152.1, read on the forward strand.
GTTCTTGTTCTGGCTGCCGGCCTGGTTTTATCTCGGCTACTGGGCGCTCATTCAGGTGATCGGCGGCCTCGGGGGCGGGGCGGGTGGCATCGCCTGGTGGGCGCATATCGGTGGTTTTGTGTTCGGGATGGTGCTGGCGCCCTGGCTACTACATTCAGGAGGTAGGAAGTAGGAGGTAGGAAGTAGGAGGTAGGAAGTAGGGGCTTCCCACTACCCACACCCCACTACCTAACCCCGCTAGCGGGTGGTGCCGATGCGTAGCCTGATGGTGCGCAGCCGCGCGGCTACCAACTGGGCGATATCCACCACCTCGGGGGCGCCGTCTTGTTGGGCGCTCTCGCTGCTGGCGAGCATCACCTTGCAGAAGGGGCAGCCGGTAGCGATCACCGCCGCGCCGGTAGCTTGGGCCTCCTGAAAGCGGTTTTCGGAGACCCGTTGGGCGCCCGGCTCCTCCTCTTTCCAGAACTGCGCGCCGCCCGCGCCGCAACAGAACGAGTTCTCGCGGTGGCGTGGCAGCTCGACTATGGTGTTGCCACCTTGCGTCAGCACATCGCGGGGGGCGTCGTAGATGCCGTTGTGGCGGCCCAAGTAGCAAGGGTCGTGGTAGGTCAGCGGCTGGGTAAGCTCGAGCGGTGGCAGGCGCCCGGTTAGCATCAGCTCGTCGATCAGTTGGCTGTGGTGCATCACCGTGTAGTGCCCGCCGAGCTGCGGGTAGTCGTTGGCTAGCGCATTGAAGCAGTGGGGGCAGGTGGTCAGCACCCGCTTGGGCTTGGCCGGGTCGAGGGTTTGCAGCGCGTCGTTCAAAGTGGCGACATTCTCGCTGGCCAACTGATAGTAGAGGTACTCGTTGCCGGAGCGCCGCGCCGGGTCGCCGGTACACTTTTCGGCCTTGCCCAGAATGGCGTAGTTGACCCCGGCGTGGTTAAGGATCTCGGCCATGGCGCGGGTGGTCTGTTGCGCTTGCGGGTCGTAGCTGCCGGCGCAACCGACAAAGAAGAGCACCTCGAAATTGGGGTTCTCGGCTACGGTGGGGACTCCTAGCCCGGCGGCCCAGGCGTCGCGCTTATCTTGAGCTAGCCCCCAGGGGTTGCCAGCGCGCTCTAAGCCGCGGAAGGCCGTGCCTAGCTCGGACGGGAAGGCCCCTGCCATCAGCACCTGCTGGCGGCGGATGTCGATGATGTCGATCATCTGCTCACACCCCACCGGGCAGATCTCGATGCAGGCGCCGCAGGTGGTGCAGGCCCAGAGCGACTCCTGGTTGATCACAAAGTCGAGCACCGCTCGCGGGCTCTCGCCGCCGGCGGCTAGCGCTCCAGCCACGCGATTAAGCTCGTAGCGCTTGTTGATCTCGATAGCGGCTGGGCTGAGCGCCTTGCCGGTCGCTGCCGCCGGGCAGGCGTTGGTGCAGCGGTTACACATGATGCAGGCGTAAGCGTCAAGCAGCTGCGGCAAGCGGAAGTGCTCGAGCCGCTCGACGCCGTAGCGCTCCACGCTTTCGTCCTCGAAGTTAATCGGCGAGAGCACGCCGCTTGAGACCTTGCTGCCGTCTTGGTGCCTAGGCTCTAAGGCGAAGTTGGCCGGTGCCATGAACAGATGGAGATGTTTTGAACGCGGAAAGTAAGGCAAAAAGGCCAGGATCAGCCCCAGCGCTCCCCAAAAGCCGATATGCCAGCCGATGATGCGGTTATCGCCGGGGCCGATCAGCCCGGCCAGCAGCGAGGCCACCGGCTGCCAGGGGTCGGCTTGCCCCTGGTAGGCCAGCAGGGAGCTATGGCCCAGCAGCCTGAAGCCGACATGCAGGAAAATAAACCCCAGCACGATCAGGCTATCGCGGCGGAGGCCCATGAGGGCGTCTTCGTGGCTGAGCGTCCGGGGGTTAACAGATAGCAGCCGGGGGTCGCGCAGGAGGAAGCGGCGCACGAAGAAGTACCCTACCCCAACGATGACCAGCGCGGTGAACAGGTCGGCGCCTAGGCGGTAGAGCCCACCCAGGACGCTCTGGTGAAAACCGTGCAGCCAGGCTGGCGGCAGGTAGGCTTCGAGCAGGTCGAAGAGGTTGACCAGGGCGTAGAAGATGAAGCCGTAAAAGACCAGGGCGTGAAAGAAGCTGACCAGCGGCCGGTCGCGAAAGACCGTGCTCTGGCTAATGGTGCGGGCGATAGCCTCGCCGCAGCGCTCGGTGAGGTGGTTAAAGCTCGGGTAGTAGCCGCGCTCCCCCCGCGACACGGCCAGGATTACCCGGCGGAAGCCAACCACCGCAAAGTAGAGCGACACCACGGCCAACAGGGCGAAGAGGAGCTTCTCAGGTAAGGTGAGCAACGGCGACCTCCACAAGGCAGCTACGGTGATAGCGCTGAGCACAATTCTGACACATCAGCCGATGGCTGAACCGTTAATACCGTTATACTGTATGGCCCTCCCCCCATGTTATGGGGGAGGGTGTGGGAGGGGGTTTAAGGGCCGGGAAAGCCCCCCAGAGACTTGCAGGCCACCAGCATCTCGCGCTTGCCGCCGGGCGGACCGGGGCGCTTGGCGACCGCTAAGCCGAGCGCCGCTAGGCGCCGCCGCACCACCCCGCTAACGCTGTAGGTGCTAAGGCAGCCGCCGGGGGCGAGCGCCGCGCTTAGCTTACCGAGGAACGCCTCCGACCACAGCTCAGGGTTAACCGTCGGGCTAAAGGCGTCCTGATAGATGGCGTCCGCCTCCGCCTCGCCCAGCGCCTGTTCAGTGGCCTCGCCGAGCAGCAGCACCAGCGTAACGGAACGATACTCAAACGCTCCTGCGGGCGCCGCCCAATAGCTCATGAGGGCGTCGTACAGCTCAGGGTGCTTAAGCGCCGTGCGGTAGCCGAGGGCAGAGGCTATGGACACCGGCAGCAGGGCGCGCTCGAGCCCCCGGTAGTAGAGCGGTGCGTCGTGCGCTAGCGCGAGATCGGCGGTTAGCAAGAAGTTGAGGCCGGTCCCAAAGCCGACCTCCAGCACGCGGGTAGCCTGGCCGCGACTGAGCCGCGCCGCTACCCCGCTGCCCGCCACAAAGACGTGCTGCGACTCGCTGATCGCCCCCTGGCGCGAATGAAAGGTCTGCGCAAAGGCCTCGCTGTAGAGGGTCTGGCTGCCGTCTTGGGTGATGATGGGATAATACTCCGCGGTCATGACCTCATGCCCAACTGCGCCGATGAGCCGCCGCACGCCGCCACCCCTTACTACTGCTCGCTACCGCAAGCCTGGCAATTGGCAAGACGGGGCGGTTCGCCTGCTATGGAGGCCCAGGCTACCGCTACCCATAAGGGATAGTGCACAGCGGCAGCAAACCAGATGTAGTCGACCAGATTAATCAGCACCGCCACGCCGATCAGCCCCAGCACCAGCCAGGCTCGAGCCCGCCACAAATAGCGCCACACCTGGCCCCACAGCACCAAAAACCCTGCCAGCCCCAACACCCCCGACTCGACCAACAGCCCCAAGAGCAGATTATGGGCGTGGGAGGCGTAGGGGTCGAGGGCGGCAGGCGGCTGATGGACCTGGTAGTAGCTCTGAAAGCCCCCTACCCCCAGACCGGTCAGCGGATGAGCGGTAATGGCCTGCCAAGCCACCGCCCAAACCTCCAGGCGGGACTGGTTGGTCAGATAGTCAGGATCGATGAGCGTGGCTAGGCGTAGCTCGGGAAACGATACCGCGGCCAACAGGAATACCCCCACCGCCCCCAATAGGCCTAGGTACCGCGCTCGGGTCGGAAAGCGCGCTAGCACCAGGAGTGAGGTGACCACCAGCCCCAGCCAAGCGGCGCGGCTACCGGACAGGGTCGCAGCCCCCAGCCCCAGGAGCAGCGCTACCGCACCCGGCAGGCCGCCGCCCAGCACAGCCGCCAAGGCGGCGCTTAGCGCGGCGCCGATCCCGTAAAAGTTGGGGTTGGGCGTAAGGCCGCTCACGCGGCCACCGGCCGGGTCGGCCAAGGCCTGCGCCAGGCCGATTCCCAAGCTCACCAACAGGCCTATCACCACTCCCCAGGCGGCGAGGCCAGCTCCCGCCTGCCGGAGCATGACCCGGCTTCCAACCATCACCAGGCCGGCCATAACCGCCGTCCCCAGCCACCAGCCCGCCCGTAGCCAGCGATCTAGCGGGGGAGGGTGGCGCGCCTCCAGAGCAGCCACTGGGAGCCCATGATCGGTTGGGCCCAGCAGCTGCGACGCCGCCCCCAGCAGCGCAAAGAGCGCCAACGGCAGTACAAACCAGGCGCGTTCGCGGCGCCTTAGCGCAGCTAAACCGATTAGCGCGGCGATGCCGCCAAACCAGACCGGCTGCACCGGCAACAGAATAAACAACCAGGCCGGCCACCGCACGGCTCTAGCGCGCTCCAAAGCCGGTCAGGAGAATTCTGATCGTCTTAAACACAATTAAGGTATCCAACCACCAGGAGAGATGCTTTACGTAGTATAAATCGTAGCTGAGCTTGGTGATAGCCTCATCGGCGCCGGCGGCATAGCCCTGATGCACCTGCGCCCAACCGGTCAGGCCAGGTTTGACCAGGTGCCGGTACGGGTAGAGGGGGATGCGAACCGCAAACTCGCCAGCAAATTGCGCCTGTTCGGGTCGTGGGCCGATCAGGCTCATCTCTCCCCGCCAGACATTCCACAACTGAGGCAGCTCATCGAGGCGGAATCTCCGCAACCGGCGGCCCAAGCGGGTCACGCGGTGATCATCGGCTTGCGCAAAGCGGTTACCCTGCTCTTCGGCGGCTGTCTGCATGGTGCGAAACTTGACCATCCGAAATGGCTTCCCCCCCTGCCCAACCCGCTCTTGCCAGAACAACAGCGGGCCGGTCGAATCTAAACGAATGAGCAGCGCTAGCAGCCCCATTAACGGCAGGGTTAAAGGCAACGTCAGCAAGACCAGGCCGACATCCAGCAAACGCTTCAGATACGGGTACAGCCCTGGCAGCTGCCAGCCCTCCAACAGCGCTTGGGAGTGATGCTTAAGCGAAACCCTGCCGCTAAGCCGCTCATACACCACTGCCGCGTGGATGACCGGGACTCCCCGCAACGACTGCTCGGCCACGAAGCGTGACCACTGTGGGTCGATAGCCGCATGCGGGTCGACTACTACCGCCTGAACCGGCACCAGGCGCGGGCTAGCCAAAACCACCCCCATCCCCCAGCTTGGTAAAGCGTCCACCAGGCCGCCGGGCACCAGTGCCAGGCGATGCCGCTCGGGCCGTTGCAGCCACAGATATAAGGCCTGCCAGAGAAAGGCCATCGCGAAAGCCCCCAGCAGATAGGTGCGCGAAAAATACCACCCGGAAACGACCAGCACGGCTGAGGTGAGCAGGAACCAGGAGAGTAGGGAGGCCAAGAGCGTAGTTAGGGCATCGGTCTTGGCCAGACTGAGCACCCGGCGGGTGTAAATCACCGACCCGAGGTAGCTGATTACTACCAGGCCGACCATGCCATAGGCGTCGGCGCCGATGATCCAGAATCTATGGTTGTACCAGCCCAGCAGCGACCCGGCAAATATGATCGCCACCGTTCCGGCTCCATGCCAGAGCCACTCCAGCCCGCTCGAAGAAGGCCGTAATAGTTTGCGGATTGAGAACGGCAGCACCATAACCTCACCTTAGCCCGTTGCGCCCAAGCTGGGCACCGTGAGGGTAGCATAACCCGGCCTCCGGTAAGCCTCAACCTCAGAGATGCGCGTTATCAACCTTCGACTTCGCTTCGCTCAGGGTGACACCATTAGTAGGGTGCGCTCGCGCACCGCTGCTCTGAGACCCTTCGCGAAGCCTGTCCTGAGTGAACCTGCGAGTATCCGCAGGTCGAAGGGCTCAGGGTGACACCATTAGGGTGCGCTCGCGCACCGCTGCTCTGAGACCCTTCGCGAAGCCTGTCCTGAGTGAACCTGCGAGTATCCGCAGGTCGAAGGGCTCAGGGTGACACCATTAGGGTGCGCTCGCGCACCGCTGCTCTGAGACCCTTCGCGAAGCCTGTCCTGAGTGAACCTGCGAGTATCCGCAGGTCGAAGGGCTCAGGGTGCCACCATTAGGGTGCGCTCGCGCACCGCTGAGCGTTTTATCATTCTGAGCGCAGTGACATTCGCAGTGTCATTTACGGCTACTTGCTTACCGTTCGCCAGAGGTGCTACCCTGTCCCCGGCGGGGAGCTACGCGCCAAGAGAGCTGGAAGGTATGCAGATCAGCAAAACAACCAGGCAACAGCTCGACCTGTTGTGGCTGCTAGTAACCAAAGAGGTCACCTTCAGATACAAGCGCACCTTCCTGGGGTTTTTGTGGACGCTGCTGAATCCGCTCCTCACGGCGCTGGTGTTCTTTGTGGCCTTTACCATATTCATGCGGTTTGAAATTGAAGACTTCGCCTTTTTTCTGCTGGCGGCTCTTTTTCCCTGGAGCTGGTTTGCCGGCTCGGTTACTGTTGCCACCGGGACTCTCACCGGCAATGTCTCGCTGATCCGCAAGGTGGTCTTTCCCAAACATCTGCTAATTTTGTCGGTGGTTATTGCCCAGATGGTCAACTTCGCCTTCACCCTGCCGGTTCTGCTGGGCCTGGCCTTCTTCTACGACCTTCCTCCCAGCCTTAACTGGCTAATCGGCATCCCCATACTGGCTACCGTGCAGTTTGCCATTATCTACGGCCTGGGCCTGATGGTCTCAGTGGCCAATGTTTACTTCCGCGACCTCGAGTACATGGTGACGGTGGTGATTAGCCTGCTGTTCTGGATGACCCCCATCATCTACCCGCTGAGTGCAGTGCCCGAGGGGGCGCGGCCCTTCTTGACCCTGAACCCCGTCAGCTATCCCATCCAGGCCTGGCGCGACCTGTTCATGCACAACACCCTCAACTGGCCCTATATTGGAATTGGCCTGGTTACCGCAGTGGTGGTGCTGCTGCTAGGGCACTGGCTCTTCCGGCGGATGTCCGGCAGGCTGGACGAGGTGCTCTGATGGCTCGCCCTGAGCTTGTCGAAGTGCCCTGCCCTGAGCTTGTCGAAGGGGCTAGCCCGGCTACGGTTATTGCGGCAGAAAACCTGTGGAAGAGTTTTCCGTTACAGCGCGACCGGCCCGGCCTGAAGGAGCTGCTGGTCAACGCCCCCAGGTTTTTCAACGGCCGGACCAAGGGGTTCTGGGCACTTCGGGGTGTGAGCTTTACGGTCAACAAAGGCGAAAGCCTGGGGATTATCGGCAGGAACGGGGCCGGCAAGAGCACCCTGCTCTCGCTGCTCTTAGGCGTGGCCCTGCCCACCAAGGGCAGGCTTGAGGTACGCGGTAACAGAACCCCCCTGCTCGAGCTGGGCGCAGGCTTCCACCCCGACCTGACCGGCATCGAGAATATCTATATCAATGGGGTGATGCTGGGCCTGACCCGGGCCGAGGTGCGGGCCAGGCTAGACGAGATCATCGCCTTTTCGGAGCTGGCCGAGTTTGTCCACCTGCCCCTGCGAACCTACTCCAGCGGTATGCAGATGCGGCTGGCCTTTGCGGTGGCCATCCACACCTCGCCGGAGGTATTGCTAGTAGACGAGATTCTGGCAGTAGGCGACGAGTCGTTTCAACGCAAGTCGGGCAAGGCCCTGACCGATCTGATCGGCGGCGGGGTGACCACGGTGTTTGTCTCGCACAGCATGGAGGCCATCAAAAAGCTCTGCCACCGGGCCATCTGGCTCGAACAGGGCGAAGTCCGGGCCGAAGGGGAAGCTGGACAGGTTGTCGAAGAGTACTTAAAAGCCCAAGGGCAGGCTTGAATAAAAAGGGTAGGCCAATTACGACCCTAAGAAGGCTGTGGGATGAGAGGAAGGTTGCGTGAAGCGGCCGACGACGCGATCCCGGTAAGCGTGCTAGCGGGAAACTCCGATAGCGAAGTTGCTTCGCGGAGCCTGGGCTGAGGGACGAAGTGTTCGCAACGACAATTGCCCTGTGCCCCTGGACTAGCTCAGGCGCTAAAGTCAGGACAAGCGCAAAGGGCCAGCAGCGAGCCCGAAGCAGCATGCTACACTAGAGGCCAATGAGCACGAGCACCGCAGTAAGGATCTATCAGCGAGTGCGCCGCCTGTCCGAGCCGCTCGCCCAAGAGGTTATGGATTTTGTCGAGTATCTCGAGTTCAAACACAACTTGCGCGATCTGAACACCGAACACCTGAGAGCTACCCAGGAGCCGGTGATGCAAGCGATCTGGGACAATCCCGAAGACGAGCTTTGGAATGACGCTTAAGCCGGGAGAGATAGTCGCCATACCGTTCCCTTACACGGATCTGCGTGCAACGAAACAGCGTCCCGTACTAGTCTTAACGCCCGAAGACGCCCGTGGCGACTTCATCTCCTTAGCTATCACCTCTGTTCCAACAGCTGAACTAACAGTCAAAATCGAGCAAAGCGAGATGGCAAGCGGCCAACTCCCCAAAACCAGCTGGATTCGGTGCAACAAGGTCTTTACCCTAAGCACCGCCACCACCAGGAAAACATATGGGTTGGAATCTTGTGGTAAAGTTTCGCAGTGTGATGGCTAGGGCCGAGTCATTGTCTCGTAACCCTACGGCTGTCAGGCATTTGGACGATGGGGCGAGATACGGGCAGAAGGCGAAGCGGGGTGGGTGGTGGAGGAGTACCTATTTTAGGGGTATCTCCCTTTTTTCTGCCTGTTGACGTTTGGGGGGGGGTGGTCTATGCTCTGTTTCGAGGCGGCCTTCTGGTGAGGCTACCTGAGTAGTTACAAATCGCTTTGCGTAAGGAGGCGGGGTAATGAGCCGACCAATGGTTGATGATGGCCATGGGGCGCAAAATAGCATTGTGCTTGCCCGGTGCCGGGAGGCATTAAAAAAAAGTGCTCCCGAGGCGACCGTTATTCTTTATGGTTCCCGGGCGAGGGGGGATGCGAAGCCGGATTCTGATTATGACCTGTTAATTTTGCTGGATGGAAAGGTAAATTGGCTGCTGGAAGACCGGATACGGCAAAGCCTGTATCCGCTAGAGATGGAAACAGGAGCGGTTTTGACCGTTACCTGTTATAGCAAAGAAGAGTGGTACTCGCCTACCTATCAAGCCATGCCTTTCGTACGGAACGTAGAGCAAGAGGGCATTGCTTTATGAACGCGGAAATAAGCAAATTGGTTGATCATCGACTGGATCGGGCTAATGAATCAATTCGCGAAGCCGATCTCCTTTTAGAGGCAGGTTATGCCAATGCCGGTGTCAATCGTCTCTTCTATGCATGTTTTTATGCTGTATCAGCCCTTTTATTGACAAAGGGGCATTCCTCTCCAAAGCATAGTGGTGTCAGAGCCCTTTTTCATCAAAAAATAGTGAAACCTGGCCTGGTTGAAGTAGCTATGGGACATTTATACGATAGGCTGTTTGACAGCCGTCAAAAATCGGATTATGTTGATCTGGTGAAATTTGACTTAGCGGATGTAAAGCCGTGGGTAGCGGAAGTTAAAGCGTTTGTCGGCAAGATTGAGGGCTTGATCACAGTGGAAAGACAAGCCTAAGCATGAAAGCATGGATCAATCTGCGACCGGGCAAGCTGGCTCGAGCACGGCGAGATCCGCACGGAAGGCGAAGCGGGGTAGGTTGTAGAAGAGTATTTGAAAGCACAGGGGAAGGTTTGAGGTGGCAGCGATGGAAGATGTGGTAAGACATGTAAGAAGAACGGGTATGTCCGCACTGGTTTCCAAAAGTATGCTGTTAGAGGCGGACTTGCTTGACAGTGGGGCAGGCCCCTGGGTCGGTCACATTCCCTTTGCTTTTTGGATCATAGAACAGCTCCGGCCGCGCATTTTAGTTGAACTTGGCACTTATTACGGCCAGTCCTATTTCAGTTTATGCCAAAGCGTGCGCGCCAATGGGCTTTCCACCAAATGCTATGCAGTTGATACCTGGCAGGGCGACGAACACGGAGGGTTCTACGGCGAGGAGGTGTTTGCCCATGTCGAAGCGCGCAACCAGCGCGAGTATCACGCTTTCTCACGGCTCCTGAGGATGCGTTTTGACGATGCGCTTTCGTCCTTCAGCGATGGCACTATTGACCTTTTGCACATTGATGGCCTGCACACTTATGAGGCGGTGCGGCATGACTTTGAAAGCTGGCTGCCAAAGCTTTCTTCGCGCGGCGTGGTCCTGTTTCACGACATTAACGTCCGTGAGCGCGACTTTGGCGTCTGGCGGCTGTGGGAGGAGCTGTCAACGAGTTATCCGCACATCGAGTTTGAGCACTCTCATGGCCTCGGGGTGTTATTTGTTGGCAAACTTCAACCGCCCGGCATCATAGGGTTGTTAGAGGAATGGTCCGCCCCTGAAGGTAGCTACCTCATAAAGAATCTCTTCGCAAAATTTGGACATCTGGTGAGTCTTGAGTATCAGACCAACGATCACAACCAAGGCATAGCCAAGCGCGACAGCCAGCTTGCCCATCTCAACCAGGCAGTAGCCGAGTACCAAGAGCAGCTCACCACCATTAGCCACACCCTGGCCGAGCGGGAGGAGCAGGTTATCTCGCTCAACCAGGGCATAGCCGAGCGCGACAGCCAGCTGGCCAGCCTCACCCAGGCAGTAACCGAGCATCAAGAGCAGCTCACCACCATTAGCCACACCCTGGCCGAGCGGGAGGAGCAGATCGTCGCGCTCAATCAAGGCATAGCGGAAAGGGACGGGCAGCTCAGCCAGTTGCGCGAACAAGAAGCCCAGCTGCAAGAACAAGCCAAGGTGCTGCTGGCTTCAGCGCAGGAAGCGGGCGCGCTAATCGCCAGCCTTAGTCAGACGATCGACGAGCGGGAGGAGCAGGTTATCTCGCTCAACCAGGGCATAGCCGAGCGGGACAGCCAGCTCGCGACCACTAGCCAAACCCTTGCCGAGCGGGACGTGCAAATCGCCACGATTCTTAGTTCGACAACTTGGCGGCTAACCGGACCCCTGCGGGTGGTTGCCGATCAGCTCAAGCGGATACGGCGTTGGTTACGGTTCTCGGTACGCAAAGTTTTATTCGCTCCAAAACGGTTTGATGCGGAGTGGTATCTAAAGCAGAATCCAGATGTTGCGATGAGCGGTATGGATCCCTATAAGCACTACATACTTTTTGGAAAAGCAGAGGGTCGCAAGCCAGCACCCGATACGTCACTGTTACACGGCAAGAAAAGTAGTGTATTTCATTTGTTGAGAATCGCACCGCAAATAATTACCCAAAAAGGTGGCATCTGGCGCACCTGTGCGGCGGTACTGCGTGTATATCGTCGCGAAGGCTTTGCCGGCATCAAGGTGCGAGCTTTTGGGGGTCCCTCACTGTTACCCGCCAGAGGGCCTCTCCAGAGTCCTATGTGGTTCTTCGACATTGTGAATGACACCGCGATTCGTCAGAGTTTTTGGACATTGCAACACGTTATCGCTTTGCACGCGAAGAACCACGGCGAGATAACGCACCTGATAGCATTACCATTTTTCTCCGCAGGTGGCGCCCAACAGACAGCCACGAATTTTGCGTGTGCTGTTGCGCGTACAGGCGGGAGCGTCCTGATGCTCGCTGTCGATCGGAAACTGCCTGTCAGCACAGCTGTGACACCTGCCGGGAAAGTGCTCGCCATTGACCTTGAAGAGTACTTTCCTGGCACAGATATGGAGGTTCGCGAAGCCCTTCTCATGGCCATGATTAGAATGGTTGCCCCAAGAGTGCTTCACATCATAAATTCGGAGGTGGGCTGGCGCCTTGTAATCAAATTTGGGAACCGCATTAGGCAAGTGTGCAGAGTGTTCGGTTCCATATTTGCGTTTCAGTACGACTCGAAAACTGGCGCAAAGATCGGCTATGCAGAAACCTTCCTTCGTGACGCACTTCCCTTTTTGGATGGGTTGCTCACGGATAATAAGCGGTTCGCAATTGATGCCATCGCGGATTACGGATTGGAGGCCGAGAAGGCAAAGTTTCATGTAATATATAACCCTTGTCGTTTTGACAGCGCAGAGATTGCGTCTGAGCGCCTGAGAACCCTCGCGGCCTCTATTGCGGACGCGCAACGTTTGCAGATCGTTTGGGCAGGACGGCTGGACGCAGAAAAGCGCCCCGACCTACTTTTCGAAGTGGCGCGTCTGTGTCCTCAGATGGATTTCCATGTGTTTGGCGCAACCATAGTTGACTCGTCTCTGAGCCTCGGTGCGCCTCCAGCAAACTTGCAGCTTCGCGGGCCATTCTCCTCGCCCCTAGACGTTATTCGCGACTCGAACTACCACGCTTATATGTTCACCTCTCGCTGGGAGGGTATGCCCAACACTGTCATCGAGTTCGGGGCCGCCGGATATCCCGTCATTGCTGCAACGGTTGGTGGAATTTCGGAACTGATAGACGAGTCCACCGGCTATCCACTTCCTGCCAGAGCAAGTGCTGCTGACTACGCTCGCTCTCTGGAAGCTGTCCGTATGGAGCCCGATATTGCTGCACAACGCGCAGCGGCGCTTGTGCGGAGAATTGCGGAAATCCACAGTCAGAACTCGTTTTACTGCACGCTCAAAAACGTTCCCAGCTATCTCATTCCCCCAAAAGGCTAAACATGGCTGCGCCTGTCGTATCCATTATCGTGCCATATTACAATCATGGTCGTCATCTTCACCAGACCATTTCCTCTGCACTCCGGGCTACAAAGGCGGATGTTGAAATCATTGTAGTGAACGACGGCAGCAAAGAACCGAAGGCGGGCACATATTTGGACTGGATCAAAAGACTATCGCCAACAGTAAAGGTGCTATCCAATAAGAACGGCGGCCTTTCCGCGGCCCGAAACGCGGGGTTATCAATCGCGTCCGGAATGTATATTCAGTTTCTAGACAGTGACGACTTGCTTATACCCGGGAAGATAGACTTGCAGATCGCGCAGCTTCAGAGCCAACCGCGCCTCGACATTTCAATAACGAACTATCTTCTCTGCGACGAGGAAGCGACTCATTTCTGGCGTGACGGTGACTCGATAACTCCCTTCAGTTGTACGCTGGAGGACTTTCTGTTCCGATGGGAGCGAGGCTTTTCGATTCCGATACACTGCGCCGTGTTCAGACGCGAGGTGTTCAATAACGCTATGTTCGATACATCAATCACGGGAAAAGAAGATTGGGTTTTCTGGTGTATGCAAGCCCATGCGGGCGCGTTTTTCGGTTACCTGCCGGTTTACGGTGCCGTCTATCGCCAACATAACAGCGGGATGTCCAAATCCTTTAAATCCATGGGAGACAGCTGGCTCTCGGCGGCGCGCCTAATTGAGCGGCACATTGGAGGCAAGTTTCCAGATTTTCCGGGAGCGTGCGAGTCGTGGCACGAAAGTTTTTACAGGCCAGCGATCAAGAATCAGCAAGCCGAGCGTACAGTGCATAAGCCATCCGGCGTCTTTAAGTCTCCAGCGCTTGACCGGGACGCATTTTTCGACCACGACTGGATCGCAGGCGTTCCAAACTTGCGCCGCGCTCCGCCTCTATCGCCCTCCATATCCATCATAGTTCCGGTATTTAATCACTTTGAATATCTCCATGAGTGTCTGTCATCTTTGGCCGCAGAGTCCGCGAACAGCGGAGGCGAACTTGTCATTATCGATGATGCATCCACTGACTCCCGAGTTTGGCCGCTGCTCAAGGCTTTTGCAGGTCGCGTTTCAGGAGTATGCATCCATCGGAATGAACGTAACCTTGGCATTTCCAATAGTCAGAACATTGCAGCGAACCTCGCCTCCGGGGACTACCTTGCGTTCGTAGACTGTGATGACAGTCTGCATGAGGGCGCGCTCGCTCAAGTAACGGCATCGCTCATATCCGAAACCGATTACTTGTTTACAGATAGAGAGGATATCGCCGAGAATGGCGCACGGATCAGGATTGCCCGCTACGGGGGTTATGACTTCCTCGTTCCAAGCGGATCAATCTCGTCGGATCTCGTCGACGGCATGGTGGCATCCCATTTGAAAGTGATCCGTCGAAGCGCGTACATAGAGTTGGGCGGATGCGACCCCGAGTTTGAAGGCGTTCAAGATTGGGATCTCGCGTTGCGCTTTGCTGCTGCTGGCAAGAGGTTCCAGTATCTACCCAAAGCCATTTATAGACATCGCATCCATACAAACTCGGTTACCAGGGGCGATTCGGTACGACAGCTTTGGCTGACCAATCGAGTTCGGAGAAAGTATCTCTGCCACCAGATTCGTCGCGGGATTTCGACTATGGATGCTTGTCAGAGAGCACTGAGTGCTTGCGAAGCCATAATTCAAGGCAGAGCGCCTCACGACAACGACGTCCTAGTGATCAATGGTTTTTCGAGCCACCACTATTCGAACACGCTCAGAGGCGCGTGGGCAGAGGGTCGCGTATGCATATACGCTCCTGCTGAGAAAGCCTCGTTACAAGAACTAAACCTTGTGCGTGAGTATAATTCATATTTTGATGCGATTATTGCACCCACGGAAGCGATCGCTGCCTGTCTGTTGGGCTATCTTTGGGATCAGGACATCCTTGTTTTATTGGGCGAACCTCGACCTTTCAGTCTTCCGCAACGGGCGGAGAGGCACCCAGAGGCACCCAACTCTGTAGAACTAGAGTGATCGCAAATGGCTATTCTAATCACCGTCGCGGGTGCCTCTCGACGTCATACAGGCTGTGGATCCTGCGCGAGGCCGGCATACTTGGCCGAGGCCGGCGGTATCGGCACGCAGTTCCTGCTGCACACCTACTTTGTTTATCGCGTGCCGCCGACTGCTGCGCGTTTAGGCGGTTATCCGGTCAAATACCTGTTGCTTTACGGCTTTGGGGCGGTGCTGTTGCATACCTTGGTCGATGTGGTTGGTATTGATGCGAGGGTGGCTGCCTTGGGTGTAATTATTGCATCGATCCCGGTCGGCTTCCTGTTAACGCGCAATTCGCGGTATTTTGGTATGTTAAAGAATGAAAAACAGAAGGAAGAGGCAGTTATCGATGATAAATCGACTTTACAGGGTTAAGGCGGCGGCTGGCTGGCTGAGTGCTGCCGGAAAGGTAGTCCAGCTCCTTCGACGTGAAGGGATATTTGGCTTGCGGTGCAGATTGGCGCTGGACAAGGAGCTTTTTTCGTGGGCTAATTCAAAGCGGATTGGCCACTACGACATTTTGAATGACGAGGTGCGTGCGAAGATGCGCCATACTGTCGAGTCTGACGTGGGATTGACCGTGGGGCTGCGTTTTGCGGGGTAGCAACGTGGAGCCACCCAGGGTTCAGGTCTTGCTGTCAACATATAACGGCCAGAAGTATTTGCAAGAGCAGATGGATAGCGTGTTGAATCAGGACTATCCTAACTTGGAAGTGCTTGTCCGGGATGATGGCTCAACCGATGGGACTTTGCAGCTGCTGGAAGGATACGAAAGCTTACCTAACGTTAAGGTACTGCGGGGAGAAAACCTGGGGGTGGTAAAGAGTTTTTTTGCCTTGCTGGAGAGTTCCTCACCCGGCGCAGAATATATCGCTTTTTGCGATCAGGACGATGTCTGGCTGCCGGGAAAGATTGCTGCTGCTGTCGCTAAACTTGAAGCTTTGGACAACGACAAGCCGCTGCTCTATTGCTCACGGGTGGAGTTTGTGGATCGCCACCTCCACAGTTTGGGCTTCTCGAAGGCTCACAAAAAGCCTAGCTTCCGCAATGCGATAGTGGAGAACATCGCTACCGGCTGTACCATAGTGATCAACCGGGCCACCAGGGAGCTGGTCTTGAGCAGCCTGCCAAGGTGGGCCTTGATGCACGACTGGTGGCTGTATCTGGTGGTGACGGCCTTGGGTGAGGTTGTTTACGACAGCCGGTCGTTGGTCAAGTACCGGCAACACGCGGCCAATGCCGTGGGCGGAACGCCTCACTTCATCCCTGATTTTCTGCGCCGCCTTAAGCGGTTTCTGGCCCCACAAAACAGCAACTACCGCATTTCCGGCCAGGCGGGGGAGTTTCTCCGCTGTTTTGGGCCGCGCCTTGAGGGCCACAAGAAAGAGCTCCTGGTGCGCTTCCTGGACTCAAAAAAGGGCGCCATATCCCGTTTGCGGTATGCGCTAAGGCCCGAGGTGTACCGGCATTCGCTTTTTTATCATACCCTTTTGCGGCTGCTGATCGTTTTGGGCCGGTACTGAACACGCCCCTAGGATGCCGTTTGAAAAGGGACCCACCCTCCTCACCGGAGCCGGAGTTTGGCAGTTCTAACATCGTATCTTCTCGCTCAGGACATCGTCCTTCCACGCCAACTGGAGTTGGAGGGAGCAAAATTGGTGCGCAAGCGCACCCTACAGGGGGGTTACTAATTTTGCGTTGCCCCAGGTCTTGAGGGCCAACCCTAGCCACTAGCTCACCGCTGCCGAGTTGATCAAACATACAGCTACTAATCCTCGAGGGCGTGCAGAAAACGGCTGCCCTGCTGACAGGGGCAAGATACCTGTCGCGCTCACCCTTCCCCTCCCGCGCGGCTCAGCCAACCCTCAGCCGCCTTCAAAATGACCTCGGCCTGGGCCAAAGCAGCCCCGGCCTCGCCCTGGGTATAGACCTCGGCAGGGGTGAGCTCGGCCAGGGCATCGGGATAGCGGGTGGGGATGTAGAGCTTATCCAGGGCCAAAGCCGCCTCCAGTAAGGAGGCGAAGCGTTCTTTGGCCCCCTCGGGCATCTCCCGCACCAGCCGCCCCAGCGAGGGCCCCCAGGGGTCGGCGTCCTGGAGCAGCCAGACGGCCTTCAGGGCTTTCTCTCCGGCTTGCTGGGCAAAAAAAGCGGCCTGGGCGTACTTGCCAGCGGCCACCAAGGCCCGAGCCGCCTCGAGGTCATCCCAGGCCTGACGAAGCCAGCGCCAGGCCTCACGCCGCTGTTTCTCCACGCTCATAAAGGAGCCTGGCCTCCTTCATCACGCCCCGCAAAAAGGGCAGTTCGCGCCGGTCCTGAAACTCCTCGGGGGTAAGAACCACCGGCTCTACCACCACCGGCAGATCCCGCAGGGCCCACAGCACCCGACCGATGCGCTCCAAGTGCGGCAGGTCGGTCTCCCAGAGGACGAGGAGGTCCAGATCGGAGCGCCGGGTGGCCGCTCCCCGGGCGCGGGAGCCGAAGAGGTAGACTTGTCCTGAGCTTTGCCGAAGGGCCCGCCCCACGCCCAGGGTGCTCAAGCGTTCGGTGACGGTCTCGAGCCAGTCCACAGGGACATCTTACCCTAACGGCAACCTGCTCAGGCTGGGCTCGAGCTTGCCTTCCACCCTCGGCTCGAACCGATCGACAACATCCCGCCGGCCGAGTTGGAGGTGATGTATGATCAGGCAGGCAAGTCCGGTCGCGGTGGCTGGACTCAGGTAATCTACCCTACGGAAAACCTGGGGCGGTTCGGCTTTGCCCAAAGGGGGTAGTCCAAATGGATGGCCTAAAAGATGAACGGGAGCGAATTGCAGCCGGGGCTTCTTTGCCTGGGATAAGTGAAGAAGACATGGTGGTATATAAGGCCACCGCCCGGCAACGGATGGCACAAGATGAAAAAGAGCTGCTAGTAAGGCGGAAAAGGGCTTGGGAAACCGTGCGTTGGGCAGCCAAATTACTCAAGGAGGAGTTTGGCGCCCATCGGGTGGTGGTCTTTGGGTCCCTTCTTTGTTCAAAATGTTTTAATAAATGGTCCGATGTGGACATCGCTGCCTGGGGAATTAGCCCCACAGACACCTTCCGGGCCATGGGCGCGGTGATGGATCTGCGCGAGGATATTGAGATCAACCTGGTAGATATCGAGACTTGTCGCGCTACCCTGCGGGCAATAATCGAGCGTGAAGGGCAAGAGATATGATTGAGTGCTATCTGGTAGTAGCTAGTCGTATCCGCCAAGAACTTACCGATCTGGAGAGGGTTGTAAGCCGGGCCGAGCAGGCCATGGGTTTGGCCCGGAATTCCACGGAGCATGACTTATATCTTGATTCGGTTGCGCTGAACTTGCACGACTTCTATGGTGGACTGGAACGCATTTTCCGTCACATTGCGACGGGTGTGGACCAGAGCCTGCCAGGCGGACCGGAGTGGCACCGTGCGCACAGAACTGCTACTCTTCGCTTATTTTTTGGAACAGGTGTAACGGGAAAAATAAAAACAAAGCGACGCACGCAATTATCTTAACTGGCCGCTCCCCGGGCGCGGGAGCCGAAGAGGTAGACTTGTCCTGAGCTTTGCCGAAGGGCCCGCCCCACGCCCAGGGTGCTCAAGCGTTCCGTTATGGTCTTTGGCCAGTCCACAGGAGCATTTTACACTTGGGCCGAGGGGGCCGCTCCTTCGTAGCGCGGCAGCCGCTCCGCCGGGAGCTCTTTGAGCCTGGGGTAGCTCCGGTCTTTGGCTGACAGCAGAGGGTTGCCGCTAGGCCAGGCGATAGCGAGGTCGGGATCATCCCAGGCGATGCCGGCTTCAGCCTGGGGATTATAAAAATCGGTACACTTGTAGGCGAACAGGGCGCTCTCGCTGGTGACGCAAAAACCGTGAGCAAACCCTTCGGGAATATAGAGCTGGCGCTTGTTGTCAGCTGACAGGGTGACCCCCACCCACCGGCCAAAGGTCGGCGAGCCGCCCCGGATGTCCACCGCCACATCGAACACCTCGCCCTGCAAAACGAAGACCAGCTTCCCTTGGCCATGAGGATGCTGAAAGTGCAGGCCGCGCAAAGTGCCTTTCCTCGAAAAAGAGAGGTTGTCCTGGACGAATAGGGTGGGCAGGCCGGCAGCGGCGTAGCGCTGTTGGTGCCAGGTTTCCAGGAAGAAGCCGCGGTCATCGCTAAACACTGAGGGCTCGAGCAAGAGCACCTCCGGCAGCTCGGTCGGTCTTACTTTCATGCCTGGCGGACCAAGTTCAACAGGTACTGGCCGTAGCCGTTCTTTTTCAAGGGCTCGGCCAGTTGCAGCAGCTGCTCAGTATCGATCAGCCCCAAGCGGTAGGCGATCTCCTCCGGACAGGCGATCCTTAGCCCCTGCCGCTGTTCGATGGTTTCGATAAAGTTGGCAGCCTGCAGCAGCGCCTCGGGGGTGCCGGTATCCAACCAGGCCACGCCGCGGCCCAGCTTTTCCACGCGCAGTTGGCCTTGCTGCAGATAGAGCCGGTTGAGGTCGGTGATCTCAAGTTCGCCCCGGGCGGAGGGTTTCAGGCTGGTGGCCAGCTCGACTACCTGATGGTCGTAAAAATAGAGGCCGGTGACCGCGTAGTGGGACTTGGGCCGGGCCGGTTTTTCCTCCAGGCTCAACGCCCGGTCGTGCTCGTCAAACTCCACTACCCCGTAGCGCTCAGGCTCCCTTACCCAATAGGCAAAGACGGTAGCGCCCTCTTGGTGGGCGGCGGCGGCGCGCAACTGGCTCGGTAGGCCGTGGCCGTAGTAGATGTTGTCGCCTAGGATGAGGGCGCACGAATCGCCGCCGATGAAGTCGCGCCCGATGATAAAGGCCTGCGCTAACCCGTCCGGGCTGGGCTGCACCGCGTAGCGGATACTGATTCCCCATTGGCGGCCGTCTTGCAGCAGTTCTTGGAACAGGCGCTGGTCCTGCGGGGTGGTGATGACTAGGAGCTCGGTGATCCCGGCCAGCATCAAGATGCTGAGCGGATAATAGATCAAGGGCTTGTCGTAAACCGGCATCAACTGCTTGCTCACCACCCGGGTCAGCGGATAAAGCCGGGTGCCCGAGCCGCCGGCCAGGATAATCCCCTTATGCACCGCTCACCACCCCCAAGCGCTCTCCCCGGTAGCTGCCGTTGCGCACCCGCTGGCACCAAGCCCGGTTTTCCAAATACCAGCGGATGGTTTTATGCAGGCCGGTGGCAAACGTCTCTTGCGGCACCCAGCCCAATTCGCGCTGGATCTTACCGGCGTCGATGGCGTAGCGCCGGTCGTGGCCGGGGCGGTCTTCAACGAAGGTCAGGAGGGCGGCGTGGGGAAGAACCGGTGAAGTCGGCACTAACTCGTCCAGCAGAGCGCAAATCGTTTTTACCACCTCCAGATTGGTCTTCTCGCAGTGCCCGCCGATGTTGTACGTTTGGCCGGGGCGGCCGCCTTGAAGCACGCTTCTGATGGCCCGACAGTGGTCTTCCACGTAAAGCCAGTCCCGTACCTGCTGCCCATCACCATAAACCGGCAGCGGCTCGCCGGCCAAAGCTTTGACGATCATCAGGGGGATCAGCTTCTCGGGAAACTGGTACGGGCCGTAGTTGTTGGAGCAGTTGGTGATGAGCACCGGCAGGCCGTAGGTATGGTGCCAGGCGCGCACCAGGTGGTCCGAGGCCGCTTTGGACGCGGCATAAGGGGAGGTCGGGCGGTAAGGGCTCTCTTCGGTGAAGTAGCCCTCAGGGCCGAGCGAGCCGTAGACCTCGTCGGTGGAGACCTGGAGGAAGCGGAAATCCCGGCGCCAGTCGGCGTCCAGGTCGTACCAATAAGACCGCGCCGCCTCTAGCAGCGCAAAGGTTCCGACGATGTTGGTCTCGATAAAGTCGGCCGGCCCATCGATGGAGCGGTCTACATGGGACTCGGCGGCGAAGTGTACTATCGCCTCCGGGCGATGGCTCGATAACAGGCTCTTAACTAAGGCTCTGTCCCCGATATCGCCGTTAACAAAGAGGTGATTAGGGTGGTCTCGCACGGCAGCCAAAGAGTCCAGGTTGCCGGCATAGGTGAGTCGGTCTAGGTTGATAAGCTTAAGGCCCGCTTCTTCCGCTAGGCACTGCCTGACAAAGTTGCTGCCGATAAAGCCGGCACCGCCGGTGACCAGCCAAGTCCTCATAGTTACCTCCTGGCGAGCGTCGCTTCACGCGACCTCTAACTCCTCTACCTTCCGAATTCCTGGAATCTCCTCGGAACTGAAGGTGAGGAACAAGTCCTTCAGATGCTCCTTCAGGTCATCTAGGCTCTCGCCTTGAGTCCAATGGTCGGGGTAATCGTTGAGGTAACCAAGGTACCGGCCATCGCTCTCTTTCCAGGATGTGAAGCGCGCTTTCATGTACCGCACTTTACCAGAACCTGGACGGCAAGGGGAGTGGCTGTCTTTGGCGGGTGGGTTGCGAGTGGCTCACCGAGCGCCTCGCCGGATATTTCATGCAACCTTGCCAACAGCGCCTCTCTAGCCCAATAAAAGGCCTTCACAGAACCTGATGATCGCATCTGCCGCATAAGGTACGTCATTTCCAAAATCAATTTCCCTCTTCGCTTATGACCTTTTCAATAGTTGCGATTATCCACTTTGTATTTTCTATGGCTTCTGCCGCATCTGCTTGGTCATACAACTCCGCAGCCGGTATCCCTTCAATGGAACCGTAAAAGGCAGGCTCCCGGTCAAAGGCCAAAGAATCGCTGATATAAGCGATCCGGTCTAAAACTTCACGGTCAAAAAGAGCAAACTTCGCCAGCTCCTTCCTGATAACCCGCCCCAGGATATGGGATTTTGGATACTCAATGCCGAAACTTTTAAAGAGCCCTTTGACCGCAAGTTCCACCGCCTCCTGACACTTCCGCATGACCCGGTGATAATGAGCATGCTGCAGGGACAGGGAGGCTTCATCGAGGATGATCGCCGCGTCTTTAATAAAGGCCCTTGCCCGGTCTTTATTGGTCATAGCTCGATAACCTCGTCGGATTTCAGGTCGGGCTTTAACACCCAGTAATGTCCGTGGGCGGTCTCCTTCCTGACGGAGCCAAGCCTTACCATGGCCTTCCTGACCTTGTTTAGCTCCTGCTTGAGAAAGTCATCGCGATCAAACAGTATCTTCCCTTCCTGTGCTATCTCAATCAAGAGCGGCGGGTGCCGCATTACTTCATCAACCGTGGAGATCAGAAAGGAGGGTTCAAGGTTGAGCGCAAACCCCTCCAGTCGTTCGTATTCCTCGCTTTCCCTGATGCTGGCCAACAACGGCATGAGCTCTTTCACCCTTTTGGGGTAGGTCTGGTAGGCTTCTTTCAGCACTACCAAGAAATCTATGTCGCTTCCTTTTCTCAGCTGTCCCCTGGCCGCCGAACCAAAAAGGCAGACCGAAACCAGTTTATCTTGATACCCGTCTTTCAGAATTTCCGCCACCTGCGCAGAAAACTCTGAAACGGCTTCGGCGAGCGTTAGAGTGGCCATCTAAATATCCTCCGAACCACCTCAATCACCACCGTTCCTCCCCAACTGGTGAAAAAAGAAATCAAAACCTTCTTCATAGCTGAGTAGCGACCGCGACTGTTCCTTCGTATCCTGCCAGGCGTGCCAGTTGAGGGCGATGCTTGCCGCTTGGGGCCGGTTAGCCACGGTTAGCCTCCGACCCTGCAAAAGGTATACCATGCCAAGGTCATCGTCTATCTCCGCCACAACCCGGTAAAGCAGGGGCATTCGGGGCGCGCAGAATCGGTGCGCAAGCGCACCCTACGGCGTTCCCCGGCAGGCAATGGTTAAGCCTTCCCCTCTCACTAACAAAGCTATTAAGCCGCCGTTTGTTTGTGCCGGCCAGATGTAAAACCGCGGCAACGTGATACCATGGTAAGGAGATGAAGACCACCCTTACTTCAAAGGGCCAACTTACCCTTCCCAAGGTAGTGCGGGAGGCTTTGGGCCTGAGGGCCGGAGACGAGCTGGTGGTTCGCTTAGAGGAGGGCCGCATTGTGCTTTTGCCCCACCACCGCTACCGGGCTCGAGACCTGCTCGAGCTCATCCCCGAAGCCAAAGTGCGCTACCCGGGCCTTGACGAAGAGCAGCAAGCCCTGGTCCGGGCCCTGGCGGAGAAAGAGCCCCAGTGAGGGCTTATTATCTCGATGCCAACGTGCTTCTACGCTTGGCGACGCGGGCTCCGGAGGACCTCTTCGACCGGGCCCTGGTCTGGGTAGCATCTATACCAAGTTTGCTGTAGACAGTTCCCCGGCAGGCAATGGTTAAGCCTTCCCCTCCGTCATCCCGGGCGATGCCGGCTTCAGCCTGCCGCGTTGGTTGTGGTCTCGCTGCCCAACCATAAGATGTTACTCCATCAGGCCCGAGTCCAGGTTCCACAAAACTAGGCTAGGGTGAAGTATAGTGCCTAGATGATAACCTTGCTGCTGATCCGCCACGCCCTGGCCGACGAGCACGGGCCTAACTACCCCGACGACAGCCTGCGGCCGCTGGTTGATAAAGGTCACCAGCAGGCGGCAGCGCTAGCTGAGACCCTCAGCGCCCTGGCCATTAACCTCGACCGGCTCTTTACTAGCCCGTATCGCCGCGCTCTTGAGACCGCCGAGCCGCTGGCGTCCTGTGTGGCAACCGGCAAGCTCGAGCCGCTAGAGGCGCTGGCCGATGAGGACTATCCGCAGCTCTTAGCCGAACTTGAGGCGCAACTGGCCGACGGCGCAGAGACCGTGGCCCTGGTCGGACACGAGCCGTACCTTAGCGAGCTAGCCTCGCTGCTGCTGGTTGGCGACCCGCAAGCGGTGGAGATCGACTTCAAGAAAGCCGCCCTCATGGTGCTAACCGGGCCGCTGGCGCCCGGCCAGATGAGCTTGGCGATGATGCTGCCGCCCCGCGTGTACCGGCGCCTGGCCAAGCATAAGGGGTAGATCTAATGGCTGGTCAGCGCAAAGTTGAGAAAAGAGCGGGTAGTGGGTGGTGGGTTATGAGGGTCTGCTTACTTCCTACTTCCTACCCCCCTCTTATTCTGCTTCTTATCCTGCTCCTCGGCCTAGCCTGGGCGCAGCCTAGCGACCCGGCCCGGGGCGACCTGCGCATCGTGATCTTAGGCGATATCAACGGCAGCTTCGGCGCCACCGAGTACGCGCCGGGGGTGCATCAGGCCGTGCGCCACACCGCCACCCTCTGGCGGCCCGACCTGGTGCTGCTCCCCGGTGACCTGGTAGCCGGGCAGAGCCACCGGCTGCCCCTCGAGCGTTTTGCCCAGATGTGGGGCGCCTTCGAGCGCGACATCGCCTCCCCCCTGCGTGCGGCCGGCATCTTCTACGCCCCAACTATCGGCAACCATGACGGCTCGAGCCTGCGCCGGACTGATGGCACCTTCGCCTTTGCCCGCGAGCGCCAGGCGGCAGCCCGCTACTGGCAGCAGCACCCCCCACCACTGGCGTTTCACGACCGTGACGATTTTCCGTTCCACTACACCTTCAGCCTGGGGCCCCTGTTTGTGCTGGTCTGGGACGGCTCGAGCGCTACCCTCCTCCCTGACACCCTGGTCTGGGCTGAGCAGGCGCTACAGAGCGACGCCGCCCAGCGCGCCGACCTCCGGCTGGTGATGGGCCATTTGCCCCTTTACGGCGTTGCCGAGGGGCGCGACCGGCCCGGCGAAATCCTCGCTGAGGGCGAACGGCTGCGCCAGTGGCTGGAGGCCCGGCACGTTGATATCTACCTCAGCGGGCACCACCACGCTTACTATCCGGCGCGCTTAGGGGACCTGCTACTGATCCACGCCGGAGCGGCAGTTAGCCCGCGCCGCCTGCTGGGCGAGAACACGGCCCGCCCCACCGTGACTGTGCTGGACATCGACCTAGCGCCCCTAAGCCTCCGCCTCACCACCTTCGATCTTCGGGATTGGCCAGAGATCGCGCTAACCGACCTCCCGCCGTTCTTAGATACTTCGACCGGGAGGCTGTGGCGGATCGACCGGTCTCCAGCTTCTCCTTGCGTGTCGTTGAGCAACTCCAGCTGTACGCCTATGATGCCTATTTCATTGTCTGCGCCCGCCAGCAGGGCTGCCCCCTTATCACCCTCGATGGAGGACTGCAAACTGCTGCCCGCGTCGCACAGATCAGCCTTGTGGAGGCAATGCCGTGAAGAGCTATACCTTTTCTGAAGCCCGTCAAAACTTCGCCGCGCTTCTTGAGCAGGCCCGTCGAGATGGAGCGGTCCGTATTCAGCGTCGTGATGGACAGAGTTTTGTCTTGACACCGGAGGCACAAAAAACCTCGCCACTTGCTATTGCTGGTGTCCAACTGAGTCGTCCATTGACACGAAAAGAGCTTCTCGAAAGCATTCAAGAAAGCCGGCGCGACTACGAGTAAGGGTAGAGGCGATTACAGTACAATAGCGCGATGCACTATCTGATTGCCAATCCGACAGCCGGTCGCGGTCGAACACTGCGCGCTCTGCCACAGGTGCAAGCCTTTTTCGCCGAGCGCAGCCTGCCCCTGACCACCTTGCTGACCGAGGCCCCCGGTCACGCCACCGATTTAGCCCAGGCGCTCCCCGCTGATGCCACCATCCTGTCGCTCGGCGGCGATGGAACGCTCTGCGAAATCGTCCGGGCTTGCATCGGCAACGGTCGCACTGTCGGCGTTTTGCCCGGCGGCACTGGTAACGATTTTGCTTTTGCTCTGGGGCTCGAGCGCTACGCTCTGGCGCAGGGGCTCGAGGTGGTCAGCAACGGTCACGTTCGTATGGTTGACATCGCGGAAGTCAACGGCCTCCCGTTCGTTAACGCCCTGGGGCTAGGCTTCCCCGCCGAGGTGGCCCAAGCTGCCCAGCAGGCGCCACGCTTTTTGGTTGGTCCGGGCGTCTATCTCTATGCGATTTTCTCGGTGCTGAGTCGGCTAAAAACGCCCCACGTCGAGGTAGTGGTGGACGGCCAGCTCTACTACGCCGGCCCGGCTCTGCTGGTCAGCGTCCAGAACGGCCCCAGCACCGCTGGGGGCTTCTTGTTCGCCCCTCAGGCCAACCTAGACGACGGTCGCCTCGACGTAGTGATCGCCACTAATCTAAGCCGCTGGGGCACCGTTAAGCTGCTGCCCAAAGTCATGAAAGGGCGCCACCTAGGCCATCCCCAGGTGATGCTGGCCAAAGCCAAGCAGGTCAGCGTCCGCTGGAGCCAGCCGCGCCCCGGCCACATGGATGGTGAACTACTGCCGCCAGAAAGCACCTTTGAGATCCGCTTGCGAACTGCTGCGCTCAGGGTGCTGGCGCCAAATTAGTGCTCCGCAGCCTCCAATATGCACTAGGCGGCAAGATCAGCACTCCCAGCAGGCGTTGCCCAAAATAGCGCCCAAAATGCCGCATGTCGCCGGTAAGCAGATGCGTTGCCCCCTGCCATACGGCTGCTTGAAGGATAGGGAGATCTTTGTCGGGCAGCGCGATGATCTCCCAGCCCTGCTCCGTTGCTGGGGGTATGCTTGTCGCGATCACCACGGCCTCTAGTAGCTTGTCGAGCGCCTTATCACGCGCGTCAAGGTTTCGCCGCGCCTCTTCTACTGCATAAGCCGAGCTGACAAGTTTAACGTCAGTGAGCGCCCAGAGCCTTCGCAACCCGGCATCTTCACGATAGGCCGCCGAGAAGAGGACGTTGGCATCTAAAAATAGTACGTCCACGCTCTGGCGTCAGGGTCTGTGATGCTCAATCGCGTCGGGGTCTAAACCCATACCGCGCACCAGCCGGACCGCTTGTTGATAATCCGCGTCGTCAAGGGCGTTTGACAAGAGCAACGCCGCCCGGCGCTCCGGCGTATAGACCTCTACCGGCAAAGTCACCGCCGGACGGATCAGCACCCCTTCCGGCGTGGCCTCAGCGATAACCACGGAGCCCTCGCCGATGCCGTACCTCCGTCGCAGCTCCGCGGGAATTACCACCGTGCCCCGTTTACCTACAGTACTGGTTTTAACCATCTGCGCACACCCTTCAGGTTAATGCCCGATATTCGGACATTCTGCATTAAAGTATAGCATACGCTGTGAGGGGTGTGTGGGAAGTGCTGTGTAGGGTGTTGGAGGAATAATCCCCCGGCCTGTGGCCTCCCCCCTTAAAGAAGGGAGTTCAAGTGATGCCAAAGAAAATAGCCCCGCGCGGGCGGGGCTATTGTGACTAACTTCGGTTAGAAGTTAACGCGGTAGCGGATGCGGAAGGTCTGAGCGGCGGTCTCGTTGCCGGTGACGGCGGTGTCAGGGTCGAAGACAAAGGTGCCGTAGGCGAGCTCGAGATCCCAGTAGTTCCAGACGATCTCGTAGCCGCTGGTGGTAGCCGTCAGGTCGCCACGGTCTTGGTCGGCTGTGACACTAGTATCGGCATTAAGGGCAAGGTTAGTGTTGGTTCCGCTGTAGCTGCCGTAGCTGACCCGGAGCACGCTGTTCTGGAACAGGAACTCGTTGAGGGCCAGGCCAACACTGTACTGGAGCTGGGTCGCGGTGTAGTTGTCAAGACCGCTGTAGGTGATGGTGCGGAAGTTGGCGTTACCGAACAAGCTCGGCCTGAGGAAGACTTCCAGCGCTTGCGTCTCGAGGCCGGTGCCGGCGGTGATCCTGGTGGTGCTGTTCTGGTCGGTGTCGGGGTTGCTGACCTGCTCGAAGCCGACATAAGGGGTCAGCTTGACGATCGCCACTTCGAGTGTGTAGTCGGCCTCAGCAAAGATGCGAGTGGTGTCGAAGCCGGCGTTGATCCGCTCGAAGCCGAAGCGGAGGTTAAGGCCGCTGATCAGCGCGTTTTCTGCCGCGCCGTCGTGCCTGAGGCCGACGCCGAAGCCGGTAGCGTAGTTGGGCGTCGCTCCGTCGATGCGGCGGCGCAGGTCGCCGACGGCAGCCGGAGTAGTGCCTTGTTGGCGGGTACTGCTCAGGCTATCGACCACATTGCCTGCCACCGTGACCTGGCGGAAGAAGCCGCTCAGCGAGAAGCCTGCGAACAGGTCGGCGCTGAGGTCTACGCCATAGGCCATGACTGCGGTGTCGACTGCGGCAGCAGCGAGGTTCTGACCTTGACGGCTAACCGTGAACATGTCGAAGTAGGCAGTCAGATCGACGATGAACAGTTCCAGTCCAGCCCTGACCCCAAAGCCGGTCTGATCGCGACCGAAGGGGTAGGTGTCGTCGCGGAAGTTGTCGCGCTCGTTGTCCTCGAGGCCGAACCACTGCACCGGGATGGCCCGGTAGTTGGCCGTAAAGCTCGTCAAGATCGGCAGGTCGGTAGCATCGACATCTAGCTTGGCAAAGACCACCGAGCTGTCCGCCGGGCCGCCGGTGCTGTTAGCAAACTCGGCGCTAAGGGTAAAGATCGCCAGGCTGACCGTGCCGTCAACGCCCCACACCATCGGGCCGACATTGTCGACAGCGGTATCGCCATGCTCGCCGGTGTTAAGGCCCAACTGGGCGAACGACCCGCCGACGGTGACGCCTTCAAGCGGGCTCAGGGTGCCGCGGATGGCGCGGAAGTAGGCGTCGGCTGCGCCGGTGCTGCCTTGCAGGTCGGCGGCGCGGATGTCAGTCGGTGAGCCGTAGGCGATGGTCAGCGTCGGGTTCAAGAAGGCCAGGAAGTCCGGCGCACCCACGGTGGCGATAAAGCCCGCAGAGCGATCGTCGCGGTCGGACACGCGGGTGTTGAAGACGTAGGGGGTGAAGCTGGCGCGGATGTCGCGACCGAAGGTGAACTCTAGCGGCGGGCCGCCGATCGGGGTGAAGGTGCTGGTGAAGCGCCTGATGGCGAAGACGAAGCCTTCGAAGGGGGCGGGATCGAAGCCGCCAGCGGGGTCTCTGTCGTCCGGGTGGAGGACAAAGCCGCGCCGGAGCTCGAGCTCGATGACGTTGGCAAAGCTGTTCAGGCCACGATCATGACCGACGCCATCGCGCGCCGTGCCAAAGCCAATGTTGAGCGTTATGACGGCGTCTACGTCGCCTGGATCGTTAGCTGTGAAGTCAGCTCGCCTCTCCTGGTCGGTTCTATCATCGTCCGTCGGACCAGTAGTGAAGGTTGAGGTGGTGCCACGCGGCAAGCCTCTGCCGAATACGCGGTCGACGTCGAACGGAGCTATCACGCCGCCCATGCGGACTACGCGGTAGGTCAGGGCAATGTTGCCGCTAATGGTTAGCAGGTCTTCTTCGATCCGGGTCACGCGGGCGTCGATGTCGTCCACGCGGGCAGCCAGGGCGGCTTGGCCCTCTTCTAGGGCGGCTACGCGGTCGCGCAGCGCTACCTGGTCGCGGCGGAGCAGGATCACGAACTCGCGGAGGTTGGCGATATCGCTGGTGTTGCGGCGGATAGCGTTCAGGATACCAGGATCGATCTCAGGGATGGGACGGGCCTGCAGTTCGAGGACGTCCTGGTTGAGGATAGCGACCAGCTCATTCAGGGCGCGGATGCCAGCTTCGGCGCTAGCCAGGCGAGCATCGAGGTCGCCTACGGCTTGCAGCGCGTTGTTAGCTAGCGCTTCAGCCGCTTCGGCTCGAGCCGTAGCAGTGTCCACGGCTACCCGCAGCGCGTCGATCTGGTTCTGCAGGTCGCGGATGGCTGCCGGATCGACCATCTGCGCCACCGCGGCTTCCAGCGCCGCGATGCGCTCAGTGTTGGACATAACGTCCCTGTCGAGAACCGAGACGGCGTCTTCAACGGCGCCTAGGCGCACATCTTGAGCGGCCACATCGGCGGCTAGTTCTTGCAGCGCGTTGCGCAGGGCGGCCAGGTCGGCATCGGTGAGGGCCATACGGCCTTCGATGACGTCCAGTAGGCGGCTAACTACCAGGGCGGCCTGGTAACGGGTGAAGCTTTCGTTACCGCGGAAAGTGCCATCGGGGAAGCCGATGACGATGCCTAGTTCAGCGATGCGCGCCACAGCGTCGCCGGCCCAGTGGCCTGCCGGAACGTCCGGGAAAGGCATCTGAGCGACTGCACCGCTGATGGTCAGCGCCGCTAGAACAGTGATGAGGAAT
>JAGXSJ010000153.1 GCA_018333895.1 Truepera sp.
CGCCACGGCCAGGCCAGCCACCTCGACCTGGCGCGGCTTCAGGCCATCGCCGAAGCCACCACGGCCCCACTGGTGCTGCACGGCGGCAGCGGCATCCCGGCTGAGGAGCTGGCCGCCGCCGCCAAGCTCGGCGTGGTCAAGGTCAACATCGGCGCGGCCTTGCAACGCGCCCTGCTCCAAGTCTGGCGCCACGAGGCCGGGGCCGCCCCGCAACACTACGACATCTACACCCGGGCGCGAGAGGTACTGATTGAGGTCGCCCGGGACAAGCTCCGCATCATGGGCGGCAGCGGCCAGGCCTAGCACCGTGAACGACGCCTCACGGCCGCTCGCGGTAGTAGCCGGTCACCTCTGCTTGGATATCGTCTGCCACCTGGACGCTAGCCGCGTGGCGCTCGAGCCTGGCTCGCTGATCGAGGTCCATGGCACTACCCTCGCTACCGGCGGCGCGGTCTCTAACACCGGCTTGGCCTTGAGCAAGCTCGGCGTCCCTACCTTGCTGATGGCTAAAGTAGGGGACGACGCGCTGGGAGCGCTCGTCAAGGAGAGCCTCTTAAGAAGCGGCGCACAGCACGTCGAGGGGATTACCACCTCAGCCGAGGCCGGCACCTCCTATACCGTGGTGATTACGCCACCAAGCGGCGAGCGGATGTTTTTGCACGACGCCGGCGCTAACGCCGTGTTTCACAGTAGCGATATCGATACCTCCCTTCTGAAGTCGGCCCTGCTGTTTCATTTTGGCTACCCGCCGCTGATGCGGCAGCTCTACACCCAGGGCGGCCAGGAGTTGGTCAAGCTCTTTGCCGCGGTCAAAGACCAGGGGCTTATCACCTCGCTCGATCTGTCGCTGCCTGATCCGGCTTCCGAAGCGGGCCAGGCAGACTGGCAAGCCCTCCTTAAGCGTGTGCTACCGCAGGTCGATATCTTCCTGCCAAGCTTCGAGGAGCTCCTCTATATGCTGCGGCCCGAAACGTTTAAGCAGCTAAAGCACACCGGCGAAGAGGCGCTACCACCGCAACTAGCCGGTCTCGTCAGCGAAATTGCGGGTGAACTGCTGGCAATGGGGCCTCAGATCGTCGGCATCAAGCTTGGCCCTGTGGGTTTTTATCTCCGCACGGCGCACCTAACGCTGCCCAGGCTTGCCGCGCTGACCACCAACTGGCATAACCGTGAACTGTGGGCGCCCTGTTTCCAGGTCACTGTAGCCGGTACGGTCGGCGCAGGCGATACCACGGTCGCTGGCTTTCTGGCCGGGCTCTTGCGCGGCTTACGCCTCGAAGATGCTCTGGATACCGCCTGCGCGGTGGGGGCCTGCTGCGTCGAAGCGCTGGACGCAGTCTCGGGAGTGAAGTCCTGGGAGGAGACGCGGGCGCGGATGCAGCAGGGCTGGCCGCGCCACGAGTTAGCGCTGCCAGACGGGTGGCGGCGGGAGGATAGCGCTCTGTGGCGTGGGCCTAATGATGCCCACCGTTCGCTGGCTTGACACCAATGACTTTAGTCTGCCAGAGCGTGAAGTGCAGGCCGCAGTCGATGCACCGGGGATTAAGTCAACGAGCCCATCCCCTTGCTGTTCTCGAAAAAACTTCCGGCATCAGCTAGCAGCCGCCGGGTTTCAAACTTTGACCCTGTTGCTAGCCGCGGGGGGATTAGCGGCGCCGTTGGGGGTTAAAGCCGCACCTAGTAGCCAGCGCGCTGAAGCGCCAACGCAATCAGGCGCGACACCAGTTCGGGGTAGCTCACCCCAGCAGCCTCCCAGAGCTTGGGGTACATGCTGGTAGTGGTAAAGCCGGGCATGGTATTGATCTCATTGAGGTAGAGCTTATCTGCGGCCTCAAGGTAGAAAAAATCCACCCGCGCCAGCCCGGCGGCATCAATGGCAGCAAAAGCGCGCAACGCCACATCCTGGCAGCGTTCGGCTACCGCCTCGGACAGCTCAGCAGGGATCAGCA
Organism: Truepera sp.; assembly: GCA_018333895.1. Classification (GTDB taxonomy): domain Bacteria; phylum Deinococcota; class Deinococci; order Deinococcales; family Trueperaceae; genus JAGXSJ01. Next base: position 1,950 of record JAGXSJ010000153.1, read on the forward strand.
GCCTAGCTCGGCCCTCGGTATATTTCGTCTCGTAATCGTAGAAGTCGCTCTCATAGGTGATCTCGCCTACCGGGCTGGCCTGCGGCGATTCGTTGCCGAGAATGCCGACCTCTAGCTCGCGCGCCCCTACTACCCCCGCTTCGACAATGAGGCGGCGATCAAAGCGGGCGGCTAAATTGAGCGCCTGCCTTAGTTCGTCATAGTCACGGACCTTGCTGATGCCGACCGAGGAGCCGAGATTAGCGGGCTTGACAAAAAGCGGGTAGTTGAGGTGCTGTAGCTGCGCCATCACCCGCTCGGGATCGCGCTGCCAGTCGTCGCGCCGCACTCCCAGATAAGCCGTTTGTGGCAATTCATGCGCGGCAAAGACCGCCTTCATCATCAGCTTGTCCATGCCGACGGCACTGCCCAGCACATCCGCACCAACAAAGGGTAGGCCGAGGAGTTTCAATAGTCCCTGGACGGTGCCGTCTTCGCCGTAAGGACCGTGCAGCAGCGGGAAGACCACATCAAACGCCTGCGGCTTGATGGTTTGCAGGCTGCCGTCGCGGGGCAGGTGGTCGCTGCGCCCACTAGCAAGCGCCTGCCAGGAGGCGGGGCCGGTCAATAGTCGGCCTGTCCGGTCGATGACCAGCGGGGTAAGGTCAAAGCTACTCTTGGCTGCGGCCATAACCGAGCGGGCCGAGGCCAACGACACCTCGTGCTCGTCAGACTGTCCGCCGCAGAGCAGGAGCACGCGCGGGCGGGCGGTCATCGCATCACCATGTGTAAGTTGCATATCATACACATCGTGCATATAGCTTACGCGCTTGATAGGGCTTGGGTCAAGCGGAGGGGCTGATTCGCGCTACCACGTGCATTGCATTCCACTAAGCCGCTATGTTACACTCAAGCAGCTACGCTGGCCAAGGCTAAAGCTACCACGCACCAAAGGAGGACTTCAGTGGCAGAAGTCGTACTAGACAAGGTTTTCAAGCGCTTCGGTAACGTCACGGCGGTCAAAGACTTTAACCTTCAGATTCATGATGAGGAGTTCATGGTCTTTGTCGGCCCATCCGGTTGCGGCAAGACCACCACGCTGCGGATGATTGCCGGGCTGGAAGAGATTACCGAGGGCACGATCAAGATCGGCGAGCGGGTGGTCAACGACGTGCCGCCCAAGGATCGCGACATCGCCATGGTCTTCCAGAACTACGCGCTGTATCCGCACATGAACGTCTACCAGAACATGTCGTTCGGCCTGAGGTTGCGCAAAACGCCCAAGGCTGAGATCGACCGCCGGGTGCGTGAAGCGGCACAGATGCTCCAGATTGAGCACCTGCTAGAGCGCCGCCCGCGCGAGCTGTCGGGCGGGCAGCGCCAGCGCGTAGCACTTGGCCGCGCCATCGTGCGCGAGCCCAAGGTGTTCTTGATGGACGAGCCGCTGAGCAACCTCGACGCTAAGCTGCGCGTCGAGATGCGCGCCAGCATCGCGAAGCTCCACCGCCGCCTAGGTGTCACTACTGTCTACGTGACCCACGACCAGGTCGAAGCCATGACCATGGGTACCCGTATCGTGGTCATGAAAGACGGCCTGGTTCAGCAGGTCGATAGCCCAATCAACCTCTATGACAAGCCGATTAACAAGTTCGTAGCGGGCTTCATGGGCTCGCCGGCCATGAACTTCCTGGTCGGTACGGTACAAGATGGCCGCATCAAGGGGACTAACTTCGATATTAAGCCGGACGCCGAGCTAGCCAGGAAGCTGCAAAAGCATAGCGGCAAGAAGGTCTACTTCGGCATCCGCCCCGAGAACCTAGGCTTGCGCGGCGACACTAGCATTCCCGAGCAGGACAACACCATCAAAGCAACCATCGAAGTGGTTGAACCGCTTGGTGCCGAAACCATCCTAATCGCCTCGGTAGACGGCGACCAGACGCTAGTAGCCCGCGTTGATGCCCACGCTCGGGTAGTGGCCGGAGACCGAGTCGAGCTGTTGGCCGATCCCGCCAAGATGCAGGCGTTTACTCTCGAAGACGAGCGGAACATCCGCTTCGATTAGCCTCCTTCGCCATCAGGCCCGATGCTGTGCATCGGGCTTTTTTGTTGCCATTTCGCTGTGTTCGGCAACGCCGTTGCCAGTCGCTGCGAATGAGCCTCGGAAAGCTATCAGGGCTGCTCTTGGGCCAGCGCAGTATCGAAGTAAAGCAGTCGGTAGACCTGGTAATTGTGCATCACAATCTGCAGGTACTCGCGGGTTTCAAAGGCGTCTATGAAGCGATAAAGCTCGTTCCTATCGCCGTTTACTACCTCACCCTGATAGAGCCGCGAGATGTAGCCCTGGCCGCGGTTGTAAGCCGCTACCACCAGTTCAAGATCACCATCGAAGCGGTCGATTAGTCGGCGCAGGTAGTAAACGCCGTAACGGATATTGGTCGCGGTGTCGAAGGGATCGCCGGGAGCTTCGCGCAGCATCTCGGCTAACCAAGTCCAGGTCGAAGGTATGACCTGCATTAAGCCTTGTGCGTCAGCAACTGATATGGCCCGGGGATAAAACGCTGACTCCTGGCGCATTACCGCCCAGATCAAGGCGGGTTCGACCTGCCAAGCCGCCGCCTCGCGCTCAACTAGCGCCGCATAGGCTCGCGGGTAGGCCAGCTGCCAGGTACGGCGCTCCAGGCTCCTAGGCTGCCACTGCCGCGCGGCGCGCGCGCTCTGCCGGTACTCGCCCAAGGTTTGCAGCGTCTCTCCTAGTGCGACAATGCTTGCCTCATCGGCAGCCTTGCGCAGGGCAAAGAGCAGCTCACCGACGGCTGCCTCGTGGTCGCCCACGCGCATCAGCGCCCGCGCCAACGCCACAACCTCGAGTTCGGGGGTAGTCAGGGTATCGACCAGCGCAGGTTTGATGGACTTACCGCGCAAGGCCCCGAAGAACGAGTGTTCGGGCAGCAAGTCCAGCGCCTGGTCTGCTATCTTGGCTTGGCCCAGCCGCTCGGCCAAGACCAGGGCGCGATGGGCGGCGTCGTCAGCAAAGGCTGAGCCTCCCACGGCCAGGTCGAGGTAGATCGGCAGGGCGTCGCGGCTGCGACCCCGCCCTTCAAGTAGATCGGTCGCCAGCCAGAGGTGTCGCGGCTCACCGCTCTGGCGCAACAGGGTAACGGCGTGGTCGAGGTCGCCTGCTCGGTTGGCCAGGAGTGCTAAGCCGTGGAGGGCACTTGGGCCGGAAAGCTCACTAAAGGCCCGCTCGGCCTCAGCGTTGCGCCCCAGCGCAAAGAGCGACCAGGCCCGGCCAAATAGCGCGGTAGCATTGCTGGGCTCTTCGTTAAGCCAGCGCTGATAGGCGTCAAGCGCTCGAGCATGCTCCCCGATAGCGCGGTAGGCAGGTGCTTCGATAGACGGGGCCGACCATCCGTCAAGAGCGCTTAAGGCGTTGCGATGCTGTCGCGCTCGCAGGAATATGTTAGCCAGCACCAGCGGGCGGGTCTCCAGCCGCCGCAAGGCGGTAAAGGCTGCGGCTGCGGGGAGAGCTGCGGCGTAGTGATCGATGGCCGCTGATACCAAGCCGGCCTCTTCGGCCAGGCGGGCCTGTTCCAGCAGCAGCTCACGGGTAGCCAGGCGGGCCAGCGGGTCGTTGATCCGCACCGCCATGGCCCGCTCGAAGTAGGCATAGCGCTCGCCGGCAGGGAGCTGCGGGCTGCGAGCTAGCGTCAGTAGGGTGCGGTACTCCAGGTAACTGCCGGCGACCTCCTCCAAGAGCGCCTGCAGCGCCGCCAAGTCGTTGGCTAGCAACGCCGTGCGATAGAGCCCGTAGCGGTGCAGTAGCGGATCGCGCTGGTAAGGGTCGCTCACTACCGCGTAGACGGTGGGGATAGGGATGGCGATACCGCGGGCCGGCGGGCTCAAGGGGCTCTGGATAAACAGCCAAGCCAGCACAGCTAGGGCCAGGCTCACGCTAAGTATAAGGCGCGGTAACGACATATCAGCAGTCTACTGGCCCTCGATCTAATAAAGCTGAGAGGCTAGCGCCGGGTTGAGCCATATGGTACAGTGGCATGGGAAGAGAAGTGAGAGCGACTTGGGAGTCGTGAGGGCGCTTGGAATGGGAGCCAGGCGTCCTTATTTTTGCGATAAAGCCGTCAGCTCCAAAAGCGGCGTGAGCGTAGTTGCCAACACATCCGGATGAGCCGAGGCTAAGGTAGCAGCATCGTGCGTGCCCCAGCTCACGGCGTAGGTTTTTAAGCCCGCAGCCTTGCCGGCCGCGATGTCCGAAACAGTGTCGCCCACCATCCACAAACCATCGCCGCCTACCGCTGCCAGCGCGCGCAAGATCACGTCCGGCGCGGGCTTATGTGGAAAGCCGTCAGTCCCTTGGATATGATCGATGAGCGCAACGAGGCCGAGAGCGGTCAAGAGGCGCGTGGCCATAAAGCTCTGTTTGGTGGTAGCCACCGCAGTCTTGAAACCAGCTTGCCGTAACTGCGCCAGCAGCTCGAGCACGCCCGGGTACGGCCGCGTCTGGTCGGTGAAGTGCTGGGGGTAATGCTCGCGGTAGCAGGCGCATAGTGCTGCTACCTGCTCAGCTGGCGCAAAGCTGGCGTACATCTCCTCTAACGGCTTGCCAATCTCGGCCCTGACCGCGGTAGCGTCTGGCACGGGCAAGCCTAGCTTAGCGAAACCGTAGCGAAAACTGTTGCTGATATCGGGCAACGAGTCGACCAGCGTGCCGTCGAGGTCGAACACTATGGTTTTTGGTCGCATGGCGGCAGTATGACACAGCGGTCCTTAGCGGCATCTCATGCGTGGCTACGGTAAGTTGACCAAGTGAGGCTTTTGGTTCTCGTAATGCTGTTAAGCGGCCTCGCGCAAGCGCAGCTCAAGGCTTCGCCCAACCATTGCGAGCGCTGGAGCGAGCCCGTTACTGTCGGCCTGCTCGATACGGCCCTGCTCCCGGAAGCCAGCGGCTTAGCGGTATCGCGCTTGGTCGAGGGGCGCCTCTATCACATCAACGATTCGGACGACGGACCATATCTCTACCTCACCGACACCTCGGGGGGTGCGACCCGTCAGGTACGCATCGAGCGCTTCACCCCGAGCGATACCGAGGCGCTGGCGATCGGTCCTTGCGACGACGGCCAGCCCTGCCTGTTCGTGGGCGATATCGGTGATAACAACGCTGTGCGCGACGAGATCCGCCTGGTGGTACTGCGCGAGCGTGACATCGTCGCCGACCGCGTTGTCCCCTACCGGCAGCTTCGCCTGCGCTACCCTGACGGCCCGCGCGACGCTGAGGCGCTGGCGGTCGATCCCGCAGGGAACATCTATCTCCTCAGCAAGGAGGGGAACCCCTGGCGGCTGCGCGCCGAGCCAGCGCGGCTCTACCGGCTGGCAGCCGGCTGGAAGACCAGCACCGACGCCGTGCAGACGCTAGAATTTCTGGGGGTGGTCGACCTCCCGGCCTTGGGGCGGGGTCGCAGCAGCCTCCTCGGCTGGCTGGCTACCGGCATGGACTTAAGCCCTGATGGTGAGCGGCTGCTGGTTCTGACCTACGAGCACGCCCTAGAGTTCATCTTCGCAGCGGCCTTAAAACCGGTCGATGAGCTGGTCGAAGGGATCGATTACCGACCCATCCCGCTGCGGCGGCTGCCGCAACAAGAGGCCATCGCCTACAGCCTTGACGGGCGGAGCTTTTACTACAGCACCGAACTGCGCATACCCTTCAGCACAGCGGAGCTGGTCCGGCTTGACTGTCACTGACCAACGCATTCGATATGCGCGGTATGCCCTAACGCCCGCGCCAACCGGCCGTCGCTGGTAAGCAGCGGGAGGTTCAACCCTTCGGCCAGTGCGACGTAGGCCGCGTCATAGGCAGTAAGGGTGTGGCGTAAGGCCCAGATGCGCTCGCCCAGAGCGGCGTGCGAGTAGCGCGTCAACCGCAAGGAAGTCAACACCTGGCGCGCCTGCGCCACCCGCTGTGCCGAGACGATCCCCCGTCGCTCGTAGCGGCGCAGCGTGTGCAGCACCTCGAGGTCGAGCAGGTGCGGGGCGTGCAAGCTGAGAGTGGGTCGTCTCAGCCGTTGCTGCAGTTGGCCGGCGTTCGGCTCAATACCCAGCAACAGATCGACGGTGGCCGAGGCATCGATCACGACGCCTTGGCCGCTATTCGGCATCGCGATGTCGGCGGATGACGGTGGCCGGGTCCTCGTCCACAACGACCGGCTCCAGGCGCCGTACCAACTCCAACCACTCCGGCACGGTAGGCTTCTCGGCAATCGCCTCGACTTCGGCCAAGAGATAATCCGACAGCGTCATGCCGAGACTAGCCGCCCGTGCCTTGAGCTTACGGTGCAGGGCATCGGGGACATGGCGGATCTGAATCATCTTGAACATGTCAGTCACATGCTAGCATGTGGCACTCATGTTGTGGTACTCCACGCTAGCCAGAGCCTACAGCCGCAAGTAAGCCACCGTCACGCCGTGTCCGCCTTCAAAGGGGACGGCGTCTTCAAAGCGCGTCACCAGCCGCTCCCCCTTGAGGTACTGCCGCACCGCGTCGCGCAGCGCTCCAGTCCCCTTGCCGTGGAGGATGCGCACCGACTCTACCTTGAGCGCGTGCGCCTCGCGGATAAAGTCGCGGATCTGCTCAATAGCCGCCTCGGCTCGCTCACCACGCACGTTCAGCTCGTTGTCGAAGCGGGTCGGGAGCACTACCGCCGAGGCTGAGGCCACTGCCTTGGAGGCGCCTAGCACCGTAACGCTACGCCGCGGCACGGTAACCTTGATTAGCCCTAGCCGCACCACCACCTCCTGACCGCGCCGCTCTACCACTAACCCCTTGGCACCGTATTCGGGGACCAGCACCTCAGTGCCAGGGAGCAGTTCCTCTGGTGCCTGTTGAGGTTGGTCGGGCGCACCGCGCACCGTGCGCCGCAGCGCCTGTAGCTCGGCCAAGGCTTTGCCGCGCTGCTGCTGATCGCTGGTTGCGGTGCGCTTGAGCGCCTTAGCCCGCAACAAAGTCTCTTGCAGCAGCTCGTCGGCCTTCTCGGCGGCGGCGGCTAAAACCTCCTGCTCGCGCTGGCGCAGCATGGCGATCTGGGCCCGCAGCAGCTCAGCCTCCTCAAGCGTCTGACGGTGGGCCGCTTGCAGCTCGCTCCGTTCGGCTAGGAGCTTCTCCTGCTCGCGCTCGAGCGCCTCTAGGAGCGCCTCTAAACCCACCCCTTCGGGCCCCAGGATCTCGCGGGCTCGAGCCAGCAGAGCGTCAGGCAGACCCAAGCGCTCGGCAATCGCTAAGGCGTAGCTGCGCCCCGGCTGCCCCACTACCAGCTCGAAGCGCGGCCTTAGCTCCGCTACGTCGAACTGCATGGCGGCGTTCTCTACCCTTGGCGTCTGCGCGGCGAAGACCTTAATGGGCGCCAGGTGGGTGGTCACTAGCCCTCGCGCCCCGCTAGCCAAGAGCTGCTCCAATACCGCTTGCGACAAGGCCGCCCCCTCGGTCGGGTCGGTCCCTGAGCCCAGCTCATCGATCAGCACCAACACGCTCTCGTCGGCCTGCTCGACGATGGCCCGGAGGTTCTTAAGGTGCCCGGCATAGGTGCTGAGGCTAGCCTCGATCGACTGCTCGTCGCCGATATCGGTCAGTAAGGAGTCAAAGAACGGCACCGTGGGGGGCGGCTCACTGGCCGCCGCTACGAACAGCCCGCTGTGGGCCATCAAGACCGCCAGCCCTAGAGTCTTCAGGGCTACGGTCTTACCCCCAGCGTTGGGTCCGGTGATAATCAGCAGCCGCCGCTCCGCAGCGAGCCGCAGCGTGTTCGGCACGCAGTCCTTAATCAGCGGGTGGCGCGCCGCCGCTAGCCGCACCTCCCCTTGGTCGTTTAAACTCGGCTGCACCAACCGCCAGTCGCGGGCTAGCCGGGCGCTGGCGGCGATCAGATCCAGCTCAGCCAAAACCTCCAAGGTCGGCGCTAGTCCCGGCTCAAAAGCCAGGCGTTGCCCTATGGCAATCAGGATGCGCCGCACCTCGTCGCGCTCCTCGAACTCCAATAGCGCTAGCTCGTTGTTTAGCGGCACGATCGACTGCGGCTCGATAAACACCGTGGCGCCCGAGTCTGAGGTGTCGATGACGATCCCCGGCACCCGCCCCTGATGGCTGGTCTTGATGGGGATCACGTAACGGTCGCGCCTGAGGGTGATGATCGGGTCTTGAACCGCCTCAGCGTAGCGGGCGAGCAGCTCGCCTAAGCGCTCGCGGATGCGCCCGCGCAAGGGCGCTAGCCGCCGCCGGATGTCGCGCAGCTTAGGAGTGGCATCGTCGCGCACGCTGCCATCGTGATCGAGCTGTTCGCGCACCAGCCTGAGCACTCCGTCAAAACTGCTCATTAACCTGGCCAGCGCTGAGAGAGCCGGTCGCTCGGAGGCCAGGATGGCCCGCTTGATGGTCCCTGCGGCGTCCATGGTGTAGGCGATGCTAAACAGCTCTGGGCCCTCGAGTATCCGCCCATCCATAACGAGCTGCACTAGCTCGCGGATATCTTCCACGCCGCCCAGCGACAATGGCCCCTGCAGCGCCTCGGCCAGCCGCTGCCAGGCCGTCTCAAGCTCGACCCGGCCTAAGTTGGGCAATAGCGCTAGCGCCCTTTCCGTCCCCAGCCGCAAGGCGGTCCGCTCGGCTAGCGCCTGGCGGACGCGGTCGAAGTCGAGCTTGCTAAGCGCGGCGGGAGAGGCCTTCATAAGTTGACAGTATACGCGCTGCTCAGAATCTCCGGCGGCGCGGGCGGAAGGTCATCACCAGCCACACCGCCAAGGGCAACAGCACCAACCCGGCGCCGACCATCACCGCTACCAGGTGGTTGCGCAGGGCGATGGCTGCGACATCGTCGGGGATATGCAACAGCAGGTAACGGGCCAGCGCCGTGAGCGAGACCAGCGTCCCTTCGACGTGCGGGAGGGTTGGGGCAGCGGATTGGGCTAGCGCCTGCTCGAGCGCTGCCAACAGCAGCGTCCCCGGTACCGCAGCCATGAGCAGCACCAGCCCGAGGTTAATGACGCGGCTCAAACCGTTGCTAAAGAAGACCAGCAACCCACCGAGCAGTAGTGCCAGCGCCGCCAGCAGCCAGCTAAGGCGTAGCCAATGGCCGTGCTGGCTAGCGGTAAAGGCGCTAAACGGCTCGAGCGCCGCGCCGATGCGCAACCTAGCGTCAGGCTCGGTAATAGTCGCCAGCGCTTCAGTGAGGCCCCGGTGGTAGATAGCCTCCGAGACCCGCTGTAGCACCAGCGCATTAGCCTCAGCGGGCGGCAGGTCGGCTAGCTCCGGCCCCAACCAGGGCACCGGGGCAGCAGTGGCCTCTTGGGCCGCCGCCTCCCGGGCCTGCGTCAGCCGCCGCGCGATGGCGGGCTCCTCGGCGATTAGCGTCGTGGCGAGAAACGCGCCCAGCGCCTGCCTGATCTCGCCTTGCGCCGTGTCGTTCAGGCGCTGGAGCAGGTTGGCGTTGCCAACCAGCGCCTGGGCGGCGGGCAGCCCTTGGGTCAGCAGCACCTCATTGAGGCGGCGCACCACTAACACCCCGATATCGCGATTAGTTAAGGGCTCGAGCTCTGCGGGCTCAACTAACACGAACACCCCGACGATCGGCTGCACCGGCTGGCCAGGGCGATTAGCTCGCTGCTGGCGCCAGTCCGCCAGCCTTGAGCCGTCGGCCAGTCCGGCAGGGAGCAGGGCCGCTTCGAGGTAGATCCGGCTCAGGTCGCTGACAAAGTCGGCACTGAGCTGCTGAGCCAGTTGTGGATTAGCCACCCGGGTTAGCGTCCCTTGCAGCCCCTCGCGCAGAAGCAAAGCAGCCAGTGCATCGGCAACTCGCAAGCGGGCGCTTTCTGGGGTCAGACCGTCAAGCTCCTCAGCCGCAGCGAAGACCGCCACACCGGTCACTAGCTCGAGCGGCTCGCCGGGTGACACTTGCGTCGGCAGCTCCACCGCCGGCAGGGTGGCGGCCTCCAGCCCGTCGGGAAACAGGGCCAAGGCCAGCGCTTTCTGCAAGACAGCCCGCCCAGGGCCGGGCGAGCTCAACTGGGTCAGCGTGACCATGAGCAGTAGTGCCATCAGTACCGGCACGAGCAACAGACCGCTAAGCCACTTGCCATCCTGATACCAGGTGGGAGGGCTGTCATAGCTTCGGTAAGCCATAGGCTATTCTAGCCCACTGCGGTAAGGCCTCCCAGGGGCACCACCGCACCCCCGGCTTGCGAAGCGTAGCAGGCTAGCGCCACTCGCAGCGCCTGATAGCCGTCCTGCCAGGTCACCGGCGGCGGAGCACCCAGGCGCACGCTAGCGATAAACGCCGCCAGCATCGCCCGGTTGGGGTTGCCCCCCCAATTCACCCAGCTCGGCTGGCGCGAGGCGTGAGGGCTATAAAGCGTGAGGTGCTGCGCGAAGGCGTCTATGGCTACCGCCCCTCGTTCGCCTACCACCTCCAACTTGAGCTGTCCCCAGCGCGGGTAGCTGCTAGGGCGGCTCCAGCTGGCGTCGATGCTGGCAAAGACGCCGTTTGAGAGCGTGACGCTAGCCAGGCAGGCGGTATCGACGGCGACCGACTCCGGCAGGAAGGGGTTGCCCACTTCGGCATAGACCGCCGTGATCTCGCTAGCTAAGAGCCAGCGGTAGAGATCGGCTAGGTGGACGATATGGTCCATCACCGCGCCGCCACCGGCCAGTTCCGGGTCGACAAACCAGGCGCGATGGCGGCTCGGGCACTCGGCATGGTTGATGCCGTTGATCCCATAGACGCGCCCCAGCTCACCCTGCTTAAGCATCGCCTTGAGCGCTTGCAGCGAGGCGTCAAAACGCATCGGGAAGGCGGTCATGAAGCTAACGCCGTGGCGCTCGCAGGCTTCCCGCATTGAGAGTGCGTCCGCTAAGGTGGTCGCGATGGGCTTCTCGCACAGCACATGGGCGCCCGCTGCCGCTGCCTGCTCGACCGCCGCGCGGTGCTTGGCGTTCTCCGAACAGATGATCACCGCATCCGGCCGCTCGGCTAGCAGTGCGGCGTCCGAACCGAGCCAAGGGATGTCGGTCCGGGCCGCCGTGGCCTGGGCGCGCTCGGTATCGTCATCGGAGAAGCCGATGAGCCTGACATCAGGCAGCTCTGGCAGCAAGGCGAGATAGCCATCGGCATGAACGTGGGCCAGACTGAGGATACCGACCTTCATAGCGTCACCACCAGCCCCGTCTGGAGCGACTCACGTGCCGCTAGCGCGATGCGCAGCGCCTCCAGGCTGTCTTGTGGCGTCACGGCAAACGGTTCACCGGTCTTGATAGCCCGGTAGACGTGTTTAAGCTGGCTGGTGTAGGGGTCTTCGGGCAAGGGGGCTAGCGGCAACCCCGCCCCTTCGCTGCGCTCAGGGCAGGCCGCTTCGCTGCGCTCAGGGCAGGCAGCCGCCTGAGCAGCGCTCGGCTGCAAGAAGGTGCGGATAGTGGCCGTGTCGTCCGAACTCCACTCGATCAGCCCTTCGCTCCCAGCTAGGTCGAAGCCGGTGCGGAACACCCCCGGCGGGTTGGCCCAAGCCCCCTCGACGATGGCCATGGCACCGGAAGCGAAGCGCAAGGTGACCAGGGCGTAGTCGCCTGAGGAGTCAGGCGCAAGCGCTCGAGCCGACTGGGCGTAAACCCGTATCACCGGGCCGGCCAGCCAGCGGGCGTAATCGAAGTCGTGAATCATCATGTCCACCACCATGCCGCCCGAGCGCGCCTCATCCAAGAACCAGTTATCGACCTCTTTGCGCGGCTGATAGGCGGCGCGCCTAAGCCGCAACACCCCTAAGGCTCCGAGCTGCCCGGCCGCCACTAGCTGCTGCGCTGCCCGGTACTGCGGAAAGAAGCGGACCACCATGGCGATAAATAGCCTGACCCCGGCCCGCTCGCAAGTGGCGATCATCGCTTCGCCTTCAGCCATGGTCAGCGCTGGCGGCTTTTCGCACACCACGTGCTTGCCGGCCTCCGCCGCCTGCGCCGTCATGGCGGGGTGCAGATTGGTAGGCACGCACAGATCGACGACATCGACCGCCTTAAGCAGCTCGTCATAGCGCTCGAACACTTTGGCGCTATAACGGTGGGCTAGCTCCGGCCCATCGCGTAGGCTGTAGACGCCTACCAGCTTGGCGCCGGTCTGCGCCCAGGCCGCAGCATGCATCACCCCCATCGTTCCCGCTCCGACAATACCGACGCGCATCACCCCTCCTACGGCGCAGGGGCGCCGTCTAGGGCCCACTGAGCGTAAAGGTCCACAAAGGTAAAGCTCGAGTTAGCCAGTCCGGCCTGCGCCAGCACGAAGTTAAGAAAGTCGCGCACATCGTCAGCCGTGCTGTCGCGGAACAGCGCCCCGCCTTGCTTGCCCGCGAAGCGGCCCACCGTGACCTCGGGCAGCGCCTCTTGCGCCACCGCCGCCGTTAGGCGCAGCTCTTGCAGCAGCGCTTCGACCAGGCGAAGATCAGGCTCGCTGCGCGCTAAATCAGCCGCCGTGTAGATCGCCACCTCAGCAGCAAGCGTGCGCAGCACGATCCCCCGGCTAAGCAGGCGGCGCAGCAGCGACGGGCTGCCGGTCACCTCCAGGGGAACGGTGGCGCTAGCGAACTGCTCGGCTAGCCCGCTCACGCTGAGGCTGAGCCGGTACCTGCCGGGGGCTAAGGTCGCCGGAAGGTCCAGGGCGATATCGCCGATTACGAAGGCCACTGCGCCCCGGGGGATGCTTACCGTTTGCGACAAAGCTGCTAGGTCAGCGCCCTGGAGACTCAGGGTCACCATTACCTGAGCGGGCAGCTCAAAGCCGGGGGTGGAGAGCTCGAAGCGGGCCGCTAGGCGGTCCCCAGGCTGGAAAGTAGCGGTGACGGGGCCACGAGCACCGAGGTTGAGCGTGATATCCGAAGTAATCTCCAGAGGCGGCGGCGGAGCGCGCAGCACAGCGATACGCTGCCGTGCCTGCGCAGCAAAGGGCTCCACTCCACCGCGCGCCAGATACTGCTCAAACTGAGCGGCGGCCTCCTCGCGGCGCCCCTCGGCCTCATATAGCGTAGCGAGCGCGAAGTGGACCCCGATCTGATTCGGAAAGAGTTCTAGCGCATTTTCAAGATCGACGATGGCCTCATCTTCCACACCGGGGTCGATGGCTAGGGCGTGCTGGTAAGCCTCCATCGCTTCGCCCAGGCGAGCTGTTACCGCCTGCACGAGGCCGAGGTTATACCAGGCTACGTACTGCTGGTCATTCAGTTCCAGGGCGCGCAGCGAAGCACGCTCGCTGCGCGCCAAAAAGCCGAGCAGGTAGTAGGCCCAGCCCAGGTTGGTCCAGTACAGGTCGCTCTCGGGCGCTAAGCTTACCGCTACCACCAGCGCCTGGGCCGCGGCCAGCGCGTCGTCTTGGTCAAAGGCGATGAACGAGCGCCGCTCGAAGGGGTAGGTCATAAAGGGCGCGACGCGGCTCCACAGTGCCAGGGCCTCTATTTCCAGAGCGGTCTCGCCGAGCTGCTGCGCGGCAAGCTGCGCGCCGAGCAGCGCACTCCGCTCTGGTATATCAACTAGCTCAGTGAGGTCTTGATACGCGCTCTCAACCCGGTTGACCGCCCGGTAGACAGCCCTAGCTGCCAGGCCATACGGGTAGCGCGCCGCCTGCTCGAAAGCCGCCCTGGCCCCAGGGTGGTCGTTGATGCTGGCTCTGAGGGTGGCTACCCAGAGCTGAGCCAGCGGCCACAAGGCTTCGCCCAACCATTCCTTCTCGGCTGCCAGCGCCTCAAAAGCTGCGATAGCGCGCAGGTTATCCAGCGGTGACCGGGTCAACTCCAGTGCCGCCCACAGCAGCGGATCGGCTACCTCACCGCCCGCTAAATAAGCTTGCAGGTTGTCAAGCAGCGCCTGCCAGTGTACTTCGGCCTCCTCGGCGGCGACTGCTTGCGTTAGCCGCTCCAGCGCCTCGGCGGTAAAGCCGCCGCTTAACAGCGCCAGCGCCTGCACATAGTCACCATAAGCGGTTAGCAGGTCGATAGCGGTGTTAGCAGTATCTACCTGTAGATCGAACTCACGGTTGAGTATTCCCAGCACCTGGACTGCCAGGCGCCCCGGCTCGCCCTGTGGGGCGCGCAGGAGGTGCCTGGTCACCCGCTCAGGGGTGGCTAGGTAGAGCTCGAGCCTCAGCCGCTCGCCGGTAAGCGTCACCGACCCGGTTAGCGCGATATCCACCCCTAGCGTCTCACGCACCATCGCAGCGCCGTCAAAACCGGCTACCTCGAAGCGCTCGTTCAGGAAGGCCAGCGGGTTGAAAAAACCTTCCTCGGCCACTAGCGGCGGTACCAACACCGGCGTGGGGAAGACTCCGATCACCAGGGCGTCATCAACCAACCCCTCCGCCACCCGATCAGCCACCGCCGTCCCTAAGATGACATCCGGGCCGCTAAAGGGATAGACAGCAACGCTCGTGATACCTTGTGCCCAGCCCAGCGGCCACAGCAGCAGCAGACCAAGACTAATCAGTAGCGTGCGCATCACTACCTCCGTTGACGGTAGGCTATCACGCTTCAGGTGAGAAGGGGTACCGCAGGCCACAGCACGGCAGGGGCGTGACCTGGTAGCCTTTTTACCCGTGCCCAGCTAACCACACTTGCTGTAACCGCACGCCTCACACTTACGGCACCCCTCCTCAAAGCGCAGCGGGCCGCCGCAATCAGGGCATTTAGCGCCGCGCTGCAACACGTTCTCGACCCCGGCGGTCTCCAGCGCCACCGCGATCAGATCGGCCTTGCTCATCACCATGCGGCCCTGATAGGTGCCGTACATGCCGCCGTTGATGCCGCGCAAGGTCTTGACGATGGCCTCGGCCGGCACGCCGTATTGCAGGGCGATACTGACCATCCGGCCTAGCGCCTCGCTGTCGGCATTAGCCTCATCGCCGGCCTTGCCGCTGACGATGAAGACCTCGGTCGGCAGGCCATCTTGCTTGTTGACGGTGACATAAAAGCCGCGCTTTTCGCCGGTCGGTAAGGTGAGCTTAACGGCGTCAGTAAAACCGGTAAGGCGGGGGGGGCGGTCAAAGAGCGGTTCGCCTGGAAGGCGCTCGGTCATAGGGCGGGGGGATTTGGTGGCAATGGTCGTGTCAGCATCCCCTTTAACGCTCTCGGTGCTGGTGGACAGAACTTGGAAGTCGCGGCTGCCGTCGCGGTAGACGGTGATCCCCTTGCAGCCGGTCTCGAAGGCCAGGCTGTAGGCATCAAAGACATCTTGCACCGTAGCTTGATTGGGCATGTTGATCGTCTTGCTGATCGAGTTTGCCACCATCTTACCGCCGCCATCGAAGGTGGTCTGCACCACCCCTTGCATCTTGACGTGATCTTCTGGGGCGATGTCATGAGCGCAGACCAGCACCGACCTAACCTTGCTCGGGATGAAGGCAAGCCCTTGCACGCTGCCGTGGTTAGCCGCTACTGCCGCCACCACCTTGTCCCAATCCCAAGCACCGTCCTGGTTGTAGTCGGGGTGCGGTAGGTGTTGCTTTAGCAGCTCCTGAAACAGCGGATGGATCAGGCTCTGGTATTCGCTGCCGACACGGCGATAGATAAACGGCGCAAAGACCGGCTCGATGCCGCTGCTGACGCCCATCAGCATGCTGGTGGTGCCGGTCGGCGCTACGGTGAGCAGGGCCACGTTGCGACGGGGTGCTCCGAGCGTACTCTTTGCGACCTCCGGAAACGCCCCTCGTTCCTTAGCCAGCGCCTCACTGGCCGCAGTAGCCTGATCGCGCAGTTCGCCGATCACCCGCGCCACCGCCTGCCGACCCGCCTCCGAATCGTAGCGATAGCCCATCATAATCAGGGCATCGGCTAAGCCCATGATGCCGAGCCCTAAGCGGCGCAGCCGCATCGACATCTCGCGGTTATCCTCCAGAGCGAACTTGTTGACTTCAAGCACATTGTCGAGGAAGCGGACGCAGGTCGCCACGTCCTGGCGGAATTCGTCCCAGGCGAAGCCATCGGTGCCGGTGTTGGGGGTACTTACGTACCGAGCGAGGTTGATGGCGCCCAAGTCGCAGGGCTCACCAGGAAACAAGGGTATCTCGCCGCAGGGATTGGTGGCCTTGATGTCGCCATAGGCCGCTCGCATCGGGTTGTACTCGTTGATCCGGTCGATGAAGATGAGCCCTGGCTCGCCGGTCTGCCAGGCGTGGCCAGCGATACCGTACAACGTGTCGCTCATGGTCTTGGAGCGCCGCATGAAGTCGTCGCTGACGAGCACGCTAATGTTGAAGGTGCTGATGTCGCCTTCGGCCTTCTCGCGGTCTAAGTCCTTGGCGGTGATGAAGTCTTCGATGTCGGGGTGGGTGATCGACATCGTTGCCATCCCAGCGCCACGTCTCGAACCGCCTTGCCTGATCACTCTCAGCGTCGGGGCGTAGACATAGCGCAACGTCGCCACCGGCCCAGCGTACTCAGCGCCACCTAGCGAGGCCCAGTAGGCGAAGTTGTCAAATACCTCTACTGCAAAGCTGCTGGGGCCCGAGCTGGTGCCGCCGGAGCCGTTGACCGGCGTCCCTTCGGGGCGCAGCTCGCTCAGCGACAGCAGGATGTTCTCGCCACCCATCAGCTGGGTGGCCATCTCTGCGGCGTACTGCCAGATGCTTTCAACCGAATCCCCCACCATCAGCGTCGTGGCAGCGGGGGCTGTCTCGGCCTCCACGAACTGCGCGTAGCGGTAGCCGCGCGTGACAT
This sequence comes from Truepera sp., assembly GCA_018333895.1. Lineage (GTDB taxonomy): Bacteria > Deinococcota > Deinococci > Deinococcales > Trueperaceae > JAGXSJ01. The sequence continues at coordinate 18,663 of JAGXSJ010000153.1, forward strand.
ACTTGCCATGCACCAGATCCAGGTAGGTACCGGTCTTGAGCTTGTCATAGTCGGGGTGGCTGGGCGCGATGGTGAGGTAGAGCTTGCCCGCCTGCTTGGGGTACGGGCGCTTGGGTAGCAGCGGGTCAAGGTTTAAGCCATTACCGCCGCCGACTTTAGTCACTAGAGCTAGCTTGGTGGCGAGGCGGAGCACCCAGGCATCCGTCCCCTCCATCTCGGGAGAGCCGTCCTGGACAAAACAATTTAACACGTTACCGTGGCTCGTCGCCGCACCGGCCAATACCCGGCCACCGGGGCAGAAACGCTTGCCCACCATCAGCTCATAGAACTGCTCGGTGTAGTAGTCCCGCTCCTGCACCTCGGGGCTGGCTACCCAGGCCGCTACCCGGCGGAACAGATCGTCGATGGTCTGGTCGGAAGGCTGGAAGTATTGGCGCTTAGCAATGGCTACCGCGTGGGGATCAAAGTTTGCCAGCGTGGCAGCCGGCGTCGGAACCTTACCCATGACCTCTCCTTTTGCCTAACAACAATATCGCGAAGTTTAATCCATATCTGGCGCTTAGTCAAGAGCTTGCTACTATATCTTGCACTAGCATAGATAGGCACCCTCGAGTTGCCAAACGGCACGCTTACTCGGTAGACTAGGCTGCATTGATCCAGCTTATCACTACTAGTTGTAGTATGCAAGTTGATTGCAAATACCAGATAATGTATCCCATTAGAAAGTGACTAGCTGTGCGGTAGACTCAGCTCATGCTCGAAGAGCTAACGGGAGCGGTTCAGCTCTTGCAGCGCGACCCAGTGCTCGGCTACAGC
>JAGXSJ010000154.1 GCA_018333895.1 Truepera sp.
ATTCCTCATCACTGTTCTAGCGGCGCTGACCATCAGCGGTGCAGTCGCTCAGATGCCTTTCCCGGACGTTCCGGCAGGCCACTGGGCCGGCGACGCTGTGGCGCGCATCGCTGAACTAGGCATCGTCATCGGCTTCCCCGATGGCACTTTCCGCGGTAACGAAAGCTTCACCCGTTACCAGGCCGCCCTGGTAGTTAGCCGCCTACTGGACGTCATCGAAGGCCGTATGGCCCTCACCGATGCCGACCTGGCCGCCCTGCGCAACGCGCTGCAAGAACTAGCCGCCGATGTGGCCGCTCAAGATGTGCGCCTAGGCGCCGTTGAAGACGCCGTCTCGGTTCTCGACAGGGACGTTATGTCCAACACTGAGCGCATCGCGGCGCTGGAAGCCGCGGTGGCGCAGATGGTCGATCCGGCAGCCATCCGCGACCTGCAGAACCAGATCGACGCGCTGCGGGTAGCCGTGGACACTGCTACGGCTCGAGCCGAAGCGGCTGAAGCGCTAGCTAACAACGCGCTGCAAGCCGTAGGCGACCTCGATGCTCGCCTGGCTAGCGCCGAAGCTGGCATCCGCGCCCTGAATGAGCTGGTCGCTATCCTCAACCAGGACGTCCTCGAACTGCAGGCCCGTCCCATCCCTGAGATCGATCCTGGTATCCTGAACGCTATCCGCCGCAACACCAGCGATATCGCCAACCTCCGCGAGTTCGTGATCCTGCTCCGCCGCGACCAGGTAGCGCTGCGCGACCGCGTAGCCGCCCTAGAAGAGGGCCAAGCCGCCCTGGCTGCCCGCGTGGACGACATCGACGCCCGCGTGACCCGGATCGAAGAAGACCTGCTAACCATTAGCGGCAACATTGCCCTGACCTACCGCGTAGTCCGCATGGGCGGCGTGATAGCTCCGTTCGACGTCGACCGCGTATTCGGCAGAGGCTTGCCGCGTGGCACCACCTCAACCTTCACTACTGGTCCGACGGACGATGATAGAACCGACCAGGAGAGGCGAGCTGACTTCACAGCTAACGATCCAGGCGACGTAGACGCCGTCATAACGCTCAACATTGGCTTTGGCACGGCGCGCGATGGCGTCGGTCATGATCGTGGCCTGAACAGCTTTGCCAACGTCATCGAGCTCGAGCTCCGGCGCGGCTTTGTCCTCCACCCGGACGACAGAGACCCCGCTGGCGGCTTCGATCCCGCCCCCTTCGAAGGCTTCGTCTTCGCCATCAGGCGCTTCACCAGCACCTTCACCCCGATCGGCGGCCCGCCGCTAGAGTTCACCTTCGGTCGCGACATCCGCGCCAGCTTCACCCCCTACGTCTTCAACACCCGCGTGTCCGACCGCGACGATCGCTCTGCGGGCTTTATCGCCACCGTGGGTGCGCCGGACTTCCTGGCCTTCTTGAACCCGACGCTGACCATCGCCTACGGCTCACCGACTGACATCCGCGCCGCCGACCTGCAAGGCAGCACCGGCGCAGCCGACGCCTACTTCCGCGCCATCCGCGGCACCCTGAGCCCGCTTGAAGGCGTCACCGTCGGCGGGTCGTTCGCCCAGTTGGGCCTTAACACCGGCGAGCATGGCGATACCGCTGTCGACAATGTCGGCCCGATGGTGTGGGGCGTTGACGGCACGGTCAGCCTGGCGATCTTTACCCTTAGCGCCGAGTTTGCTAACAGCACCGGCGGCCCGGCGGACAGCTCGGTGGTCTTTGCCAAGCTAGATGTCGATGCTACCGACCTGCCGATCTTGACGAGCTTTACGGCCAACTACCGGGCCATCCCGGTGCAGTGGTTCGGCCTCGAGGACAACGAGCGCGACAACTTCCGCGACGACACCTACCCCTTCGGTCGCGATCAGACCGGCTTTGGGGTCAGGGCTGGACTGGAACTGTTCATCGTCGATCTGACTGCCTACTTCGACATGTTCACGGTTAGCCGTCAAGGTCAGAACCTCGCTGCTGCCGCAGTCGACACCGCAGTCATGGCCTATGGCGTAGACCTCAGCGCCGACCTGTTCGCAGGCTTCTCGCTGAGCGGCTTCTTCCGCCAGGTCACGGTGGCAGGCAATGTGGTCGATAGCCTGAGCAGTACCCGCCAACAAGGCACTACTCCGGCTGCCGTCGGCGACCTGCGCCGCCGCATCGACGGAGCGACGCCCAACTACGCTACCGGCTTCGGCGTCGGCCTCAGGCACGACGGCGCGGCAGAAAACGCGCTGATCAGCGGCCTTAACCTCCGCTTCGGCTTCGAGCGGATCAACGCCGGCTTCGACACCACTCGCATCTTTGCTGAGGCCGACTACACACTCGAAGTGGCGATCGTCAAGCTGACCCCTTATGTCGGCTTCGAGCAGGTCAGCAACCCCGACACCGACCAGAACAGCACCACCAGGATCACCGCCGGCACCGGCCTCGAGACGCAAGCGCTGGAAGTCTTCCTCAGGCCGAGCTTGTTCGGTAACGCCAACTTCCGCACCATCACCTACAGCGGTCTTGACAACTACACCGCGACCCAGCTCCAGTACAGTGTTGGCCTGGCCCTCAACGAGTTCCTGTTCCAGAACAGCGTGCTCCGGGTCAGCTACGGCAGCTACAGCGGAACCAACACTAACCTTGCCCTTAATGCCGATACTAGTGTCACAGCCGACCAAGACCGTGGCGACCTGACGGCTACCACCAGCGGCTACGAGATCGTCTGGAACTACTGGGATCTCGAGCTCGCCTACGGCACCTTTGTCTTCGACCCTGACACCGCCGTCACCGGCAACGAGACCGCCGCTCAGACCTTCCGCATCCGCTACCGCGTTAACTTCTAACCGAAGTTAGTCACAATAGCCCCGCCCGCGCGGGGCTATTTTCTTTGGCATCACTTGAACTCCCTTCTTTAAGGGGGGAGGCCACAGGCCGGGGGATTATTCCTCCAACACCCTACACAGCACTTCCCACACACCCCTCACAGCGTATGCTATACTTTAATGCAGAATGTCCGAATATCGGGCATTAACCTGAAGGGTGTGCGCAGATGGTTAAAACCAGTACTGTAGGTAAACGGGGCACGGTGGTAATTCCCGCGGAGCTGCGACGGAGGTACGGCATCGGCGAGGGCTCCGTGGTTATCGCTGAGGCCACGCCGGAAGGGGTGCTGATCCGTCCGGCGGTGACTTTGCCGGTAGAGGTCTATACGCCGGAGCGCCGGGCGGCGTTGCTCTTGTCAAACGCCCTTGACGACGCGGATTATCAACAAGCGGTCCGGCTGGTGCGCGGTATGGGTTTAGACCCCGACGCGATTGAGCATCACAGACCCTGACGCCAGAGCGTGGACGTACTATTTTTAGATGCCAACGTCCTCTTCTCGGCGGCCTATCGTGAAGATGCCGGGTTGCGAAGGCTCTGGGCGCTCACTGACGTTAAACTTGTCAGCTCGGCTTATGCAGTAGAAGAGGCGCGGCGAAACCTTGACGCGCGTGATAAGGCGCTCGACAAGCTACTAGAGGCCGTGGTGATCGCGACAAGCATACCCCCAGCAACGGAGCAGGGCTGGGAGATCATCGCGCTGCCCGACAAAGATCTCCCTATCCTTCAAGCAGCCGTATGGCAGGGGGCAACGCATCTGCTTACCGGCGACATGCGGCATTTTGGGCGCTATTTTGGGCAACGCCTGCTGGGAGTGCTGATCTTGCCGCCTAGTGCATATTGGAGGCTGCGGAGCACTAATTTGGCGCCAGCACCCTGAGCGCAGCAGTTCGCAAGCGGATCTCAAAGGTGCTTTCTGGCGGCAGTAGTTCACCATCCATGTGGCCGGGGCGCGGCTGGCTCCAGCGGACGCTGACCTGCTTGGCTTTGGCCAGCATCACCTGGGGATGGCCTAGGTGGCGCCCTTTCATGACTTTGGGCAGCAGCTTAACGGTGCCCCAGCGGCTTAGATTAGTGGCGATCACTACGTCGAGGCGACCGTCGTCTAGGTTGGCCTGAGGGGCGAACAAGAAGCCCCCAGCGGTGCTGGGGCCGTTCTGGACGCTGACCAGCAGAGCCGGGCCGGCGTAGTAGAGCTGGCCGTCCACCACTACCTCGACGTGGGGCGTTTTTAGCCGACTCAGCACCGAGAAAATCGCATAGAGATAGACGCCCGGACCAACCAAAAAGCGTGGCGCCTGCTGGGCAGCTTGGGCCACCTCGGCGGGGAAGCCTAGCCCCAGGGCGTTAACGAACGGGAGGCCGTTGACTTCCGCGATGTCAACCATACGAACGTGACCGTTGCTGACCACCTCGAGCCCCTGCGCCAGAGCGTAGCGCTCGAGCCCCAGAGCAAAAGCAAAATCGTTACCAGTGCCGCCGGGCAAAACGCCGACAGTGCGACCGTTGCCGATGCAAGCCCGGACGATTTCGCAGAGCGTTCCATCGCCGCCGAGCGACAGGATGGTGGCATCAGCGGGGAGCGCCTGGGCTAAATCGGTGGCGTGACCGGGGGCCTCGGTCAGCAAGGTGGTCAGGGGCAGGCTGCGCTCGGCGAAAAAGGCTTGCACCTGTGGCAGAGCGCGCAGTGTTCGACCGCGACCGGCTGTCGGATTGGCAATCAGATAGTGCATCGCGCTATTGTACTGTAATCGCCTCTACCCTTACTCGTAGTCGCGCCGGCTTTCTTGAATGCTTTCGAGAAGCTCTTTTCGTGTCAATGGACGACTCAGTTGGACACCAGCAATAGCAAGTGGCGAGGTTTTTTGTGCCTCCGGTGTCAAGACAAAACTCTGTCCATCACGACGCTGAATACGGACCGCTCCATCTCGACGGGCCTGCTCAAGAAGCGCGGCGAAGTTTTGACGGGCTTCAGAAAAGGTATAGCTCTTCACGGCATTGCCTCCACAAGGCTGATCTGTGCGACGCGGGCAGCAGTTTGCAGTCCTCCATCGAGGGTGATAAGGGGGCAGCCCTGCTGGCGGGCGCAGACAATGAAATAGGCATCATAGGCGTACAGCTGGAGTTGCTCAACGACACGCAAGGAGAAGCTGGAGACCGGTCGATCCGCCACAGCCTCCCGGTCGAAGTATCTAAGAACGGCGGGAGGTCGGTTAGCGCGATCTCTGGCCAATCCCGAAGATCGAAGGTGGTGAGGCGGAGGCTTAGGGGCGCTAGGTCGATGTCCAGCACAGTCACGGTGGGGCGGGCCGTGTTCTCGCCCAGCAGGCGGCGCGGGCTAACTGCCGCTCCGGCGTGGATCAGTAGCAGGTCCCCTAAGCGCGCCGGATAGTAAGCGTGGTGGTGCCCGCTGAGGTAGATATCAACGTGCCGGGCCTCCAGCCACTGGCGCAGCCGTTCGCCCTCAGCGAGGATTTCGCCGGGCCGGTCGCGCCCCTCGGCAACGCCGTAAAGGGGCAAATGGCCCATCACCAGCCGGAGGTCGGCGCGCTGGGCGGCGTCGCTCTGTAGCGCCTGCTCAGCCCAGACCAGGGTGTCAGGGAGGAGGGTAGCGCTCGAGCCGTCCCAGACCAGCACAAACAGGGGCCCCAGGCTGAAGGTGTAGTGGAACGGAAAATCGTCACGGTCGTGAAACGCCAGTGGTGGGGGGTGCTGCTGCCAGTAGCGGGCTGCCGCCTGGCGCTCGCGGGCAAAGGCGAAGGTGCCATCAGTCCGGCGCAGGCTCGAGCCGTCATGGTTGCCGATAGTTGGGGCGTAGAAGATGCCGGCCGCACGCAGGGGGGAGGCGATGTCGCGCTCGAAGGCGCCCCACATCTGGGCAAAACGCTCGAGGGGCAGCCGGTGGCTCTGCCCGGCTACCAGGTCACCGGGGAGCAGCACCAGGTCGGGCCGCCAGAGGGTGGCGGTGTGGCGCACGGCCTGATGCACCCCCGGCGCGTACTCGGTGGCGCCGAAGCTGCCGTTGATATCGCCTAAGATCACGATGCGCAGGTCGCCCCGGGCCGGGTCGCTAGGCTGCGCCCAGGCTAGGCCGAGGAGCAGGATAAGAAGCAGAATAAGAGGGGGGTAGGAAGTAGGAAGTAAGCAGACCCTCATAACCCACCACCCACTACCCGCTCTTTTCTCAACTTTGCGCTGACCAGCCATTAGATCTACCCCTTATGCTTGGCCAGGCGCCGGTACACGCGGGGCGGCAGCATCATCGCCAAGCTCATCTGGCCGGGCGCCAGCGGCCCGGTTAGCACCATGAGGGCGGCTTTCTTGAAGTCGATCTCCACCGCTTGCGGGTCGCCAACCAGCAGCAGCGAGGCTAGCTCGCTAAGGTACGGCTCGTGTCCGACCAGGGCCACGGTCTCTGCGCCGTCGGCCAGTTGCGCCTCAAGTTCGGCTAAGAGCTGCGGATAGTCCTCATCGGCCAGCGCCTCTAGCGGCTCGAGCTTGCCGGTTGCCACACAGGACGCCAGCGGCTCGGCGGTCTCAAGAGCGCGGCGATACGGGCTAGTAAAGAGCCGGTCGAGGTTAATGGCCAGGGCGCTGAGGGTCTCAGCTAGCGCTGCCGCCTGCTGGTGACCTTTATCAACCAGCGGCCGCAGGCTGTCGTCGGGGTAGTTAGGCCCGTGCTCGTCGGCCAGGGCGTGGCGGATCAGCAGCAAGGTTATCATCTAGGCACTATACTTCACCCTAGCCTAGTTTTGTGGAACCTGGACTCGGGCCTGATGGAGTAACATCTTATGGTTGGGCAGCGAGACCACAACCAACGCGGCAGGCTGAAGCCGGCATCGCCCGGGATGACGGAGGGGAAGGCTTAACCATTGCCTGCCGGGGAACTGTCTACAGCAAACTTGGTATAGATGCTACCCAGACCAGGGCCCGGTCGAAGAGGTCCTCCGGAGCCCGCGTCGCCAAGCGTAGAAGCACGTTGGCATCGAGATAATAAGCCCTCACTGGGGCTCTTTCTCCGCCAGGGCCCGGACCAGGGCTTGCTGCTCTTCGTCAAGGCCCGGGTAGCGCACTTTGGCTTCGGGGATGAGCTCGAGCAGGTCTCGAGCCCGGTAGCGGTGGTGGGGCAAAAGCACAATGCGGCCCTCCTCTAAGCGAACCACCAGCTCGTCTCCGGCCCTCAGGCCCAAAGCCTCCCGCACTACCTTGGGAAGGGTAAGTTGGCCCTTTGAAGTAAGGGTGGTCTTCATCTCCTTACCATGGTATCACGTTGCCGCGGTTTTACATCTGGCCGGCACAAACAAACGGCGGCTTAATAGCTTTGTTAGTGAGAGGGGAAGGCTTAACCATTGCCTGCCGGGGAACGCCGTAGGGTGCGCTTGCGCACCGATTCTGCGCGCCCCGAATGCCCCTGCTTTACCGGGTTGTGGCGGAGATAGACGATGACCTTGGCATGGTATACCTTTTGCAGGGTCGGAGGCTAACCGTGGCTAACCGGCCCCAAGCGGCAAGCATCGCCCTCAACTGGCACGCCTGGCAGGATACGAAGGAACAGTCGCGGTCGCTACTCAGCTATGAAGAAGGTTTTGATTTCTTTTTTCACCAGTTGGGGAGGAACGGTGGTGATTGAGGTGGTTCGGAGGATATTTAGATGGCCACTCTAACGCTCGCCGAAGCCGTTTCAGAGTTTTCTGCGCAGGTGGCGGAAATTCTGAAAGACGGGTATCAAGATAAACTGGTTTCGGTCTGCCTTTTTGGTTCGGCGGCCAGGGGACAGCTGAGAAAAGGAAGCGACATAGATTTCTTGGTAGTGCTGAAAGAAGCCTACCAGACCTACCCCAAAAGGGTGAAAGAGCTCATGCCGTTGTTGGCCAGCATCAGGGAAAGCGAGGAATACGAACGACTGGAGGGGTTTGCGCTCAACCTTGAACCCTCCTTTCTGATCTCCACGGTTGATGAAGTAATGCGGCACCCGCCGCTCTTGATTGAGATAGCACAGGAAGGGAAGATACTGTTTGATCGCGATGACTTTCTCAAGCAGGAGCTAAACAAGGTCAGGAAGGCCATGGTAAGGCTTGGCTCCGTCAGGAAGGAGACCGCCCACGGACATTACTGGGTGTTAAAGCCCGACCTGAAATCCGACGAGGTTATCGAGCTATGACCAATAAAGACCGGGCAAGGGCCTTTATTAAAGACGCGGCGATCATCCTCGATGAAGCCTCCCTGTCCCTGCAGCATGCTCATTATCACCGGGTCATGCGGAAGTGTCAGGAGGCGGTGGAACTTGCGGTCAAAGGGCTCTTTAAAAGTTTCGGCATTGAGTATCCAAAATCCCATATCCTGGGGCGGGTTATCAGGAAGGAGCTGGCGAAGTTTGCTCTTTTTGACCGTGAAGTTTTAGACCGGATCGCTTATATCAGCGATTCTTTGGCCTTTGACCGGGAGCCTGCCTTTTACGGTTCCATTGAAGGGATACCGGCTGCGGAGTTGTATGACCAAGCAGATGCGGCAGAAGCCATAGAAAATACAAAGTGGATAATCGCAACTATTGAAAAGGTCATAAGCGAAGAGGGAAATTGATTTTGGAAATGACGTACCTTATGCGGCAGATGCGATCATCAGGTTCTGTGAAGGCCTTTTATTGGGCTAGAGAGGCGCTGTTGGCAAGGTTGCATGAAATATCCGGCGAGGCGCTCGGTGAGCCACTCGCAACCCACCCGCCAAAGACAGCCACTCCCCTTGCCGTCCAGGTTCTGGTAAAGTGCGGTACATGAAAGCGCGCTTCACATCCTGGAAAGAGAGCGATGGCCGGTACCTTGGTTACCTCAACGATTACCCCGACCATTGGACTCAAGGCGAGAGCCTAGATGACCTGAAGGAGCATCTGAAGGACTTGTTCCTCACCTTCAGTTCCGAGGAGATTCCAGGAATTCGGAAGGTAGAGGAGTTAGAGGTCGCGTGAAGCGACGCTCGCCAGGAGGTAACTATGAGGACTTGGCTGGTCACCGGCGGTGCCGGCTTTATCGGCAGCAACTTTGTCAGGCAGTGCCTAGCGGAAGAAGCGGGCCTTAAGCTTATCAACCTAGACCGACTCACCTATGCCGGCAACCTGGACTCTTTGGCTGCCGTGCGAGACCACCCTAATCACCTCTTTGTTAACGGCGATATCGGGGACAGAGCCTTAGTTAAGAGCCTGTTATCGAGCCATCGCCCGGAGGCGATAGTACACTTCGCCGCCGAGTCCCATGTAGACCGCTCCATCGATGGGCCGGCCGACTTTATCGAGACCAACATCGTCGGAACCTTTGCGCTGCTAGAGGCGGCGCGGTCTTATTGGTACGACCTGGACGCCGACTGGCGCCGGGATTTCCGCTTCCTCCAGGTCTCCACCGACGAGGTCTACGGCTCGCTCGGCCCTGAGGGCTACTTCACCGAAGAGAGCCCTTACCGCCCGACCTCCCCTTATGCCGCGTCCAAAGCGGCCTCGGACCACCTGGTGCGCGCCTGGCACCATACCTACGGCCTGCCGGTGCTCATCACCAACTGCTCCAACAACTACGGCCCGTACCAGTTTCCCGAGAAGCTGATCCCCCTGATGATCGTCAAAGCTTTGGCCGGCGAGCCGCTGCCGGTTTATGGTGATGGGCAGCAGGTACGGGACTGGCTTTACGTGGAAGACCACTGTCGGGCCATCAGAAGCGTGCTTCAAGGCGGCCGCCCCGGCCAAACGTACAACATCGGCGGGCACTGCGAGAAGACCAATCTGGAGGTGGTAAAAACGATTTGCGCTCTGCTGGACGAGTTAGTGCCGACTTCACCGGTTCTTCCCCACGCCGCCCTCCTGACCTTCGTTGAAGACCGCCCCGGCCACGACCGGCGCTACGCCATCGACGCCGGTAAGATCCAGCGCGAATTGGGCTGGGTGCCGCAAGAGACGTTTGCCACCGGCCTGCATAAAACCATCCGCTGGTATTTGGAAAACCGGGCTTGGTGCCAGCGGGTGCGCAACGGCAGCTACCGGGGAGAGCGCTTGGGGGTGGTGAGCGGTGCATAAGGGGATTATCCTGGCCGGCGGCTCGGGCACCCGGCTTTATCCGCTGACCCGGGTGGTGAGCAAGCAGTTGATGCCGGTTTACGACAAGCCCTTGATCTATTATCCGCTCAGCATCTTGATGCTGGCCGGGATCACCGAGCTCCTAGTCATCACCACCCCGCAGGACCAGCGCCTGTTCCAAGAACTGCTGCAAGACGGCCGCCAATGGGGAATCAGTATCCGCTACGCGGTGCAGCCCAGCCCGGACGGGTTAGCGCAGGCCTTTATCATCGGGCGCGACTTCATCGGCGGCGATTCGTGCGCCCTCATCCTAGGCGACAACATCTACTACGGCCACGGCCTACCGAGCCAGTTGCGCGCCGCCGCCGCCCACCAAGAGGGCGCTACCGTCTTTGCCTATTGGGTAAGGGAGCCTGAGCGCTACGGGGTAGTGGAGTTTGACGAGCACGACCGGGCGTTGAGCCTGGAGGAAAAACCGGCCCGGCCCAAGTCCCACTACGCGGTCACCGGCCTCTATTTTTACGACCATCAGGTAGTCGAGCTGGCCACCAGCCTGAAACCCTCCGCCCGGGGCGAACTTGAGATCACCGACCTCAACCGGCTCTATCTGCAGCAAGGCCAACTGCGCGTGGAAAAGCTGGGCCGCGGCGTGGCCTGGTTGGATACCGGCACCCCCGAGGCGCTGCTGCAGGCTGCCAACTTTATCGAAACCATCGAACAGCGGCAGGGGCTAAGGATCGCCTGTCCGGAGGAGATCGCCTACCGCTTGGGGCTGATCGATACTGAGCAGCTGCTGCAACTGGCCGAGCCCTTGAAAAAGAACGGCTACGGCCAGTACCTGTTGAACTTGGTCCGCCAGGCATGAAAGTAAGACCGACCGAGCTGCCGGAGGTGCTCTTGCTCGAGCCCTCAGTGTTTAGCGATGACCGCGGCTTCTTCCTGGAAACCTGGCACCAACAGCGCTACGCCGCTGCCGGCCTGCCCACCCTATTCGTCCAGGACAACCTCTCTTTTTCGAGGAAAGGCACTTTGCGCGGCCTGCACTTTCAGCATCCTCATGGCCAAGGGAAGCTGGTCTTCGTTTTGCAGGGCGAGGTGTTCGATGTGGCGGTGGACATCCGGGGCGGCTCGCCGACCTTTGGCCGGTGGGTGGGGGTCACCCTGTCAGCTGACAACAAGCGCCAGCTCTATATTCCCGAAGGGTTTGCTCACGGTTTTTGCGTCACCAGCGAGAGCGCCCTGTTCGCCTACAAGTGTACCGATTTTTATAATCCCCAGGCTGAAGCCGGCATCGCCTGGGATGATCCCGACCTCGCTATCGCCTGGCCTAGCGGCAACCCTCTGCTGTCAGCCAAAGACCGGAGCTACCCCAGGCTCAAAGAGCTCCCGGCGGAGCGGCTGCCGCGCTACGAAGGAGCGGCCCCCTCGGCCCAAGTGTAAAATGCTCCTGTGGACTGGCCAAAGACCATAACGGAACGCTTGAGCACCCTGGGCGTGGGGCGGGCCCTTCGGCAAAGCTCAGGACAAGTCTACCTCTTCGGCTCCCGCGCCCGGGGAGCGGCCAGTTAAGATAATTGCGTGCGTCGCTTTGTTTTTATTTTTCCCGTTACACCTGTTCCAAAAAATAAGCGAAGAGTAGCAGTTCTGTGCGCACGGTGCCACTCCGGTCCGCCTGGCAGGCTCTGGTCCACACCCGTCGCAATGTGACGGAAAATGCGTTCCAGTCCACCATAGAAGTCGTGCAAGTTCAGCGCAACCGAATCAAGATATAAGTCATGCTCCGTGGAATTCCGGGCCAAACCCATGGCCTGCTCGGCCCGGCTTACAACCCTCTCCAGATCGGTAAGTTCTTGGCGGATACGACTAGCTACTACCAGATAGCACTCAATCATATCTCTTGCCCTTCACGCTCGATTATTGCCCGCAGGGTAGCGCGACAAGTCTCGATATCTACCAGGTTGATCTCAATATCCTCGCGCAGATCCATCACCGCGCCCATGGCCCGGAAGGTGTCTGTGGGGCTAATTCCCCAGGCAGCGATGTCCACATCGGACCATTTATTAAAACATTTTGAACAAAGAAGGGACCCAAAGACCACCACCCGATGGGCGCCAAACTCCTCCTTGAGTAATTTGGCTGCCCAACGCACGGTTTCCCAAGCCCTTTTCCGCCTTACTAGCAGCTCTTTTTCATCTTGTGCCATCCGTTGCCGGGCGGTGGCCTTATATACCACCATGTCTTCTTCACTTATCCCAGGCAAAGAAGCCCCGGCTGCAATTCGCTCCCGTTCATCTTTTAGGCCATCCATTTGGACTACCCCCTTTGGGCAAAGCCGAACCGCCCCAGGTTTTCCGTAGGGTAGATTACCTGAGTCCAGCCACCGCGACCGGACTTGCCTGCCTGATCATACATCACCTCCAACTCGGCCGGCGGGATGTTGTCGATCGGTTCGAGCCGAGGGTGGAAGGCAAGCTCGAGCCCAGCCTGAGCAGGTTGCCGTTAGGGTAAGATGTCCCTGTGGACTGGCTCGAGACCGTCACCGAACGCTTGAGCACCCTGGGCGTGGGGCGGGCCCTTCGGCAAAGCTCAGGACAAGTCTACCTCTTCGGCTCCCGCGCCCGGGGAGCGGCCACCCGGCGCTCCGATCTGGACCTCCTCGTCCTCTGGGAGACCGACCTGCCGCACTTGGAGCGCATCGGTCGGGTGCTGTGGGCCCTGCGGGATCTGCCGGTGGTGGTAGAGCCGGTGGTTCTTACCCCCGAGGAGTTTCAGGACCGGCGCGAACTGCCCTTTTTGCGGGGCGTGATGAAGGAGGCCAGGCTCCTTTATGAGCGTGGAGAAACAGCGGCGTGAGGCCTGGCGCTGGCTTCGTCAGGCCTGGGATGACCTCGAGGCGGCTCGGGCCTTGGTGGCCGCTGGCAAGTACGCCCAGGCCGCTTTTTTTGCCCAGCAAGCCGGAGAGAAAGCCCTGAAGGCCGTCTGGCTGCTCCAGGACGCCGACCCCTGGGGGCCCTCGCTGGGGCGGCTGGTGCGGGAGATGCCCGAGGGGGCCAAAGAACGCTTCGCCTCCTTACTGGAGGCGGCTTTGGCCCTGGATAAGCTCTACATCCCCACCCGCTATCCCGATGCCCTGGCCGAGCTCACCCCTGCCGAGGTCTATACCCAGGGCGAGGCCGGGGCTGCTTTGGCCCAGGCCGAGGTCATTTTGAAGGCGGCTGAGGGTTGGCTGAGCCGCGCGGGAGGGGAAGGGTGAGCGCGACAGGTATCTTGCCCCTGTCAGCAGGGCAGCCGTTTTCTGCACGCCCTCGAGGATTAGTAGCTGTATGTTTGATCAACTCGGCAGCGGTGAGCTAGTGGCTAGGGTTGGCCCTCAAGACCTGGGGCAACGCAAAATTAGTAACCCCCCTGTAGGGTGCGCTTGCGCACCAATTTTGCTCCCTCCAACTCCAGTTGGCGTGGAAGGACGATGTCCTGAGCGAGAAGATACGATGTTAGAACTGCCAAACTCCGGCTCCGGTGAGGAGGGTGGGTCCCTTTTCAAACGGCATCCTAGGGGCGTGTTCAGTACCGGCCCAAAACGATCAGCAGCCGCAAAAGGGTATGATAAAAAAGCGAATGCCGGTACACCTCGGGCCTTAGCGCATACCGCAAACGGGATATGGCGCCCTTTTTTGAGTCCAGGAAGCGCACCAGGAGCTCTTTCTTGTGGCCCTCAAGGCGCGGCCCAAAACAGCGGAGAAACTCCCCCGCCTGGCCGGAAATGCGGTAGTTGCTGTTTTGTGGGGCCAGAAACCGCTTAAGGCGGCGCAGAAAATCAGGGATGAAGTGAGGCGTTCCGCCCACGGCATTGGCCGCGTGTTGCCGGTACTTGACCAACGACCGGCTGTCGTAAACAACCTCACCCAAGGCCGTCACCACCAGATACAGCCACCAGTCGTGCATCAAGGCCCACCTTGGCAGGCTGCTCAAGACCAGCTCCCTGGTGGCCCGGTTGATCACTATGGTACAGCCGGTAGCGATGTTCTCCACTATCGCATTGCGGAAGCTAGGCTTTTTGTGAGCCTTCGAGAAGCCCAAACTGTGGAGGTGGCGATCCACAAACTCCACCCGTGAGCAATAGAGCAGCGGCTTGTCGTTGTCCAAAGCTTCAAGTTTAGCGACAGCAGCAGCAATCTTTCCCGGCAGCCAGACATCGTCCTGATCGCAAAAAGCGATATATTCTGCGCCGGGTGAGGAACTCTCCAGCAAGGCAAAAAAACTCTTTACCACCCCCAGGTTTTCTCCCCGCAGTACCTTAACGTTAGGTAAGCTTTCGTATCCTTCCAGCAGCTGCAAAGTCCCATCGGTTGAGCCATCATCCCGGACAAGCACTTCCAAGTTAGGATAGTCCTGATTCAACACGCTATCCATCTGCTCTTGCAAATACTTCTGGCCGTTATATGTTGACAGCAAGACCTGAACCCTGGGTGGCTCCACGTTGCTACCCCGCAAAACGCAGCCCCACGGTCAATCCCACGTCAGACTCGACAGTATGGCGCATCTTCGCACGCACCTCGTCATTCAAAATGTCGTAGTGGCCAATCCGCTTTGAATTAGCCCACGAAAAAAGCTCCTTGTCCAGCGCCAATCTGCACCGCAAGCCAAATATCCCTTCACGTCGAAGGAGCTGGACTACCTTTCCGGCAGCACTCAGCCAGCCAGCCGCCGCCTTAACCCTGTAAAGTCGATTTATCATCGATAACTGCCTCTTCCTTCTGTTTTTCATTCTTTAACATACCAAAATACCGCGAATTGCGCGTTAACAGGAAGCCGACCGGGATCGATGCAATAATTACACCCAAGGCAGCCACCCTCGCATCAATACCAACCACATCGACCAAGGTATGCAACAGCACCGCCCCAAAGCCGTAAAGCAACAGGTATTTGACCGGATAACCGCCTAAACGCGCAGCAGTCGGCGGCACGCGATAAACAAAGTAGGTGTGCAGCAGGAACTGCGTGCCGATACCGCCGGCCTCGGCCAAGTATGCCGGCCTCGCGCAGGATCCACAGCCTGTATGACGTCGAGAGGCACCCGCGACGGTGATTAGAATAGCCATTTGCGATCACTCTAGTTCTACAGAGTTGGGTGCCTCTGGGTGCCTCTCCGCCCGTTGCGGAAGACTGAAAGGTCGAGGTTCGCCCAATAAAACAAGGATGTCCTGATCCCAAAGATAGCCCAACAGACAGGCAGCGATCGCTTCCGTGGGTGCAATAATCGCATCAAAATATGAATTATACTCACGCACAAGGTTTAGTTCTTGTAACGAGGCTTTCTCAGCAGGAGCGTATATGCATACGCGACCCTCTGCCCACGCGCCTCTGAGCGTGTTCGAATAGTGGTGGCTCGAAAAACCATTGATCACTAGGACGTCGTTGTCGTGAGGCGCTCTGCCTTGAATTATGGCTTCGCAAGCACTCAGTGCTCTCTGACAAGCATCCATAGTCGAAATCCCGCGACGAATCTGGTGGCAGAGATACTTTCTCCGAACTCGATTGGTCAGCCAAAGCTGTCGTACCGAATCGCCCCTGGTAACCGAGTTTGTATGGATGCGATGTCTATAAATGGCTTTGGGTAGATACTGGAACCTCTTGCCAGCAGCAGCAAAGCGCAACGCGAGATCCCAATCTTGAACGCCTTCAAACTCGGGGTCGCATCCGCCCAACTCTATGTACGCGCTTCGACGGATCACTTTCAAATGGGATGCCACCATGCCGTCGACGAGATCCGACGAGATTGATCCGCTTGGAACGAGGAAGTCATAACCCCCGTAGCGGGCAATCCTGATCCGTGCGCCATTCTCGGCGATATCCTCTCTATCTGTAAACAAGTAATCGGTTTCGGATATGAGCGATGCCGTTACTTGAGCGAGCGCGCCCTCATGCAGACTGTCATCACAGTCTACGAACGCAAGGTAGTCCCCGGAGGCGAGGTTCGCTGCAATGTTCTGACTATTGGAAATGCCAAGGTTACGTTCATTCCGATGGATGCATACTCCTGAAACGCGACCTGCAAAAGCCTTGAGCAGCGGCCAAACTCGGGAGTCAGTGGATGCATCATCGATAATGACAAGTTCGCCTCCGCTGTTCGCGGACTCTGCGGCCAAAGATGACAGACACTCATGGAGATATTCAAAGTGATTAAATACCGGAACTATGATGGATATGGAGGGCGATAGAGGCGGAGCGCGGCGCAAGTTTGGAACGCCTGCGATCCAGTCGTGGTCGAAAAATGCGTCCCGGTCAAGCGCTGGAGACTTAAAGACGCCGGATGGCTTATGCACTGTACGCTCGGCTTGCTGATTCTTGATCGCTGGCCTGTAAAAACTTTCGTGCCACGACTCGCACGCTCCCGGAAAATCTGGAAACTTGCCTCCAATGTGCCGCTCAATTAGGCGCGCCGCCGAGAGCCAGCTGTCTCCCATGGATTTAAAGGATTTGGACATCCCGCTGTTATGTTGGCGATAGACGGCACCGTAAACCGGCAGGTAACCGAAAAACGCGCCCGCATGGGCTTGCATACACCAGAAAACCCAATCTTCTTTTCCCGTGATTGATGTATCGAACATAGCGTTATTGAACACCTCGCGTCTGAACACGGCGCAGTGTATCGGAATCGAAAAGCCTCGCTCCCATCGGAACAGAAAGTCCTCCAGCGTACAACTGAAGGGAGTTATCGAGTCACCGTCACGCCAGAAATGAGTCGCTTCCTCGTCGCAGAGAAGATAGTTCGTTATTGAAATGTCGAGGCGCGGTTGGCTCTGAAGCTGCGCGATCTGCAAGTCTATCTTCCCGGGTATAAGCAAGTCGTCACTGTCTAGAAACTGAATATACATTCCGGACGCGATTGATAACCCCGCGTTTCGGGCCGCGGAAAGGCCGCCGTTCTTATTGGATAGCACCTTTACTGTTGGCGATAGTCTTTTGATCCAGTCCAAATATGTGCCCGCCTTCGGTTCTTTGCTGCCGTCGTTCACTACAATGATTTCAACATCCGCCTTTGTAGCCCGGAGTGCAGAGGAAATGGTCTGGTGAAGATGACGACCATGATTGTAATATGGCACGATAATGGATACGACAGGCGCAGCCATGTTTAGCCTTTTGGGGGAATGAGATAGCTGGGAACGTTTTTGAGCGTGCAGTAAAACGAGTTCTGACTGTGGATTTCCGCAATTCTCCGCACAAGCGCCGCTGCGCGTTGTGCAGCAATATCGGGCTCCATACGGACAGCTTCCAGAGAGCGAGCGTAGTCAGCAGCACTTGCTCTGGCAGGAAGTGGATAGCCGGTGGACTCGTCTATCAGTTCCGAAATTCCACCAACCGTTGCAGCAATGACGGGATATCCGGCGGCCCCGAACTCGATGACAGTGTTGGGCATACCCTCCCAGCGAGAGGTGAACATATAAGCGTGGTAGTTCGAGTCGCGAATAACGTCTAGGGGCGAGGAGAATGGCCCGCGAAGCTGCAAGTTTGCTGGAGGCGCACCGAGGCTCAGAGACGAGTCAACTATGGTTGCGCCAAACACATGGAAATCCATCTGAGGACACAGACGCGCCACTTCGAAAAGTAGGTCGGGGCGCTTTTCTGCGTCCAGCCGTCCTGCCCAAACGATCTGCAAACGTTGCGCGTCCGCAATAGAGGCCGCGAGGGTTCTCAGGCGCTCAGACGCAATCTCTGCGCTGTCAAAACGACAAGGGTTATATATTACATGAAACTTTGCCTTCTCGGCCTCCAATCCGTAATCCGCGATGGCATCAATTGCGAACCGCTTATTATCCGTGAGCAACCCATCCAAAAAGGGAAGTGCGTCACGAAGGAAGGTTTCTGCATAGCCGATCTTTGCGCCAGTTTTCGAGTCGTACTGAAACGCAAATATGGAACCGAACACTCTGCACACTTGCCTAATGCGGTTCCCAAATTTGATTACAAGGCGCCAGCCCACCTCCGAATTTATGATGTGAAGCACTCTTGGGGCAACCATTCTAATCATGGCCATGAGAAGGGCTTCGCGAACCTCCATATCTGTGCCAGGAAAGTACTCTTCAAGGTCAATGGCGAGCACTTTCCCGGCAGGTGTCACAGCTGTGCTGACAGGCAGTTTCCGATCGACAGCGAGCATCAGGACGCTCCCGCCTGTACGCGCAACAGCACACGCAAAATTCGTGGCTGTCTGTTGGGCGCCACCTGCGGAGAAAAATGGTAATGCTATCAGGTGCGTTATCTCGCCGTGGTTCTTCGCGTGCAAAGCGATAACGTGTTGCAATGTCCAAAAACTCTGACGAATCGCGGTGTCATTCACAATGTCGAAGAACCACATAGGACTCTGGAGAGGCCCTCTGGCGGGTAACAGTGAGGGACCCCCAAAAGCTCGCACCTTGATGCCGGCAAAGCCTTCGCGACGATATACACGCAGTACCGCCGCACAGGTGCGCCAGATGCCACCTTTTTGGGTAATTATTTGCGGTGCGATTCTCAACAAATGAAATACACTACTTTTCTTGCCGTGTAACAGTGACGTATCGGGTGCTGGCTTGCGACCCTCTGCTTTTCCAAAAAGTATGTAGTGCTTATAGGGATCCATACCGCTCATCGCAACATCTGGATTCTGCTTTAGATACCACTCCGCATCAAACCGTTTTGGAGCGAATAAAACTTTGCGTACCGAGAACCGTAACCAACGCCGTATCCGCTTGAGCTGATCGGCAACCACCCGCAGGGGTCCGGTTAGCCGCCAAGTTGTCGAACTAAGAATCGTGGCGATTTGCACGTCCCGCTCGGCAAGGGTTTGGCTAGTGGTCGCGAGCTGGCTGTCCCGCTCGGCTATGCCCTGGTTGAGCGAGATAACCTGCTCCTCCCGCTCGTCGATCGTCTGACTAAGGCTGGCGATTAGCGCGCCCGCTTCCTGCGCTGAAGCCAGCAGCACCTTGGCTTGTTCTTGCAGCTGGGCTTCTTGTTCGCGCAACTGGCTGAGCTGCCCGTCCCTTTCCGCTATGCCTTGATTGAGCGCGACGATCTGCTCCTCCCGCTCGGCCAGGGTGTGGCTAATGGTGGTGAGCTGCTCTTGATGCTCGGTTACTGCCTGGGTGAGGCTGGCCAGCTGGCTGTCGCGCTCGGCTATGCCCTGGTTGAGCGAGATAACCTGCTCCTCCCGCTCGGCCAGGGTGTGGCTAATGGTGGTGAGCTGCTCTTGGTACTCGGCTACTGCCTGGTTGAGATGGGCAAGCTGGCTGTCGCGCTTGGCTATGCCTTGGTTGTGATCGTTGGTCTGATACTCAAGACTCACCAGATGTCCAAATTTTGCGAAGAGATTCTTTATGAGGTAGCTACCTTCAGGGGCGGACCATTCCTCTAACAACCCTATGATGCCGGGCGGTTGAAGTTTGCCAACAAATAACACCCCGAGGCCATGAGAGTGCTCAAACTCGATGTGCGGATAACTCGTTGACAGCTCCTCCCACAGCCGCCAGACGCCAAAGTCGCGCTCACGGACGTTAATGTCGTGAAACAGGACCACGCCGCGCGAAGAAAGCTTTGGCAGCCAGCTTTCAAAGTCATGCCGCACCGCCTCATAAGTGTGCAGGCCATCAATGTGCAAAAGGTCAATAGTGCCATCGCTGAAGGACGAAAGCGCATCGTCAAAACGCATCCTCAGGAGCCGTGAGAAAGCGTGATACTCGCGCTGGTTGCGCGCTTCGACATGGGCAAACACCTCCTCGCCGTAGAACCCTCCGTGTTCGTCGCCCTGCCAGGTATCAACTGCATAGCATTTGGTGGAAAGCCCATTGGCGCGCACGCTTTGGCATAAACTGAAATAGGACTGGCCGTAATAAGTGCCAAGTTCAACTAAAATGCGCGGCCGGAGCTGTTCTATGATCCAAAAAGCAAAGGGAATGTGACCGACCCAGGGGCCTGCCCCACTGTCAAGCAAGTCCGCCTCTAACAGCATACTTTTGGAAACCAGTGCGGACATACCCGTTCTTCTTACATGTCTTACCACATCTTCCATCGCTGCCACCTCAAACCTTCCCCTGTGCTTTCAAATACTCTTCTACAACCTACCCCGCTTCGCCTTCCGTGCGGATCTCGCCGTGCTCGAGCCAGCTTGCCCGGTCGCAGATTGATCCATGCTTTCATGCTTAGGCTTGTCTTTCCACTGTGATCAAGCCCTCAATCTTGCCGACAAACGCTTTAACTTCCGCTACCCACGGCTTTACATCCGCTAAGTCAAATTTCACCAGATCAACATAATCCGATTTTTGACGGCTGTCAAACAGCCTATCGTATAAATGTCCCATAGCTACTTCAACCAGGCCAGGTTTCACTATTTTTTGATGAAAAAGGGCTCTGACACCACTATGCTTTGGAGAGGAATGCCCCTTTGTCAATAAAAGGGCTGATACAGCATAAAAACATGCATAGAAGAGACGATTGACACCGGCATTGGCATAACCTGCCTCTAAAAGGAGATCGGCTTCGCGAATTGATTCATTAGCCCGATCCAGTCGATGATCAACCAATTTGCTTATTTCCGCGTTCATAAAGCAATGCCCTCTTGCTCTACGTTCCGTACGAAAGGCATGGCTTGATAGGTAGGCGAGTACCACTCTTCTTTGCTATAACAGGTAACGGTCAAAACCGCTCCTGTTTCCATCTCTAGCGGATACAGGCTTTGCCGTATCCGGTCTTCCAGCAGCCAATTTACCTTTCCATCCAGCAAAATTAACAGGTCATAATCAGAATCCGGCTTCGCATCCCCCCTCGCCCGGGAACCATAAAGAATAACGGTCGCCTCGGGAGCACTTTTTTTTAATGCCTCCCGGCACCGGGCAAGCACAATGCTATTTTGCGCCCCATGGCCATCATCAACCATTGGTCGGCTCATTACCCCGCCTCCTTACGCAAAGCGATTTGTAACTACTCAGGTAGCCTCACCAGAAGGCCGCCTCGAAACAGAGCATAGACCACCCCCCCCCAAACGTCAACAGGCAGAAAAAAGGGAGATACCCCTAAAATAGGTACTCCTCCACCACCCACCCCGCTTCGCCTTCTGCCCGTATCTCGCCCCATCGTCCAAATGCCTGACAGCCGTAGGGTTACGAGACAATGACTCGGCCCTAGCCATCACACTGCGAAACTTTACCACAAGATTCCAACCCATATGTTTTCCTGGTGGTGGCGGTGCTTAGGGTAAAGACCTTGTTGCACCGAATCCAGCTGGTTTTGGGGAGTTGGCCGCTTGCCATCTCGCTTTGCTCGATTTTGACTGTTAGTTCAGCTGTTGGAACAGAGGTGATAGCTAAGGAGATGAAGTCGCCACGGGCGTCTTCGGGCGTTAAGACTAGTACGGGACGCTGTTTCGTTGCACGCAGATCCGTGTAAGGGAACGGTATGGCGACTATCTCTCCCGGCTTAAGCGTCATTCCAAAGCTCGTCTTCGGGATTGTCCCAGATCGCTTGCATCACCGGCTCCTGGGTAGCTCTCAGGTGTTCGGTGTTCAGATCGCGCAAGTTGTGTTTGAACTCGAGATACTCGACAAAATCCATAACCTCTTGGGCGAGCGGCTCGGACAGGCGGCGCACTCGCTGATAGATCCTTACTGCGGTGCTCGTGCTCATTGGCCTCTAGTGTAGCATGCTGCTTCGGGCTCGCTGCTGGCCCTTTGCGCTTGTCCTGACTTTAGCGCCTGAGCTAGTCCAGGGGCACAGGGCAATTGTCGTTGCGAACACTTCGTCCCTCAGCCCAGGCTCCGCGAAGCAACTTCGCTATCGGAGTTTCCCGCTAGCACGCTTACCGGGATCGCGTCGTCGGCCGCTTCACGCAACCTTCCTCTCATCCCACAGCCTTCTTAGGGTCGTAATTGGCCTACCCTTTTTATTCAAGCCTGCCCTTGGGCTTTTAAGTACTCTTCGACAACCTGTCCAGCTTCCCCTTCGGCCCGGACTTCGCCCTGTTCGAGCCAGATGGCCCGGTGGCAGAGCTTTTTGATGGCCTCCATGCTGTGCGAGACAAACACCGTGGTCACCCCGCCGCCGATCAGATCGGTCAGGGCCTTGCCCGACTTGCGTTGAAACGACTCGTCGCCTACTGCCAGAATCTCGTCTACTAGCAATACCTCCGGCGAGGTGTGGATGGCCACCGCAAAGGCCAGCCGCATCTGCATACCGCTGGAGTAGGTTCGCAGGGGCAGGTGGACAAACTCGGCCAGCTCCGAAAAGGCGATGATCTCGTCTAGCCTGGCCCGCACCTCGGCCCGGGTCAGGCCCAGCATCACCCCATTGATATAGATATTCTCGATGCCGGTCAGGTCGGGGTGGAAGCCTGCGCCCAGCTCGAGCAGGGGGGTTCTGTTACCGCGTACCTCAAGCCTGCCCTTGGTGGGCAGGGCCACGCCTAAGAGCAGCGAGAGCAGGGTGCTCTTGCCGGCCCCGTTCCTGCCGATAATCCCCAGGCTTTCGCCTTTGTTGACCGTAAAGCTCACACCCCGAAGTGCCCAGAACCCCTTGGTCCGGCCGTTGAAAAACCTGGGGGCGTTGACCAGCAGCTCCTTCAGGCCGGGCCGGTCGCGCTGTAACGGAAAACTCTTCCACAGGTTTTCTGCCGCAATAACCGTAGCCGGGCTAGCCCCTTCGACAAGCTCAGGGCAGGGCACTTCGACAAGCTCAGGGCGAGCCATCAGAGCACCTCGTCCAGCCTGCCGGACATCCGCCGGAAGAGCCAGTGCCCTAGCAGCAGCACCACCACTGCGGTAACCAGGCCAATTCCAATATAGGGCCAGTTGAGGGTGTTGTGCATGAACAGGTCGCGCCAGGCCTGGATGGGATAGCTGACGGGGTTCAGGGTCAAGAAGGGCCGCGCCCCCTCGGGCACTGCACTCAGCGGGTAGATGATGGGGGTCATCCAGAACAGCAGGCTAATCACCACCGTCACCATGTACTCGAGGTCGCGGAAGTAAACATTGGCCACTGAGACCATCAGGCCCAGGCCGTAGATAATGGCAAACTGCACGGTAGCCAGTATGGGGATGCCGATTAGCCAGTTAAGGCTGGGAGGAAGGTCGTAGAAGAAGGCCAGGCCCAGCAGAACCGGCAGGGTGAAGGCGAAGTTGACCATCTGGGCAATAACCACCGACAAAATTAGCAGATGTTTGGGAAAGACCACCTTGCGGATCAGCGAGACATTGCCGGTGAGAGTCCCGGTGGCAACAGTAACCGAGCCGGCAAACCAGCTCCAGGGAAAAAGAGCCGCCAGCAGAAAAAAGGCGAAGTCTTCAATTTCAAACCGCATGAATATGGTAAAGGCCACAAAGAACACCAGCGCCGTGAGGAGCGGATTCAGCAGCGTCCACAAAAACCCCAGGAAGGTGCGCTTGTATCTGAAGGTGACCTCTTTGGTTACTAGCAGCCACAACAGGTCGAGCTGTTGCCTGGTTGTTTTGCTGATCTGCATACCTTCCAGCTCTCTTGGCGCGTAGCTCCCCGCCGGGGACAGGGTAGCACCTCTGGCGAACGGTAAGCAAGTAGCCGTAAATGACACTGCGAATGTCACTGCGCTCAGAATGATAAAACGCTCAGCGGTGCGCGAGCGCACCCTAATGGTGGCACCCTGAGCCCTTCGACCTGCGGATACTCGCAGGTTCACTCAGGACAGGCTTCGCGAAGGGTCTCAGAGCAGCGGTGCGCGAGCGCACCCTAATGGTGTCACCCTGAGCCCTTCGACCTGCGGATACTCGCAGGTTCACTCAGGACAGGCTTCGCGAAGGGTCTCAGAGCAGCGGTGCGCGAGCGCACCCTACTAATGGTGTCACCCTGAGCGAAGCGAAGTCGAAGGTTGATAACGCGCATCTCTGAGGTTGAGGCTTACCGGAGGCCGGGTTATGCTACCCTCACGGTGCCCAGCTTGGGCGCAACGGGCTAAGGTGAGGTTATGGTGCTGCCGTTCTCAATCCGCAAACTATTACGGCCTTCTTCGAGCGGGCTGGAGTGGCTCTGGCATGGAGCCGGAACGGTGGCGATCATATTTGCCGGGTCGCTGCTGGGCTGGTACAACCATAGATTCTGGATCATCGGCGCCGACGCCTATGGCATGGTCGGCCTGGTAGTAATCAGCTACCTCGGGTCGGTGATTTACACCCGCCGGGTGCTCAGTCTGGCCAAGACCGATGCCCTAACTACGCTCTTGGCCTCCCTACTCTCCTGGTTCCTGCTCACCTCAGCCGTGCTGGTCGTTTCCGGGTGGTATTTTTCGCGCACCTATCTGCTGGGGGCTTTCGCGATGGCCTTTCTCTGGCAGGCCTTATATCTGTGGCTGCAACGGCCCGAGCGGCATCGCCTGGCACTGGTGCCCGGCGGCCTGGTGGACGCTTTACCAAGCTGGGGGATGGGGGTGGTTTTGGCTAGCCCGCGCCTGGTGCCGGTTCAGGCGGTAGTAGTCGACCCGCATGCGGCTATCGACCCACAGTGGTCACGCTTCGTGGCCGAGCAGTCGTTGCGGGGAGTCCCGGTCATCCACGCGGCAGTGGTGTATGAGCGGCTTAGCGGCAGGGTTTCGCTTAAGCATCACTCCCAAGCGCTGTTGGAGGGCTGGCAGCTGCCAGGGCTGTACCCGTATCTGAAGCGTTTGCTGGATGTCGGCCTGGTCTTGCTGACGTTGCCTTTAACCCTGCCGTTAATGGGGCTGCTAGCGCTGCTCATTCGTTTAGATTCGACCGGCCCGCTGTTGTTCTGGCAAGAGCGGGTTGGGCAGGGGGGGAAGCCATTTCGGATGGTCAAGTTTCGCACCATGCAGACAGCCGCCGAAGAGCAGGGTAACCGCTTTGCGCAAGCCGATGATCACCGCGTGACCCGCTTGGGCCGCCGGTTGCGGAGATTCCGCCTCGATGAGCTGCCTCAGTTGTGGAATGTCTGGCGGGGAGAGATGAGCCTGATCGGCCCACGACCCGAACAGGCGCAATTTGCTGGCGAGTTTGCGGTTCGCATCCCCCTCTACCCGTACCGGCACCTGGTCAAACCTGGCCTGACCGGTTGGGCGCAGGTGCATCAGGGCTATGCCGCCGGCGCCGATGAGGCTATCACCAAGCTCAGCTACGATTTATACTACGTAAAGCATCTCTCCTGGTGGTTGGATACCTTAATTGTGTTTAAGACGATCAGAATTCTCCTGACCGGCTTTGGAGCGCGCTAGAGCCGTGCGGTGGCCGGCCTGGTTGTTTATTCTGTTGCCGGTGCAGCCGGTCTGGTTTGGCGGCATCGCCGCGCTAATCGGTTTAGCTGCGCTAAGGCGCCGCGAACGCGCCTGGTTTGTACTGCCGTTGGCGCTCTTTGCGCTGCTGGGGGCGGCGTCGCAGCTGCTGGGCCCAACCGATCATGGGCTCCCAGTGGCTGCTCTGGAGGCGCGCCACCCTCCCCCGCTAGATCGCTGGCTACGGGCGGGCTGGTGGCTGGGGACGGCGGTTATGGCCGGCCTGGTGATGGTTGGAAGCCGGGTCATGCTCCGGCAGGCGGGAGCTGGCCTCGCCGCCTGGGGAGTGGTGATAGGCCTGTTGGTGAGCTTGGGAATCGGCCTGGCGCAGGCCTTGGCCGACCCGGCCGGTGGCCGCGTGAGCGGCCTTACGCCCAACCCCAACTTTTACGGGATCGGCGCCGCGCTAAGCGCCGCCTTGGCGGCTGTGCTGGGCGGCGGCCTGCCGGGTGCGGTAGCGCTGCTCCTGGGGCTGGGGGCTGCGACCCTGTCCGGTAGCCGCGCCGCTTGGCTGGGGCTGGTGGTCACCTCACTCCTGGTGCTAGCGCGCTTTCCGACCCGAGCGCGGTACCTAGGCCTATTGGGGGCGGTGGGGGTATTCCTGTTGGCCGCGGTATCGTTTCCCGAGCTACGCCTAGCCACGCTCATCGATCCTGACTATCTGACCAACCAGTCCCGCCTGGAGGTTTGGGCGGTGGCTTGGCAGGCCATTACCGCTCATCCGCTGACCGGTCTGGGGGTAGGGGGCTTTCAGAGCTACTACCAGGTCCATCAGCCGCCTGCCGCCCTCGACCCCTACGCCTCCCACGCCCATAATCTGCTCTTGGGGCTGTTGGTCGAGTCGGGGGTGTTGGGGCTGGCAGGGTTTTTGGTGCTGTGGGGCCAGGTGTGGCGCTATTTGTGGCGGGCTCGAGCCTGGCTGGTGCTGGGGCTGATCGGCGTGGCGGTGCTGATTAATCTGGTCGACTACATCTGGTTTGCTGCCGCTGTGCACTATCCCTTATGGGTAGCGGTAGCCTGGGCTTCACTGCCACGAGACCCGCCCCGCCTTGCCAATCGCCATGCTTGCCATAGTGATAAATAGTGATAAGCAGTGAGGGGTGGAGGGAATTGAGATCATGACGGCGGAGTATTATCCCATCATCACCCAAGACGGCAGCCAGACCCTCTACAGCACGGCGTTTGCGCAGACCTTTCATTCGCAGCAGGGGGCGGTCAGCGAGTCGCGGCACGTCTTTGTGGTGGGCAGCGGGGTGGCGGCGCGGCTCGGTCGCGGCCAGGCTACCCGCGTGCTGGAGGTCGGCTTCGGGAGCGGCCTTAACTTCTTACTGACCGCCGATCTGGCGCTAACGCACGACGCGCCGCTCTACTACCGGGGGCTCGAGCGCACCCTGCTGCCGGTGTCCATAGCCGCCGCCCTGGGCTACCGCGAGGCGCTTAAGCACCCTGAGCTTTACGACGCCCTGATGAGCTATTGGGCGGCGCCGGCAGGGGCGTTTACGTATCGCTCCGTTACGCTGGTGCTGCTGCTCGGCGAGGCCACTGAACAGGCGCTGGGCGAGGCGGAGGCGGACGCCATCTATCAGGACGCCTTTAGCCCGACGGTCAACCCCGAGCTGTGGTCGGAGGCGTTCCTCGGTAAGCTAACGGCCGCTCTCGCCCCCGGCGGCTGCCTTAGCACCTACAGCGTTAGCGGGGCGGTGCGGCGGCGCCTAGCGGCGCTCGGCTTAACAGTCGCCAAGCGCCCCGGCCCGCCCGGCGGCAAGCGTGAGATGCTGGTGGCCTGTAAATCTCTGGGGGGTGCCGCGCCCAGTATAAACGGCTAGACCATCGGCTGATGTGTCAGAATTGTGCTCAGCGCTATCGCCGTAGCTGCCTTGTGGAGGTCGCCGTTGCTCACCTTACCTGAAAAGCTCCTCTTCGCCCTGCTGGCCGTAGTGTCGCTCTACTTTGCGGTGATCGGCTTCCGCCGCGTGATTCTGGCCGTGTCGCGGGGGGAGCGCGGCTACTACCCGAGCTTTAACCACCTCACCGAGCGGATCGGCGAGGCTATCGCCCGCACCATTAGCCAGAGCACCGTCTTTCGCGACCGGCCGCTGGTCAGTTTCTTCCACGCCCTGGTCTTTTACGGCTTCATCTTCTACGCCCTGGTCAATCTCTTAGACCTACTCGAGGGCTACCTGCCACCGGAGTGGCTGCAAGGTTTTCACCACAGCGTCTTGGGTGGCTTCTATCGCCTGGGCGCCGATCTGTTCACCGCGCTGGTCCTGGTTGGGGTGGTCTACTTCGCCGTGCGCCGCTTAACGCGCGACCCGCGGCTGCTAGCTGTTAACCCCCGGACGCTGTTTCACGAAGACGCCCTCATGGGCCTCCGCCGCGATAGCCTGATCGTGCTGGGGTTTATCTTCCTGCATGTCGGCTTCAGGCTGCTGGGCCACAGCTCCCTGCTGGCCTACCAGGGGCAGGCTGACCCCTGGCAGCCGGTGGCCTCGCTGCTGGCCGGGCTGATCGGCCCCGGTGATAACCGCCTCATCGGTTGGCATATCGGCTTTTGGGGATCGCTAGGGCTGATCCTGGCCTTTTTGCCTTACTTTCCGCGCTCGAAACATATCCACCTGTTCATGGCGCCGGCCAACTTTGCCCTGGAGCCCAGGCACCAGGACGGTAGCCAGGTCTCAAGCGGTGCGCTTTCACCGATCGACTTCACGGATGAAAGCGTAGAGCGCTACGGCGTCGAGCGGCTCGAGCACTTCCGCTTGCCGCAGCTGCTCGACGCTTACGCCTGCATCATGTGTAACCGCTGCACCAACGCCTGCCCGGCAGCAGCGACCGGCAAGGCGCTCAGCCCAGCCGCCATCGAGATCAACAAGCGCTACGAGCTTAACCGTGTGTCCGGGGCGTTAGCCGCTGGCGGCGAGAGCCCGCGCGCGGTGCTCGACTTTGTGATCAACCAGGAGTCGCTGTGGGCCTGCACCACCTGCGGTGCCTGCATCGAGATCTGCCCGGTAGGGTGCGAGCCGATGATCGACATCATCGACATCCGCCGCCAGCAGGTGCTGATGGCAGGAGAGTTCCCGAGCCAGTTAGGCACGGCCTTCCGCGGCTTGGAGCGCGCCGGCAACCCCTGGGGGCTGGCCCAGGATAAGCGCGACGCCTGGGCCGCCGGCTTGGGGGTTCCGACCGTAGCCGATAACCCCAATTTCGAGGTGCTGTTCTTTGTCGGCTGCGCCGGCAGCTACGACCCGCAAGCGCAGCAGACCACCCGCGCCATGGCCGAGATCCTTAACCACGCTGGGGTCAACTATGCCATTCTGGGCAAGGCCGAAAAGTGTACCGGCGACCCGGCGCGGCGCTCCGGCAACGAGTACCTCTACTATCAGTTAGCCAGCGAGAACGTCGCCACCTTGAACGAGGCGCTGCAAACCCTCGACCCGACCAAGCCCAAGCGGGTGCTGACCACCTGCCCCCACTGCTTCAACGCGCTAGCCAACGACTACCCGCAGCTCGGCGGGCACTACACGGTGATGCACCACAGTCAACTGATCGACGAGCTGATGCTAACCGGGCGCCTGCCACCGCTTGAGCTTACCCAGCCGCTGACCTACCACGACCCTTGCTACCTGGGCCGCCACAACGGTATCTACGACGCCCCCCGCGACCTGCTGACGCAAGGTGGCAACACCATAGTCGAGCTGCCACGCCACCGCGAGAACTCGTTCTGTTGCGGCGCGGGCGGCGCGCAGTTCTGGAAAGAGGAGGAGCCGGGCGCACTGCGGGTCTCAGAAGACCGCTTTCAGGAGGCCCAAGCCACCGGCGCAGCGGTGGTAGCCACCGGCTGCCCCTTCTGCAAGGTGATGCTCGCCAGCAGCGAGAGCGCCCAACAAGACGGCGCGCCCGCGGTGGTGGATATCGCTCAACTGGTAGCCGAGCGGCTGCGTACCATCAAACTGCGCATCGGCACCACTCGCTAGAGGGGTGTGGGTAGTGGGGTGTAGGTAGTGGGGTGTAGGTAGTAGGAAACCCCTTCAACCGACAACCCCCCTACAACCCACAACCTACTTCCTACTTCCTACTTCCTACTTCCTGAATGCAGTAGCCAGGGCGCCAGCACCACCCCGAACACAAAACCGCCAATATGCGCCCACCAGGCGATGCCACCCGCCCCGCCCCCGAGGACCCCGATCACCTGGATGAGCGCCCAGTAGCCAAGATAAAACCAGGCCGGCAGCCAGAGTAAGAACAGCGGCGGAATGAAGGTCAGGATGCGCTGGCGCGGAAAGGCGACGATATAAGCGCCTAGCACCGCGCTGACCCCACCCGAGGCGCCGATCATGGGAATAGCCGAGTTAGGCATCAGCAGACCGTGAGAAGCCGCCGCCACCACCCCGCCCGCCAGGTAAAACAGTAAGAACTTGCCATGCCCCATCCGGTCTTCGATATTGTCGCCAAAGACCCACAAGAAGAACATGTTGCTCGCCAAGTGCAGCAGGTTGCCGTGCAAAAACATGCTCGAGAGCAGCCGATAGCCTTCGCCTAGCGGGTCGCCAAAAAATGCGCGTGGCACAAAGCCGTAACTAAGCACCAGACTCCTGAGTTGCGGCTCACTCAAGCCGAGCTGATACACAAAGACCGCCACGTTAGCCACCACCAACAACCACATCAGGTAGACCGGGCCGTGCTTGGGGTTGGCGTCACGTAGTGGAAACATGATCAGGAATGCTAGCGGCGCGGAGCCGACTCCAGGGTCTGCCTGAGCTTAATAACGGTATCAGCGGGATAGACGCCGCGCAGCATAGCGCCGTTATAGACCACCGTGCGCGGGCCGATGATGGTCCCCGGCGAGAGTACCGCGTTACAGCCGATGGAGACCTCGTCGCCGATGGCAGCGCTGAACTTGCGCAAGCCGGTCTCGATCCCCTCGATCCGGATGGTGCCGTTAAAGACCTGAAGGTTAGCCAGCCGCACCCCGGCGCCCAGGTTGACCTGCCGCCCAACGACGGCGTCACCCACGTAGTTAAAGTGCGGAGCCTTGGCCCCCTCCAAAAACAGTGACCGTTTGACCTCGGTGGCGTGGCCTACCTTGGCATCAGGCCCTAGCACCACTCCGCCCCGCACCAAGGCGCCGTGCCCGACCTCGGCCCCCTCGCCGATCCAGGCCGGGCCTTCGATATAGGCGTGGGGATAGATCACCGCGGTCTCAGCCAGATAGACCGGCCCGTTCACCACAGCGGTCGGATGGATGCGCCCCAGGCGCTGGTTGCTAACGGTAGCGACAAAATGGTCAAGGCGCCCTAACACTTCCCAGGGGTAATCGGGGGCAAGCAGGGCGCGCAACGGCTCACAGACACGGTCCAGTGCGAACAGCTGGGCAGTTTTTAGCATAAGCGATTATACCGCCTTGGGCTGGGCAAATCCCCCCAACCCCGCTTGGTAAGGGGGGAGGCCGCAGGCCGGGGGATTTTACACCAGGTACAATGCGGCATGTCAGGCCCATCAAACCAGCAACTCGATGTCGAACTGCTCCGCCAGATCATCGAAGAGATGATCCCGCTCAATAAGTTCTTGGGCCTTAAGCTGGAGTCCTGCGACTTGGCCGGCTTCCGCGTCAGCACCCGCCTGGCGCAGCGCCCCGAGTTTATCGGCAACCCCATCCGGCAGATGGCTCATGGCGGCATCATCAGCTTTTTGATCGACGCCACCGCCGGGGCGGCAGCGGCCCTCTCGGTCAGCGATACCAGCAGCATCGACAAGATCGCCACCATCGACATGCGCGTCGATTATCTCAAACCGGCCAAGGGCTCGGCTTTGCTGGCCACCGCCGCGGTGGTCCACTCCGGCAGCCGGGTGATTGTGGTGCGCAGCGATGTCTTCGATGACCTGGGCTCGCTGGTTGCGTTAGGCAGCAACGTCTTTAATGTGGCGCGGTAAACTTGGGCATGATCCATCCCATCCACGAGAGGTATGCCCAACTGCTGGTTAACTACTGCCTAGCGGTCGAGCCGGGCGATCATGTCGCCATCAACCTCGACAGCCCGGCGCTGGTGATGGCTCGAGCCGTCACCCGCGAGGTCCTTAAGGCGGGCGGAATCCCGGTGCTGCGCCTGAGCTACCCGGAGCTGCAACTCGACCTTTTGACCCTGGCCTCCGAGGAGTATTTCGAGAGTGAGCCGAGCTTCGAGCTTACCGAAATCCGGCAGCTTAAGGCCTGGCTGCGCATCAGTGCGCCCACTAACACTCGGATGCTGCAAGGAGTCGATAAGGCGCGCATCACGCGGCTAGCTAAACGCCACCAGCCGGTGCAGGAGCATCGCGTACAGCAGACCCGCTGGTGCGGCACGCTGTTTCCGACCGCCGCCGGCGCCCAGGACGCCGGTATGGACCTTGACGCTTACGAGCGCTTCGTCTATGGCGCTATGTTCCTCTTCGATGACGATCCGGTGGCTAAGTGGCTGGAGCTCGAGCGCAACCAGGAGCAGCTAATCGAGCGCTTGAGCCGCGCTAGCGAGGTGCATATCAGCGGTCCCGGCACCGACTTGCACCTGATGGTCGGGGGGCGCCGCTGGATTAACTCGGCGGGGCGGCGCAACATGCCTTCCGGCGAGGTCTTCACCGGGCCCCTGGAGCATTCCGCCGAAGGGGTAATCACCTTCGACGTGCCGAGCAGCGTCAACGGTGTCGAAGTCGAAGGCATCCAGTTAACCTTTAAGGCGGGGCGGGTAGTAGCCGCCCAGGCCGCCAAGGGCAACGACCTGTTGCAGGCACAGCTTAACAGCGACGAGGGGGCGCGCTACCTAGGCGAGCTGGGGATCGGCACCAACCCGCATATCAACATCCCCACCAGAAGCATCCTCTTTGACGAAAAGATGGCCGGGACCGTCCACCTAGCGCTCGGCCAGTCCTACCCCGAGACGGGCGGCGTCAACCGCTCAGCCATCCACTGGGATATGATCTGCGACCTGCGCCGCGGCGGGCGCATCTACCTCGACGGCGAGCTGTTTCAAGAGAACGGGAAAGTTATCACCTGACGGAGCTTAGCACCCCCTCCCACACCCTCCCCCAAATTTTGGGGGAGGGCCGGGGTGGGGGTGGGGGAGGGTGGGAGTGGCGGATCGCTTATGATAGAGACGCTTCAGAGTTCAGTGCCAGAAAGGACGGCGCCATGCCCGACAAACTCAAGCCCCCCCAAGTTGAAGAGCTGACCGCCAGCCAGGCGGTTAAGCCGATTCAGAAAGAGCGCGCCGCCGAGATGATCCAGCTCGACGAGGCCACCCAGGCGCTGCTGGATGACAAAGTTACGGAGTTCCTCCACAACGTCATTAACACCCCGGCCCCCAGCGACGCTTTCCAGACCAAGGTGATGGCCATTCACAACCTCGGCAGCGACGAGATCCGCAAGGCAGCAGCGGTCTCTAACCGCATGCTCGAGCGGCCCATGCACGCTCTCGAAGGCCCGCTCGATAACAAATCTAAGGTGTCGCAGACGCTCGTTGAGCTGCGGCGGGTAGTCGAGGACCTCGACCCGTCCAGGCAGAGCGGCCTCTTCTCGCCGCGCAAGCTGCTCGGCTTTATTCCGGTGGGCAACCGCGTGCGCGACTACTTCCTGAAGTACCAATCGGCTCAGGAGCACCTCAACAAGATCGTCGAAGCGCTCTATGGCGGCCAGGATGAACTCCGGAAAGACAACGCCGCCATCGCCCAGGAGAAGGTGCATCTGTGGGAGACCATGACCAAGCTCCAGCAGTACATCTATCTGGCTCAGAAGCTCGATTCTGCGCTCGAGGCGCGCGTTCAGGAGCTTGCGGCGCGGCAGCCCGAAAAGGCGCGCGTGGTCAAGGAGGAGATGCTCTTTTACCTGCGCCAGAAGGTGCTGGACTTGCAGACTCAGTTAGCGGTCAGCATCCAGGGTTATCTGGCTCTGGATATGGTGCGCAAGAACAACCTGGAGCTGATCAAGGGGGTAGATCGCGCCTCGACCACGACCATCTCGGCGCTGCGCACGGCTGTTACGGTGTCGCAGGGGCTGGCTAACCAGAAGCTGGTCTTAGATCAGATTACCGCGCTAAACCGCACCACCGGCAACCTGATCGAGTCCACCTCGGAGCTGCTCAAACAGCAGTCGGTCGAGGTGCATACCCAGGCGGCGAGCGCCACGGTCAGCGTCGAGCAGCTACAGAAGGCCTTTAATAACGTCTATGCCGCCATGGACACCATCTCGGAGTTCAGGGTGCAGGCTGTTGACAACATGAAGCGGACCGTTGAAACCCTCGCCGGCGAGATCGAGCGGGCCAAGAGCTATCTTGATAAGGTCCGCGATGTGCAGGTGCAGGAGGCCACCCAAAACCTGTCACTGCCCAAGCCGGAGGACGACTCGCTGCGGTTGTAGGGGTCAAGCTCAAAACGCTCAAGCAGCATGCCGTAGGGGCGACCCTAGGTGGCCGCCCTGTGGCCTGGATGACTGTTACATATGCCATGAGTCGTTGCGAGTTAACCTGGGATGTTGCGCCTCCACACATACCTTAAGTTAGAGCCGGTGCTACCATACTGGCGGGGTCTATGCTTGCTGCACAGAAAGGGAGTTGGATGAAAGCAACCACCCTCGGCGATCTACGCGCTACCCCCTGGCTCAGCCGGGCGGGGCGCAGCGTTAAACAGGAGCTGCGCGACAACCTGATCTGCCGCCTCAAGAATGGCCGCCCGATCTTCCCCGGCATCGTCGGCTACGAGACAAGCGTGATCCCGCAAGTGGTCAACGCTATCTTGAGCCGCCACAACTTCATCTTGCTGGGCTTGCGCGGCCAGGCCAAGACGCGCATCATGCGCCAGCTGACTGAGCTGTTGGACGATGAGATCCCGGTCATTGCCGGGATGGAGCTTAACGACGACCCCTTCTACCCGGTCAGCGCTGAAGGGAAGGAGATCGTAGCCGAACTCGGCGAGGCCACGCCTATCGCCTGGCTGCCGCGCGAGGCGCGCTATGTCGAGAAGCTGGCTACGCCTGATGTGACTGTCGCCGACATTATCGGCGACATCGACCCGATTAAGGCTGCCAAGCTCGGCACCAAGTTAGGCGATGAGCGCTCGGTCCACTACGGGCTGCTGCCCCGTGCTAACCGCGGTATCTTCGCCATGAACGAGCTGCCTGACCTCTCCGGCAAGGTACAGGTGGCGCTCTTTAATATCATGCAAGAGGGCGACGTGCAGATTAAGGGTTATCCGGTGCGCCTGCTGCTCGATGTGATGCTGGTCTTCTCGGCTAACCCCGAGGACTACACCGCGCGCGGCAAGATTATCACCCCCCTAAAGGACCGGATCGGCTCGGAAATCCGCACCCACTACCCGCTGACAGTCGAGGATGGGATGGCGATTACTGCGCAAGAGGCGTGGATAGAGCGGGGCAAGCAGGTCAAGCTGCCGGCCTTTATCAGCGAGATCGTCGAGGAGGTGGCCTTCGTAGCCCGCGACGATTCGCGGGTCGATAAGCACTCGGGAGTGAGCCAGCGTCTGCCAATCAGCCTCTTGGAGAACGTAATCTCCAGCGCCGAACGGCGCGCCTATACCCTGGGCGAGAGCGTCCCTATCGCCCGCGTCAGCGACCTCTACGCCGCGCTCTCGGCGGTCACCGGCAAGCTCGAGCTAGAGTACGAGGGCGAGCTTAAGGGCAGCGAAGCGGTCGCCCGCGACATCGTGCGGCGGGCGGTGGCGCAGGTGTTCAGCCGGCTCTCCGGCGAGTTGGCTACCGAACCGATCACCGACTACTTTGAAGCGGGTCATACCCTTAAGGTTCCCGATACCCGGAAGACCGAACAGCTCCCCGAGCTGATGGCGGTAGTGCCGGGCTTGCTCAAGGCGGCCCGTCGGCTCGCCTCCAGCTCTGGCCAGGACGAGTTGGGCGTGGCGGCGGAGTTTATTCTAGAGGGCCTCTACGCCCGCAAGCAGATCGCCCGGAGCGAGGAGCGCGGCTACAGCGCGGCGGAGCCCGACCTGGCACCGACCGCCCGGCGGCGCTGGAACTGAGATGCCTACCACCCGCTACAGCAAGTACGAGCCGACCCTGGACGACCTCGATGCAGCCGAGCTGATGAAACTGCTCCAGCAACGCCTGCTCGAGTCAGGCTTTGGCCGCAACCCCTGGGACCCCGACCCTAACCATCAACCGACCCTGCAAGACCTCTATGAAGCCATCGCCGAGGCTCTGATTCAGAACGATTTAATCGACCAGGAGACGCTTAATCAGGCCATGGAGGCCGAGCACTGGCTCGACTCCAAGCTTGGCCAGGCGGTTAAGGAGCTAGCGCGGCGGCTCGAGCAGGAAGGCTATCTGCGCCCCGAGGCTGGCGATCCCGAGCAGCCGGGCCAGGGCGGTGTTGGGCAGGGCGAGCCGGGTCAGGTCAGGTTCGAGCTGACCGATAAGGCCATCGACTTTTTGGGCTACCGCACCCTCAAGGAGGTGTTGGGCGCGGCGGGCAAGGCAAGCTTCGGCGCTCATGACACCCGCTTTGAAACCACCGGCGTCGAAACCTCGGCGGCTCCCAAGCCCTATGAGTTTGGCGACACCCTCAACCTC
This sequence comes from Truepera sp., assembly GCA_018333895.1. Lineage (GTDB taxonomy): Bacteria > Deinococcota > Deinococci > Deinococcales > Trueperaceae > JAGXSJ01. The sequence goes on from JAGXSJ010000154.1 coordinate 35,751, forward strand.
GACATCAGCGCCACGCTCTTAAGCGCGGCTAAGCACGGCTTCGAAGGTGGCCAGCTAAAGCTCGAGCACGACGATCTGATGGTGGTGCAGTCCGAGTACTACTCCTCAGCGGCGACCGTGGTGCTGCTCGATTGCAGCCACTCGATGATCCTCTACGGCGAGGACCGCTTCACCCCGGCCAAGCAGGTAGCGCTAGCGCTGGCCCACCTGATCCGCACCCAGTACCGGGGCGACAGCATCCAGTTTGCGCTGTTTCACAACTCCGCTGAGGAGATCCCGCTGGCAAAGCTGGCCACCGCCCAAGTCGGCCCCTATCACACCAACACCGCCGAGGGCTTGCGGCTGGCGCAAAAGCTCTTGAAGCGCCAGAGCAAGGATATGAAGCAGATTGTAATGATCACCGACGGCAAACCGTCAGCTATCACCCTGCCGGGCGGGCGAATCTACAAGAACGCCTACGGTCTCGACCCGCTGGTCTTAGGTGAGACCTTGCGCGAGGTCGGTAACTGCCGCCGCCAAGGAATCCAGATCAACACCTTTATGCTGGCCCGCGACCCGGAGCTGATCGCTTTTGTGCAGCGCGTCTCGCACATGACTCGTGGCAAAGCTTACTTCACCACCCCGCACACCATCGGGCGCTACGTGCTGATGGACTTTCAGTCGCGGCGGACCAAGCTGGTGAACTGATAGCAGGTATCATCTGGTTTGATCCTGCGGGTGCTCGCAGGACTGCGAATCGTTGTCCAGGGCGTCTTGGCAGAGATGATACCGGCGCTGAGCCAACTCAGTATTTGTGAAAACCGCTGTGACTCATCCCGATACTGTCTCCCACGGCCAACCGTGCGGCGCAAAAGCCACGCCAGCCACCTGCGGGCCGGAGTGTACCGCCAGGACCGGCGTAGCCTGGGCCCGGCCCAGCCAATGAATGGGGTAGTGCTTGCGGATCAGCGCCAGCAGCGCATCGGCATCAGCAGGGTCTTCGCCATAGCCGAGAGCAATGCGCAACGGCGTGCCGGCCGGCACGCTGCGCAGCATCTCCGCGACCATCGCCTGCAAGGCCTGGGCAAAGCCGCGAGCCCGACTGATGGCCTTGAACACGCCCAACTCTCTATCGATCTCAAGGATTGGCTTGATCGACAACAGTGAACCGACTAGCGCCTGCACTTTGCCGACGCGCCCGCCGCGCCGCAGGTAGTCGAGCGTGCCCAGGGTGATGAACTGGCGCGTCTGGCGCCGGGTCTTGCCGACCCAATCAAGCGCAATGTCCAGGCTGTGACCGAGCTGCGCCGCCCGGCAGGCCACGTATACCTGAAAGGCTTGGCCAATGGAGACGGTCTTGCTATCGAGCAGGTGGACTTCAGCCTTCGGCACCAGATCGCTTCCCAGCCGCGCCGAGGCCACCGTCCCCGACAGCGCGCCAGTGACGTGGATGCTGATGATAGGCCGGCTCCTCAACCTCTGGTAGATGGCAGCAAACTGCTGCGGGCTAGGCTGGCTGGTGGTGGGGTGGTGCGGGTTGGTGCGCAGTTCGTGATAGAAGGCGCTCGGCGTAAGGCTGCGCGAGGTGTAGGCCTGACTGCCAAAGAAGAGGTTGAGCGGCACCATAACGGGCTCGACCGGCATGGTGTCGCAGAGGTCGCAGGCCTCGTCGGTAACGACCCAATAGGGAGGCTCAGCCATGAGTTATTATACATCAGAACTCTCCCTACCACACTTTGGCCAGGTGCGCTATACTTAGCCTCCCCGGTTTGGGGCTACTCCATCCCCTTGTTGGCTATGCACGCCGTCCCCTCCGCCTCAAAAGGAGGTCATGATGGTTACTAGTCGAGCCAGACTCCGGCCAGGCGCTTCCAAGGCCCGCCTGTACGCCTTAATCAAGGCCCTGAAAGCTTATGACTGTGTGGTGGTCGTTGACCTTCAGCAGCGCTGCCTAAAACTTGATCTCCATGAGCGCGACCTAGTCTGGATCAAGACGGGAGGGCTGAGGAAGCTGCTACTGCGCTATCAGGACGTGGTGAGCTGGGAACCGAAGTTTGTCCTGGAGTTACCCGACCGCCGGGCGGCACGGCGAAGTCGGGCGCTGCCGGCCCCGCGCTAGTCCTAGGTTACACTAGCCCGTGTGGCTAGGCTTGGCGCATATGTCTCGGTAGCCGGTGGTTTGGCTAGCGCCTTTACCTCTAACGGTGCAGCAGTACCGGCTGGATCGAACCGCGCAGGATAGCTTCGGTGGTGGAGCCGAGCAGCCAAGCGCGCACCCGACCCTCACCAAAGGCGCCGATGGCGATCAGGTCGCCGTCCAGCGCCTGATTCAGGATCGCTTCAACCGGATCGCCCTGTAGCGCCAGGGTGGTGAGGTTGAGACGGTGAGCCTCAGCGTAGGCTTTGACGGTGTTGAGCCGCTCCTCGGCTAGCTCGAGCTTGTCGTGAACGCTGATAGCCAGCATGGGCAGCTCGAGCCGGGCGGCCAGCTCGGCAGCGTAGACCATCGCTTCGCGCGCCCGGTCCGAGCCGTCATAGCCGAGTAGCACGCGGGTCAGCTCGGTATAGTGTTCGTCGGTTAAGATCACCGGCATCTTCGAGCTGTGCAGTACCCGCTCGGCTACCGCCCCGAGCCCTTTGGCCTCTTCCAAGTGGCTCGACTCGCCGCGGCGGCCCAAGATGATCAGGTCGCAATCTTGAGCGGCTGCCAGAATCTGGGTGGCAGGAATACCCGTGCGCAACTCAGTGCGGCAGGTTATACCGGCCTTCTCGGCGTTCTCTTGGATCTGGGCGAGCACCGCCGTACCTTGGGTGCTGAGCAGCTCAGCCATCTCACTAGCGAAGCGGGTGGGCAGACTGATGGCACCGTAGTCTGTCCAGTACGGCATATTAATCAGGCGGCTATCCATCACATAGACCGCGTCCAGGGTGGCATCGAGTTTGTAGCACAAGTAGGTGGCGTAAGTCGCGGCAACTTTGCCCCAGGGCGAGGCATCGACGGCTAGGAGTAGTGAGCGGATCATCTCGTTCCTCCTTATCGGCGTTGTGCTCTAGTATAGCAGGCTTTGATCAGCACGCCAGCCGGTATACTAGGAAGGTGAAACGATTTGTCTTTTTGGCGCTACTGGCGCTATTCGGCGCAGCTGCTTATGGCGCCTATGTGTGGCTAACCCCCGCGCCAGCGTTCCACGGCACCCTGCTAGAGACTCCGCGGCCGCTCGGTGAGGTAACTTTGGCCGCAGGCAACGAACGTGTTACCCTAGCGCAGTGGCAAGGTCGGTTGGTGGTAGTCTTTTTCGGCTTCACCCGCTGCCCGGACATCTGCCCGCTGACCATGGCCCGGCTAGCTCATAGCTACCGCCAACTAGGCGAACCGGCCGAGGTGCAGGTCGTTATGATTACCGTCGATCCGGCCCGCGATACGCCGGAGGTAATGCAGCACTACGCTGCGCAGTTCCACCCTGACTTTGTAGGGCTAAGCGGCACCGCCGAGGATATTGCCCATGCCGCGCGGGCCTTTTTTGTGGGTTTTCGTGAGCTAGCCGGCGGGCAGTTCACCCATACCGATGCGATCTTCCTACTCGACCGGCAGACACAGATGCGCCTAGTCTACCGGCAGGACAATGTGCTGCGCCTTGAAGAGGACCTGCAGACCATCCTGGCCCAGCGGCTCTGGTAAGGCTCGGAGTACCTATGTCCGGTAAAATTGGCTTTGTTAGTCTGGGCTGTCCAAAAGCCTTAGTCGATAGCGAACGGATCCTTACGCAGCTGCGCAGCGAGGGCTATAGCGTAGTGCCGAGTTATGAGGAGGCCGACCTGGTGGTGGTTAACACCTGTGGCTTCATCACGCCGGCTATCGAGGAGTCGCTACAGGCCATCGGCGAGGCCGTGGCTGCCAACGGCAAGGTGATCGTCACCGGCTGCCTGGGCGAGCGGCCTGAGGTGATTAAGGCCCGGCACAAGAGCGTCCTCGCTGTGACCGGCCAGGCCGACGTGGCGGGGGTGATGGCCAGCGTGCGCGCCGTGCTCCCGCCTGACGATAACCCCTTCACGCGCTTAATACCCTTGTCAGGGGCTCGCCCTGAGGGCTCTTCCCGAGGGGTCAAGCTCACGCCGCGGCACTACAGCTACCTCAAGATCGCCGAGGGCTGCAACCATCAGTGCAGCTTCTGCATCATCCCGCAGCTGCGTGGGCAGCAGGTCTCACGCGATGCTGGCGAGATCCTCTACGAAGCCACCCGGCTGGTCGCTACCGGCACCAAAGAGCT
>JAGXSJ010000155.1 GCA_018333895.1 Truepera sp.
ATAGACCAGCGAGGCCAGCACCCAGATGATGGGCGCCCAGCTAAAATGCTCGAGCGAGGGCATCGGCGAAGTCAGCTCGAGGCCAAACCGGCTCACAAAAAACAGCGACGCTAGACCGAGCACCAGGCGCTCGAGCACGGTGGGGCTAATCAGGCGCAGCGCCAGCGCCAGGCCGCTCAAGGTCAGGCCGCCGACCATCAACCAGGTCATCAGGCGGGTCGCCGGCGCGGTGGCAACACCGTTATGGTCGAGCAGCGCCACCACTAGTGCTGCGCTGCCACCCAGCACTAGAGCCAGCAGATAGCCTTGGCGCTTGATGGTGGAAAACCGTGTGACCTCGGACATGCTACTCCCACCATCATCTTAACAGCTTAAGCCGGTCTAAGTGTATCGAATCTCCAAAAAACAAGGGCCCCTGCTCACCATCAGGGCTTATAGCAGGTATCATCTGGTTTGATCCTGCGGGTGCTCGCAGGACTGCGAATCGTTCTCTATCCTGCGGTTTACTCGCAGGACGCCTTTGCAGAGATGATACCTGCGCTAAGGCGACTCAGTATTTGTGAAAACCGCCGTATATAGCTAAGTGAGTTGTAAGGTCAATGTCTCACCCAGCTTTTAAGCGCACCTCGGCGTTTTGCTCCTTGACGGCGTGAGTCGAAAAGCCGAACTGCGGCAATGAGCTTACTTGCACGCTCGACAGCACCGTCTCCCCCAGGGCTCTAAGAGTGCTGCCGCCGACCATCACCGCCATCTTCAGTTCGCGCCGCAAGTCGCCTAAGGTCCGCTCGTCGAGCAGCGTCTCGGTGCCGTACTTCAGCACATTGGGCGAGACCAAGAGCAGGTCGGCTTCGCCGGGCGCGATCTGCGTGAGCAAGTCGCGACCTGCTAACAGCCCGGCGACGGTGGTAACCTCCCCAAAGGTGCGGTTTTTTAAGGCGCGGACTGTCAGCGAGAGCCTGTCGATTCGGGTTAGCGGCTCGACCGCCTGCGCCAGGATGGGCGCAAACAGCTGGCCGGTAGCTAGTAGCACCCGCTTGGGCGCCTCGAGCCGCGCAGGCAACGGTGGGAGCGGTTCGGACAAAAAGTCGCGCACCATCCCTACGCCGTTCTCGAGCATCTGAAAGCCTTCGTAGGACTCGGCGGGTGGCAGCGGCTCGCCAGCTAAGAGGTAGAGTTCATCGCTGGCAAAGGCAAAGCGGCTGCCTCGCTCCGGCAGCAGCCGCCGCTGGATGGTGTGGATGCGCTGCAGCGCGTCGCGCGCCTCCTCCGGCGTAAAGGGGCGGAGTTTAGGGAGGTTGACCCGGTGAGCGGTCAGCCCGACCGGTACGCAGGCTACTGCCAGCACATGGTCGTGAGTGGCTAGATACTCCAGGGAGGCAGTTAGCTCTTCGCCGTCGTTGCGGCCCGGCACCAGCACCAGTTGGGTGTAGAGGTCGATGGGAGCCAGGCGCTTAAGCATATAGTCGAGGCTGGTGGCCCGCTGATCCTTGACCTTAAGCCGCCACCAGCGCATCATCTCGCGCCGCAGTGCCTCGTCGGTAGCATGTACCGAGAGGTAGAGCGGGCTCAAGTGCTCATTCAGGATGCGCGCAATGTCGGCCTCGGTGAGGTTAGTCAGCGTCACGAACGAGCCGTAGAGGAAGCTGGTGCGAAAATCGTCGTCCATGAGGTAGAGGCTCTTGCGCATCCCCTTAGGCATCTGGTGGACGTAGCAGAACTCGCACTGGTTGGCACACAGCCTCAGGCCGTCGAAGATTACCTCGTCGAACTCTAGGCCGGGGTCTTCCCACTCAACGGTGAACTCTAACGGCTGGCCGTGAGGGTCTCGCACCCGCAGCGTGGTCTCCCCACGCGCCAGTTCCCGCCGGTAGGCGAGGATATCCGGGATGGCGACCCCGTTGACCGCAAGTAGCGTCCAGCCCGCCTGCACCCCGGCTTTGGCGGCAGGTGAACCCGGCACTACGCGAGCGATGGGGGCGGGGTAGAGGGGGTCGGCCACAGGCAGTCAGTGTAGCAAGGAGCGACCGGCCGGTCGCTCACTCACGCCACAAGCGCGCATCGACCTGATAGACAGTGCTCTCATGAGCGATCTGCTCGAAAGCAGGATGCACGGGGTTAAGGAGGTAGTTGGGCTCCTCCGGTACGACTCGGCTGGGTACCTTGAGAGCGCAGCTTCGCGCGCTGGCCAGCCACGGCTTAGCCTGCTTCAGCTCTAGAGCGCCTCCGCGGCTGTGGATGTTGCGACTGGCCGCTCGGGCGGCACAGCAAAGCCGTGAATGGGGGCTAGCGACACAAATGTCACCATATCGCCTACCGCCACAGAGGTGGGGACGCCCGCCAGCACGCTCACGACCAAGGGGGCCCCGGCGTCAATGACCACCGTGTGAGACTGCCTGAAGAGGATGCGGCCCCAGGCCTTAAGGCGGCTTAGGCCGATGACCTCTAGCCCGGGGGTAGCCACCTCGGTCGGGGTCAGTTGCTCAGCCATGGGGTTGAGGATAAGCATGGCCGGGCCGGGCGGCAGCAGATACGGGTTAGTTCGCTCGAAAACATGGATGATGCGCCCCAGCAACCGAACTTCTAAGAGCGGATTGCCCTCAGCTCGCGCAAAACATTGTACCTCTGTGGCATACGGTTTCCATTGTGCGACATAATGCTCGACCGATTCTTCCATGGCGTATTCTTACATGTTGTAGCAGGTATCATCTGGTTTGATCCTGCGGGTGCTCGCAGGACTGCGAATCGTTCTCTATCCTGCGGTTTACTCGCAGGACGCCTTGGCAGAGATGATACCTGCGCTAAGGCGACTCAGTATTTGTGAAAACCGCTGTGGGCGACCACTGGTGATCGTGTGATGGTGAGTCAGTCGAGCCTGCTAAGTGAAGATGCTAGACTAATTGGCGCCTTGGCTCGAGCCGCTGCGCGGTAAGCTGAGGCTGGAGGACCAATGCTCGAGAAGCTCAGTCATGTCCAACGGTTCGATCTGAACCTGGACGCGCTTGAAGAAGATAAAAAGCGCACCCCAGATGATCTCCTCACCATGCGCCGCCGCCAGGAAGAACTGCAGGCGGCGTTAAACATTCAACTCCAACGGCATGACGAACTGCGGCGCGAGATCAACGCCAACGAGCTCGAGCTTAAGGACTTAGTGGCGCGCCGCAAAGCGGCTGCCGATTCGGCCGTCCGGGCTAGCAGCGGCAAGGAAGCGGCGCAGTACCAAAATCAGGAGTTGCAGTTTGCCACCCGGGTTGAGGAGCTAGAGACCGACACCTTGCCGCTGATTGAGCAACTAGAGGAGTTAGCCACCGAGATCGCCTCTTTGCAACGACAGCTAGCCGAGCTTAAGCCTCAACTTGACTCCTTGGTTAAGGCTGAGCAGGCGCGAGTGGCGCAAATCGATCGGGAGATTGCTGCCATCGCCGGTGAGCGCGCTGCGGTAGCGCGTGAACTAAACCCAGAGCTATTAAAGCAGTACGAGCAGGTGCGGCGCTCCAAGCGCGGGCTGGGGCTAGCAGCGGTGCGGCAGCAGCGTTGCGCAGGCTGTAACATGCGCCTTCCCATCCATGTGGTGCAGAAAGTTCACAAGGCGCAGGAAGTCACCCGCTGCCCCAGTTGCGGGCGGATTTTGTGGCTTGAAGTGGAGTTCTAACGCAAGAAGCGGAGCGGATCGTGGGGCCGTCCGCCCTCGTGTACTTCAAAGTGCAGGTGGGGCCCGGTAGAGATACCGGTAGAACCGATGCGCCCCACTACTTCGCCCTGGCGCACCTGCTGCCCGACCGTTACCAGGATGCGGCTGAAGTGGGCATACCAGGTCTCAGCGCCACCGGCGTGGCGGATTTTGACCAGGTTGCCAAAACCGCGGTTTGACCAGCCCGCAAAGGTGACCGTGCCGGCTCGAGCGGCTACCACTGGCGTGCCGGTCGGGGCGGCGATGTCGAGGCCGCTATGGAAGTTGGAGGTGCCCATGCCCAGTCGGCGGGGACCAAAAAACGAGGTCAGTCGGCCGTGTACCGGCCAGATGTAGGTGTTCTCCCGCTCGCGCACCTCAGCTAAGCGGTCGAGGGCATGGCGCGGTGTCACTCCGGGTAAAAACAGCAGCTGACCGGGCCGCAAGTCGGCAGGTGAGCCGATCTGGTTGGCGCGGGCCAAAGCCACCGGGCTGACGCCGTAGATCTTCACCAGATCGAGCACGGTCTGCTCGGGCTCGAGCGCCACCATCATGCCTTCGCCGGGCGGGATGAGCAGCTCAAGCCCTACCGGCAGGCGGTCGAGCGAGGAGATACCAGGATTGGCGCCGACGATAGCGGCAAGACTCAGGTTATAGCGGACCATCAGCGAGCTAATAGTCTCGCCGGGCTGCAAGATATGCCAGCGGAAGCCCGGTGGGGGGAGCGGGTCGCTCTCGGCTATGCCACCCATGGCTGCCACGTAAGGGACCTTGAGCAGGTCGCCGGGGTGGAGGCTGGTCGAGCTTAGCCGGTTAAACTCTATCAGGTCATCTACGCTAATAGCGTAACGCTGAGCAATGGCGCCCAAGGTGTCGCCGCTTTGGACCACCAGCAAGGCGTAGGCTCCGCTTGCCATCACTACCGTGCCCGTTAGGGCCAGGATAAGGATGAGCAAGCGAAGACAATGCGCCATAAAATAGGGCCTCTATTGGGGGCCGTGCCCGCTTGCCAACTTAACAATTGTTACTGAGGCCCGTATGAGCTAAGGCCGCTAATGATGAGAAGCTTGGCGGCAAAGGTTGTCACGGATTAGCGATAGGACAAGGGCTAATCAGTTCATGAAGCTGCTGGTGATGAGGCTTTTGTGTGAGAAACGGCGACTAAGGTGGTTTTGATGAGAGCTGAGGGCTATGGCCCCCTCCGCGCCGCTACGGCCTCGCGCAGGTACTCCACCACCACCTGAGTGCTAGTGCCGGGGGTAAAGACGGCGCCCACGCCGAGCGCTTTGAGACTATCGAGATCTTGGTGTGGGATAATACCGCCGCCGAAGACCAAGATATCCTCACCGCCGCGAGCCTGGAGCCCTGCTATGACCTCGGGGAAGTAGTGCATGTGCGCACCCGACAGAATCGATAAGCCCACCGCATCGACATCCTCTTGGATGGCAGCGCTGACGATCATCTCGCTGGTCTGGCGCAGGCCGGTGTAGATGACTTCCATCCCGGCATCCCTCAGCGCCCTGGCGATCACCTTGGCGCCGCGGTCGTGGCCGTCTAGGCCAGGCTTGGCGATTATGACCCGGATTTTGCGCTCGCTCATGGCCCTACTATAACGCAGCGAGCTACCGGTGTAACCGTATAACCTCTTGGCGATTAGCCAATCGGCCGGTTCGACTCCTTGGCCATGGCTAAAGCGACTCTACGGGATACTGCCAGCGACACCTTCGGCGCTTGCTTAAAGCGAAACCTCACCATTGGGAAGGACAGGAAGCGTTGAGGCTCGATACTTGCCACCTCCGACCAAGGGATGAAGAGCGGTGGATGGCCAAGGCGCAAGGGGCATGACACGGCCAGGAAGAGCCCTTCTGGGTTTGCGCCCACGGTCAAGAAGAAGCTGTAACTGGCTAGCCCCAGCGACCCGCTGCTAAAGCGCCAGCGCTGGCCGCTAAATGGTCGCAGCTGTCGGTAGTGGCGGGCTAGCGAGTGCCAGCCGCCGAGCACTGAAGCAGCGAAGCAAATAGCGCACCAGAAGGCAAGGAAAGAGACAAGAATAAGAACGAGCAGCGTGGAATCCATGTGTTATCCAAGGCGAACCAAACTGGGCAATTTTACCACGCCTTGCCGCTGGGGGGTGCCTCAGGCATGGAATACACTCCAGTCAGGAGTAGCCCTACAGGGTTTTTCCCCAGCAGGCTAGCAGCCATCTCCACCATCACCTGAATTGACACAAATGCCTTCCAGAACGTCGAACTGTAGATCCATGCGGCGGGCTAGCGACCTATGCGCCGGACTTGTCGTTATCGGGACTGTGCCAGCGACGCCCGCGACTGGCGAGCAGCTGATCGGCTTCCTTGGGTCCCCAGGAGCCCGCGGCGTAAAAAGCCGGATCGTCATCGTTGTCCCAGGCCTCAAGCAGTGGGGTAACGATCTTCCACTGCTCCTCAACTTCGTCGCTGCGCATAAAGAGCGTGGGGTCGCCCATCAAGATATCTTGCAGAAGCGTCTCATAGGCGTCGGGGCTGCTACGCTCGAACTGCTGCTCATAAGCGAAATCGAGGCTAACCTGGCGCAGCTTGATCCCCTGGCCGGGGGCCTTAGCGTCGAGCCACAGCGAGATTCCTTCGTTGGGCTGGAGGCGCAAGATGAGCTGGTCAGCAGCTACCGGGCGCTCGAGCGCGAAGGGGATATGCGGCGGCGTTTTGTAGTGCAACACGATCTCGCTCACCTTGGCCTTGAGCCGCTTACCGGAACGGACGAAGAACGGCACTCCGGCCCAGCGCCAGGTGTCGATGCCGAACTCGGCGGCGGCGTAGGTGGCCTGGTTGGAGTCGGGTGCGACCCCTGGCTCCTCGCGGTAGCCCTTGAGCTTGCCTGCCGAGACGTACTGACCTTTGACGGCGCGCTCCGGCGCTATGCAGCGCGTCGCCCTGAGCACCTTGACCTTCTCGTCGCGCACGCTCTGGGCGTCGAAGCGCGCCGGCGGTTCGGTGGCGATGAGCGCTACGAGCTGCAACAGGTGGTTCTGAAACACATCGCGCAGCACCCCGGCCTCCTCATAGAAGCTGCCGCGCCCTTCGATGCCGAGGTCTTCGGCCATGGTGATCTGTACGTGATCGACATACTGATTGCTCCACAGCGGCTCGAAGATGGTGTTGGCAAAGCGCAACACAGCGATGTTCTGCGCGGTCTCCTTGGCCAGATAGTGATCGATCCGATAGACCTCTGACTCGGCAAAGGACCGCTCGATCTCGCGATTGAGCACCTGCGCGCTCGCCAGGTCGTGGCCGAACGGTTTTTCGACTACCAGACGCACGAAGCCTTCGTGGCGGTTGAGTCCAGACACCCGCAGGGAGCGCACGATCTCGTTGTAGGTGCTCGGCGGGGTGGCAGTGTAAAAGATACGGCCTGCTGCGGTATCGAGCCGGTCGAGGTGGGCGCTCAGCGCTCGGTAGCGGTCCATGTCGTCATAGCTGCCCTGAACAAAGCTGAGCCGCGCCGCGAAGCTCGGCCAGGTCTCGTCCAGCGCCTCGGCGGCGAAGGTCTCCAGGGCCTGCTGAGCTTCCTGGCGGAGCTGCGCGTCCCCCCAGTCGCGCCGGGCAAAGCCGACGATGCGCGTCTCAGGTGCAAGCAATTCGCGCCGATGCAGATTGTAAAGCGCCGGGATGAGCTTGCGGGCCGCCAAGTCACCGCTGATGCCAAAGATCACGAACGTGCAGGAGGGTATCGCTTGGGTCATGCCGGGCGCTCCTTCGGGCGGGGTCGCACGTCAGGATCATACCTGCTAGGCGGCGCTGCAGTGGTTATATAGCAGGTATCATCTGGTTTGATCCTGCGGGTGCTCGCAGGACTGCGAATCGTTGTCCAGGGCGCCTTTGCAGAGATGATACCTGCGCTAAGGCGACTCAGTATTTGTGAAAACCGCTGTAGGCTTTACGACCCAGCTTGACCCGGGGCGCATAGCGCCTTAGTGACATGGGCCCTCAGGCTACAGCGCGGCAGAGGTCTGTTACACTGGCCCCGGACGGGGGCCCGCGGAGGATTTCATGAAGCTACCGGCCAGCTTGGCGCTGATTAAGCGCGGTGCTGAGCACTTGCACACCGAAGCGCTGCTAATTGAAAAACTCACCCGCTCAGGAGAGACCGGCCAGCCGCTGCGCGTTAAACTGGGCGTGGACCCCTCCAGCAGCGACCTGCACCTCGGTCATGCCGTGGTGCTGCGCAAACTGCGGCAGTTCCAGGAGTTGGGGCATAAGGTCGTGCTCATTATCGGCGACTTCACCGCCATGATCGGCGACCCGACCGGCCGCTCCAAGACCCGGCCTGCCCTAACGCTAGAGGAGACTCGCCGCCATGGCGAGACCTATATCGCCCAGGCGACCAAAATTCTCGATCCAGACCCGGAGAAGCTCGAAATTATGCACAACTCCAGCTGGCTCGAGCCGCTTAACTTCACCCAGATCATCCGGCTAGCAGCAAACTATACTGTGGCAAGACTGCTCGAGCGCGAGGACTTTAAGTCCCGCTACACTGCCGGCACCCCGATCAGCGTACACGAGCTGCTCTACCCGCTAGCGCAAGCCTACGACTCGGTGGCGATCCGGGCCGATATCGAGCTAGGCGGCACCGATCAGCTCTTTAACCTGCTGGTGGGCCGCGACATTCAGCGCGAATACGGTCAGGAGCCGCAGGTCGCCCTGACGGTGCCGCTCCTGCCGGGGCTTGACGGTGTCGAAAAGATGTCCAAGTCGCTAGGCAACTACCTCGGCATCGCCGAGGCGCCCGAGGTGATGTTCAAAAAAGCCATGCTGGTGCCGGATCCGCTCTTGTATCGCTACTTTGAGCTGTGCACCGAGGTCGATCTGAGCGAAGCCAGGGCGCTCATTGAGCATGACATCAAAGAGGCACATCGCGTCTTAGCCCGCGAACTGGTGCGCCTCTACCACGGCCCGGAGCCCCTTGCCCAGGCCGAAGAGCGCTACGACTTCGTGGCGCGGGGCGGCATCCCCGATGATCTCCCCGAGCAGCAGATCCCGGTTGCCGAGACCGAGGCGGGGTGGATCTGGATCTGCAAGCTAGCTAGCCTGGTAGGGCTGACCTCCTCTAACGGCGAGGCGCGGCGGCTGATTTTGAACCGTGGCCTTAGGCTTGATGGCGAGGTGGTCACAGATGCTAACCTGCAAGTTGACGTGAGCCGACCGGTGGTGCTGCAGCGCGGGCGCGACCGCTTTGTCCGCGTCAGGCTCGGCTAAGGCCTGGCTTCGGTGCGATTGCCAGCCTGATCGATCACCACTACCTGCACATTAGGCCCCTCGACATCGAGTGAAAAGGAGCGCTCAGGCATCGGGGCAAAGGTGATCTGCACGCCGTTGACGATAATCTGAGCCACCTTATCGTTGTCGCGGGCGGTGCCGGAGACCCGCACCCGGTTGCCGGCCAGGCGCTCGAGCGGCTTGAGCACTACCTCGGGCGGCGTAGTGTCGATCAGCAGCTCGTAGCGCAAGGTACTGACATACCCGTGGGCATCTTGGGCTTCGATGATAAAGACCCTGGTCCCCTCGCCGCGGCTGGGCGCCAGAAACTCAAACTCGACGAGCTGCTTGCCGCGCTCGGCCTGGTATAACGGGCTGGCCAGCAGATCGGTGCCGTTGACCCGTAACGCGGTGATACCGCGGTTGTCCATGGCAAAGCCGCGTACCACTAACCCTTCGGCGGTGCGCACCGCCCCTGCCTTGGGGTCGCTGATGACGATCAGTGGCGCTAGCGTGTCGCTACGCGAGACGCAGCCAGGCAGCAGCAGGATGAGGCTCAGCAAAAAAGCGCGTTTCACCTTTTTAATCTAGCCCAGGTAAATGACACGCGGCTGAGGAGGAGCCAGATTTTAAGCTAGGCAGGTTTGTTGCCATCTTGCTGGGTTTCGTTAGTTTGACTATCAGCAGCGGCAGCCTGGTCGCTGCTGGTGGTGTCAGGGGTCGATACGGTGGGGGAGGGTGGCGCGGCGAAGGGTACGACCGGCGTTGCTGGCGCAGGCTTGGGTTGCTGCGCCAGCCTGACCAGGAAGTAGACGGCACCGGCAATGATGGCGATGGGGATGATGAACTTCAACAGCGACCAGATCAGCCCGGCAAGCCAGGTCAGGAGCACGCTAAAAAGGCCTAGCAGCCAGCCGACCAGCCACAACACCCCTACGCCCACCAGCAGAGCGATCAGCCCGAAGACGGTGAGTTCGATTAGCTCTTGCAGGGAACGGTTCATAGCGCCTTAGTATAGCAGCTATCGGTCTCGAGCCCTTGAGTATTCGGACAGCCCCTGCGCCGCTGCGCTAGACTGCCTCTGTGACTCTAACGCTGCTCAAGATGGTACATGGCGGCGCGGCGCTGGCGCGGCTCCCAAACGGTCAGGTAGCGCTGGTCAAAGGCGGCATCCCTGGCGAAGAGGTGGAGGCCGAGTTAAAGCTGCGTGCGGGCGTCTTGCAAGGGACGGTAAAGGCAGTGCTGGCACCCGATCCGGCCCGCTGCGACCGCAGCCCTCACCCCGGTCTCGACTACAGCCATATGCACTATGCCAAGCAGCTCGAGCTCAAACACCAGGTGATCCACGACGCGCTGCTGCGGAGCCTCGGCCAGGAGGTCGCGGTGCCGCCCCTGCGGGCCTCGCCTGAACTGTGGGGCTATCGCCATGCTGTGCAACCCGCGGTGGTAGGGCAGGCTCTTGGCTACCGGCTTCCGGAAAGCCATGAGCCGGTGGCGCTGTACTCTGATCCGGTTGCGCATAACAGCCTCAACGCGCTGTGGCAGCAGTGGCCCGGCTGGAACACGCCTAAAGGGATACGCGAGCTGGCTCTGCGCTGCAACGCAGCGGGAACGGTGCTGGCCTGCCTGATCGCCGACAGGCCGGCCAGGGAGTACCTGAGCTTTGCCCATCGGCTGCTGCGGGTAGGTATCACCGGCGTCGGCTACGCCGCCTTTGATCCGCGCGGGCGCTTTCGCCGCGGCTCGGAGCGCTTGGCGGGTGTGCGCACGATCGTCCAGCGTTACGGCCGCTTCGACATCACGGTGACCACCACCAGCTTCGCACAGCCCAACCCGGCCGCGGCGAGCCTGCTTTACGGAGAGCTGGAGGCCTGGGTTGATCAGGTCCATACTGCGCTCGACCTCTACGCCGGCAGTGGCGTTATCGCCATGCACCTGGCCGCTAAGGCCCAGCGGGTAGTGGCCTGGGAGCTGGATCGCGGCAGCGTGGCCCGCGGCGAGCGCGACGCTGAGCACCTGGGCCTGAGTAACCTGACGTTTGTCCGGGCGGACGCCAAGCAGGTAATTATCCCGCCTGAAATTGACCTTATCGCCGTTAATCCACCCCGCGCTGGGCTGGCCAAACCGGTGCGTGAAGCGATTATCGCCTCTCAGGCCGCGCGGCTCATCTACGTCTCGTGCGACGTGGCGACCTGGGCGCGGGACGTAGCGCACTTTGTGGGGGCGGGGTTTAGGTTAGAGAAGGTGCAGCCGTACGACTTCTATCCGCAGACCCACCACAGCGAGCTGCTGTCGCTGTTATGCCGTTAAGGTTTATGGCTGAGGCTCGAGCAGCCCCTCCGGCAGCCACTGCCGCTTCAGTTCGGGGAACCGCGCCGGGGCGAAGCTCTCCGTCAGCCCGAAGGTGCGGCGGGTGAGATACTCCCGGCCTTTGGGCTCGGTATAGAGCTCGATCTGCTGATCCAGGAGGTTGACGATCCAGTACTCGGGGATGCCGTTGCCGGCATAGAGCTCGAGCTTCTTGCCGCGGTCGTCAATGAGGCTGGTGTCCGCTACCTCGATGAGGAAGTAGACATCTTCGGGCTGAGGATGGTCACGGTAGGCGCGGCGCGCGATGACAGCGATATCGGGTAGCGGCAAGTTCCTGTCGTTCAGGTCGGGTGACAGGCGCAAGGGGTTCTGCACACTGACTTTGGCCCGCTCTCCAAGAGCCAGGATGAGGGCTTCACCTAATTCGGTCGTGGCAATCGCGTGGGGTGGGTTCGGCGGTGACATCTCGATCAGCTCTCCATCGATAAGTTCCAACCGCTTACCCTCAAGAACGCCTGCCCGGTCGAGCGCCAGCAGCTCCCGGTAGGTGAACTTGAGGGGTTTACGAGTGGTTTCCAGCCGCTCTTTGACTAGGGTCATGTGCTACCTCGGTTACTCTACGGGATATATACTACACGACGCCACCAACTACGTGGTCGAGGCATCGCTGCTGACCCGCTACGCTACGGTATACACTAATGACTACACTATAGACTATGCCATGACGACTGGAACGTGTTTAGGCCAGAGGGAGGTAACCAGCCTGGCTGTTGCGCCGATACCGCACACAACGTCTTGGAACTTGTTACACTTGTCAGTAACTTTTGAGTGCCAAGGCACTCGCGTATAGTGGAAGGGAGGATGTTCAGGGCGCAGTTAGCGCCAATGTTTGGCAGTAACCCAGCGGCATCTCGAACATCATGGAGGTTCTCGTGAAGCGAATCCTAGTCCTATTTGTTGTTTTTGGCCTGCTCTTTAGCAGCAGTGCTCTGGCCTATACCATTACCGTAGCCCAAGGGGCTGATGCGGTCACCCTCGACCCGCACCGGACCAACGACCTGCCCTCGGCGCGGATCATGCGCCAGATCTACGACACGCTCGTCGTGCAGCAAGAAGATCTCCAGCTCGTGCCGGGCTTAGCCGAGTCGTGGACCCAGCTCGACGAGCTGACCTGGGAGTTTAGGCTGCGCGACGGCGTCACTTTCCATAACGGCGAGCTGCTGCGTGCCTCGGATGTCAAGTTCACGCTCGACCGCTTGCGCGACCCGGCCTTTGCTGCAACGCCAGCGTTCTTGGTCACCTTCATCGACGATATCGTGGTGGTCGATGATCTAACCTTGACCATTACGACCAAGACCCCCTTTGTACCGATGCTTAGCCACCTAGCCCACACCGCCACCTCGATCCTTAACGAGCAGGCTGTGACCGCGGCCGGCGAAGACTACGGCACCCGCGTGGTGGTCGGTACCGGGCCGTTTAAGTTTGTGCTCTGGGAGACCGCCTCGCGCATTGTGCTCGAGCGCAACCCCGAGTGGTGGGGTGGCGAGGTGCTGCCTTCGCAAATAGTCTTCCGGCCTATCCCCGAGGGGACGGTACGGGCTATAGAATTAGAGACCGGCGCTGTTGATATCGTCTATGGGCTCGAGCCCCTCGACGCGCGCCGCCTCGAGGCCGACCCTAACATCAGGATCGCCAAGGTCGAGACGCTGGCTACCCACTACATCGGTTTCAACGTCCAGAAGCCACCCTTTAACAATCCGCTGGTTCGCCGTGCCCTCAACCATGCCATCGACGTAGATGCCATCGTCGAGGTGATCTGGCGAGGCCAAGCGGTGCGCGCGACCGCCCCCATCTCACCGCGCGTCTTTGGCGCCCACCCTGGGCTCGAGGTCTACGAGTACAACCCCGAACTAGCCCGGCAACTGCTGGCCGAAGCGGGTCACCCGGCCGGCTTTACCACCAGCATCTGGACCAACAACAACCCGCTCCGTATACAGGTCGCCGAAGTGGTTCAGGCGCAGCTCGGCGAGCTCGGCATCGACGTCGAGATCCAGGTGCTCGAGTGGGGTACCTACCTGGCCGATACCGCCGCCGGGCTGCACGACATGTTCATCCTGGGTTGGGTGTCGGTTACCGCCGATGCCGACTACGGCCTCTATTCGCTCTTCCACAGCAGCCAGTTCGGCGATCCCGGCAACCGCACCTTCTTTTCAAACCCGCGTGTTGATGAGCTGCTCGACCTCGGTCGCGCCGAGTCCGATCCTGCGCTGCGCCTCGCCTACTACAAGGAGGCCCAGGAGATTATCCACAACGAAGCCCCCTGGATCTTCTTGCTGGTTACCGCTGAAGAGAACGGCCTGCGCGCCAATATCGAAGGCTTTGTGCCGCACCCCGCCGGCCACCACCGCCTCTACAACCTAGTTAGGAACTAATGGAAACGGGTGGGGCACTCGCCCCACCCACCCTAATATGCTCCAATACATCCTCCGCCGTATTTTGCTGATTATCCCAGTAATGCTCGGGGTCAGTGTGATCGTCTTTAGCATCATGGCCATGACCCCGAGCGATCCAGCCCGCTTGATGCTCGGCGAACGGGCGCCGGCAGAGCAGGTGCAGGCCTTAAGGGAGCGGCTCGGCCTCGATCAGCCAGTGATTGTGCAGTATGTGCGCTGGCTGAGCCGGGTGGTGCAGCTCGACTTTGGCCGCTCCATCCGCTCGGGCCGCCCGGTGCTGGAAGAGATCCTCCAGCGCCTGCCAGCCACCATAGAGTTGGCGCTGCTAGCCACTTTGGTGTCCATAGTGATCGGTGTGCCGATCGGTGTGCTCTCGGCTACGCGCCCTAATTCGGCAATCGACCATTCAGCCACAGTACTCGCCTTTACGGGGTTGGCCATGCCGGTGTTCTGGCAAGGGCTGATGATGATCTTAATCTTCTCGGTGCTGCTGGGCTGGTTGCCCTCCTCTGGGCGCTTAGGGGGCTGGCAGCACTATGTGCTTCCGACCCTGACGCTCGCGACCAGCGCCGTTGCCGCCATTACCCGCATGACCCGCTCGACCATGCTCGAGATTCTTACTCAGGACTATATCCGCACTGCCCGCTCCAAAGGGGCGATTGAGCGCGCGATCGTCTACCGCCACGCTCTAAGTAATGCGCTAATCCCGGTTGTGACGGTGATCGGCTTGCAGTTTGGCGGGCTATTGGCAGGTGCGGTCATCACTGAGACGATCTTTGCTTGGCCGGGGATCGGCCGCTTGGCGGTCGATGCTATTAGTGCCAAAGACTTCCCGGTGGTCCAGGGGGTGGTTATCATGTTTGCCCTGACCTACGCCCTGGTCAATCTGATTGTCGATGTGACCTATGCCTATCTCGATCCACGTTTAAGGACCCGCTATGAATAGCACCATGGCTGGCACCACCAGCATGCGCCCGAGTAGCCAGCGCCGCAAGCTGTGGCGCAGTCTGAGCCGTAATCCCCGGGCCGTGTTAGGGACACTGGTGCTGGCGGTGCTCGTCGTGTCGGCGGTTTTTGCCGACCAGCTCAGCCCTTACCCGCCCAATCGGCAGAATCTCCGCAATTCGCTCAGTCCACCTAGTGCTGAGCACCTGCTTGGGACCGATCAATTCGGTCGTGATGTCTTCAGCCGTATCATCCACGGTGGCCGAGTGTCGTTGCAGGTCGGTTTTATCTCGGTCGGCATCGCGCTATTGGTTGGCGGTTTGATGGGGCTCTTGGCAGGTTATTACGGTGGCAGGCTTGACTCGGTACTCATGTGGATTGTCGATGTGCTGCTAGCACTGCCGGCTTTCTTGCTGGCTTTGGCTATTGTGGCAGCGCTAGGCGCTAGTCTGGTCAATGTGATGATCGCGGTGGGGATCGCCTTTATCCCGGTGTTTGCCCGTGTTACCCGCGCGGCGGTGCTCACCGTGCGCGAGCAAGATTACGTTGCTGCGGCGCAAGCGGCAGGTTCGTCGGACCTGCGCATCATGTTTAAGCACGTGGTCCCCAATGCGCTCAGCCCGGTGATCGTCCAGGTCACGCTGGCGCTGGCCGGGGCGATTTTGTCCGCTGCTGGCCTCAGCTTCCTGGGGCTGGGCGCGCAGCCTCCTACTGCTGAGTGGGGGAGCATGCTCAGCACTGCCCGCCCCTTTATCCGCGACGCTCACTGGGCGGTCACCTTCCCCGGTCTGGCCATCGTCATCACCGTGCTGGCGCTCAACATGGTTGGCGACGGCCTGCGTGACGCCCTGGACCCCCGCCGTAAAGATGCCTGATAGCAGGTATCATCTGGTTTGATCCTGCGGGTGCTCGCAGGACTACGAATCGTTGCCTAGGACGTCTTTGCGAAGATGATACCTGCACCTAGCCGACTCAGCATTTGTGAAAACCGCTGTGAGGTTACCAGCTTTGCCCTGAGCGGTATGCTCTGGATGTGTTAGCCAAACGGATCATCCCCTGCCTGGATGTCCATGCCGGGCGCGTCACGCGGGGCGTGCAGTTCGGCAGGGCCGAAAAGGGCGAGCTGCGCGACGTGGGCGACCCGGTTGAGCTGGCTAAGCGCTACGACGCCCAGGGTGCCGACGAACTGGTCTTTTACGACATCACCGCTACCAGCGAGGGGCGCAGCCTGATACTAGATATCGCTACGCAGGTAGCCGAGCAGTGCTTCATGCCGCTGACCATCGGCGGCGGCGTCGCTACGCTAGCGGATTTCCGCCGCCTGCTGCTGGCCGGGGCCGACAAGGTCTCGATTAACTCGGGGGCGGTTGCCAACCCACGAGTGATCCGGGAAGCTGCGGATCACTACGGGTCGCAGGCGGTGGTGCTTTCAATCGATGCCAAGCGGAGGCTAGACGGTGCGGGCTGGGAGGTTTACGTGGCAGGAGGGCGCAAGAACACCAGCCTTGATCTCCTGGCCTGGGCAGTAACGGGGCAAGAGCTGGGCGCTGGGGAGATCGTCCTTAACTCGATCGACGCCGACGGGATGAGGACCGGCTACGACCTCGAGGCGACGCGAGCGGTGGCTAGGGCCGTGGATATACCGGTGGTCGCCTCGGGCGGCGCCGGCAGTCCCGAGGACATGCGCGACGTGCTGCTTGATGGCGAGGCCGACGCGGCGCTGGCGGCGGGGATTTTTCACAGCGGGCAGTACACCGTAGGGGAGGTCAAGGCGGCGCTGGCGGCGGCGGGGGTTCGTGTTCGAGAGATACCCCCAGCGGCTCTGGCGCGGACTAATCCTTAGAATTTGCGATGGTGACGGACATCTTTTATACCTTGAACGATCGCTACCGTTCTCCAAAGCTTACCCATTTATCCCGGAGGGTAAACGGTGTTTGGTTCCTGCCCAACTAGGAGTTTCGTTCCATCCTGCGAGTACCCGCAGGATGAAACCAGCGCTCCCAGGACAGCAGGCTGTCGCCGTCGAACTGACGGCCAGGTTTTTTAGGTTATTTGCGGCGTTCACATCCCGGTCGAGGACTGAGCCGCAGGTGGGACAAGTCCATTTTCTGTCCACCAAAATGAGGCTGGTATTAATTGAGCCACAGACAGCACACATCTTTGACGAGGGGAAGAAAACCGGCGCTTCCACAACCCGAATTCCGTTCCACGTAGCCTTGTAGCGGATTTGTCTTAAAAACTCACTCATAGAGGCGTCGGAAACTGCTTTGGCAAGGGTGTGGTTTTTCAACATGCCGTTGACGTTCAGAGATTCCACCACAACCGCGCCAGGCTGTTTGGCTATCACAGCCGAAGTTGCTTTGTGGATGGCGTCTTTGCGGATATTGGTGATGCGATAATGCAGTCGCGCTAAGCGGGTAGCGGCTTTTTGCCTGTTCTTTGAGCCATTAACTTTTCTTGATACAGCTTTTTGACGCACACGAAGCAGGCGTTCAGCATGTCCAAGCGCTTTGGAATTGTCATAGACTGTGCCATCACTCAAGACGGCCAGCCGGGAAACACCTACATCTATACCCAAAACTTTTTCATTGCCTGCACAGAGCGCTACGGGTGCGACTGTTTGCGCGGAAACGAACCAACGACCAGCACGTTCAGTAACGGAGGCCGACGAATGTTTTCCTAATGGCAAATAGTTATTTTCTTTCAGGCGCACTTCGCCAACCCGGGGAAGCTGAATCCTGTCCTCAAAAACACGGATTGTCCCAGTCAGCCTGAATCCGCCGCCGAACAACGCTTCGAGAAAGCTTGACTTCTGCCGCGCCAGCTCGCTTTGTGATAAGGGATGGAGGCGCAGGAGCTGCATGCGGCCAGCCAACGAGTCGGCGAGCTTCGGTACCAGCAACACATTGGCCGAGCCGGTCAGCATGAAGCGGCCGGCGGTGCGCCGACGATCGACCACCGTCTTCAAGGCCAAAAAGAGTCCTGGCACCCGCTGGACTTCATCCAGGATGGCGCGTTCCGGCAGATCGGCGACGAAGCCCACCGGGTCGGCCTCGGCGGCGCCCCGCAGTACGTCCTCGTCGAAGTTGAGATAGATGTAGCCTCTGGGCTCGC
This sequence comes from Truepera sp., assembly GCA_018333895.1. Classification (GTDB taxonomy): domain Bacteria; phylum Deinococcota; class Deinococci; order Deinococcales; family Trueperaceae; genus JAGXSJ01. Next base: position 17,739 of record JAGXSJ010000155.1, read on the forward strand.
CGATGACTTGGGCCAGCGTGGTCTTGCCGCACTGACGTGGGCCGTGGATCAGCACTACCGGCGAGTCCTCCAGGGCTTCCAGGAGTCGCAGCTCGATCTGGCGTGGGTAGAAGGTGAGCACCGGCTGATTGTAACTCGCCACCTCGGCTAATTGAAAGGCATTGGTTCGTCTGATTGAAACCCTGAAGCCCACCCATGCTCACCAGGTCTGGCAACCCTCACGGCGGCCCTGGGCACGGGTTACGCAGCGCTCAGCCATCCTTGAAGTTCAAAACCTTGGGTACCCACGCCGGTTCGGCTCGAGCTGGGAGGTTTACGTGGCAGGGGGGCGCAAGAACACCAGCCTTGATCTCCTGGCCTGGGCAGTAACGGGGCAAGAGCTGGGCGCCGGGGAGATCGTCCTTAACTCGATCGACGCCGACGGGATGAGGACCGGCTACGACCTCGCGGCGACGCGAGCGGTGGCTAGGGCCGTGGATATACCGGTGGTCGCCTCGGGCGGCGCTGGCAGCCCCGAGGACATGCGCGACGTGCTGCTTGACGGCGAGGCCGACGCGGCGCTGGCGGCGGCGGGGGTTCGTGTTCGCATACTTTAGTCGGCGATCCTGGGGTGCTACACTAGATTGGATGAAGGCGTTTGAGTTGCCGGTCAAAGTAGACGCGGAGGGGCGGATTGAAGTTCCGGCTTCACTTGCTCGCTTGCTCGAGCAAGACCCATCTGCCAGGATGATCCTCCTAATTGAAGAAGATGGCGAGAGAGAGTGGTCTAAAGCTGCAAGCGAAGCCTTCTTAGTCGGCTATGCTGACACCGATTCAGTTTATGACACCTTAGGCTGATGGTGCCTCTTTATGCGCCGGGAAGCTTGGTCCTGCTTTCATTTCCCTATACCCAGGCAGCCATTCCAGCTCTTTTTTCGGGGGAAGGGGGCCGAAAGCCTTGAAGTTCGAGACCCTGGCCATCCACGCCGGTGCGGAGGTTGACCCGGCTACCGGCGCCGTCACCCCGCCCATTCACCTCTCGACCACCTTCGAGCGCGCTCCTGATGGCTCATATCCGCACGGCTACGTCTATACGCGCAGCGGCAACCCCAACCGGGCGGCGCTCGAGCGCCTCCTAACCGTCCTGGAAGGAGGGGCTGCTGCCGCCGCGTTCGCGTCAGGTTCGGCTGCCGCTGGTGCTATTTTGCGATCACTGCATCCCGGCGATCACGTGATTGCCCCTGACGATATGTATCACGGGATTCAGAAGCTGCTTAAGCAAGTGCTTATCCCCTGGGGGTTAGCGGTCAACTTTGTCGACTTGGCCGACCTCGCCGCCTTTGAGGCCGCCCTGCGTGAGACCACCCGCTTAGTCTGGCTCGAGACCCCTTCCAATCCGCTGCTAAAGATTACCGATATCGCCGCTGTGACTGCACTTGCCCACCAGGCTGGGGCGCGCGTGGTGTGCGACAACACCTGGACGCCGCCGCCGCTGCAACCGGTCTTTAGGTACGGCGCCGATCTGGTGCTGCACGCCACTACCAAGTACCTGGCCGGCCATAGCGACGTGCTGGGTGGGGTGGTGGTAGCGCGTGAGGATGACACCTTCTTCGAGCGTATCCGCGCCATTCAGCATCACGAGGGGGCGGTGCCGTCGCCCTTTGACTGCTGGCTGGCGCTGCGCGGCATCAAGACGCTGCCGTACCGGCTGCGCGGCCACAGCGAGAACGCTGCTAAAGTCGCGGCGTCTTTGGCGGCGCACCCCCGCGTCAAGGCCGTACACTACCCCGGCTTGGCTTCGCATCCGGGACACGAAATCGCCCGGCGGCAGATGTCCCAGTTCGGCGGGATGCTCTCCTGCCAGGTGCATGGCGGCGAGGCGGCAGCGATGGCAGTAGCAGCTAAGGTGAGGCTCTTTACCCGCGCCACCAGTCTGGGCGGGGTGGAGAGTTTAATCGAGCACCGCGCCAGCATAGAAGGGCCGGAGTCGCGCACACCCCGGGATCTGCTGCGTTTGTCGGTGGGGCTCGAGCACCCTGACGACCTAATCGCCGACTTAGCTCAAGCGCTCGGTTAGACTGGCGCTATGGACGTTAACTTCGAAGGCGGCCTGGTGCCGGTCATTACCCAAGATGCCGACAGCGGCGAGGTGTTGATGCTCGCTTATGCCAACCGCGAGGCTGTGGCCGCCACCTTGCAGACTAAGGAGGCGCACTACTTCAGCCGCTCGCGCGGTGCGCTCTGGCGCAAGGGCGAAACCAGCGGCCACCGGCAACAGGTTATCGAACTCCGCTACGACTGTGACGGCGATGCGCTCTTGTACCGCGTCCGGCAGAGCGGTCCGGCCTGCCATACCGGGGCGCACTCCTGTTTTTACCGCACGCTGTCGGGGGTACCAAGTGCCTCGCTAGGTGAAGTGCTGGGGCTGCTCGAGCGGGTGGTGGCAGAGCGCTTGCGCGAACTGCCGGAAGGCTCGTATGTGACGCGCCTGCACGGGCAGGGCCTGGGCCGGGTAGCGCAGAAGGTGATCGAGGAGGCCGGCGAGAGCGCCATAGCCGCACTACAGGAACCGCGTAAACTCGCTAGTGAAGCGGCGGACCTGCTCTTCCACCTGACCATACTCCTGCGCGAGCGCGGGGTGGCGCTGCAGGAGGTGGCCGATGAGTTGCACAAGCGCCATCAGCAGCGCCCGGCGCACTAAGTACAACGCCACTGGCGCACCGCCCTTATGAGAGACTGACCTGGGGGCGAAGGAAGGAGCTTAGCGAGCTATGGATATGGAGCGGGCGTTAGTTCTTGACACGGTGCGCGTCACCGAGCAGGCGGCTATTGCGGCGAGCCGAGTGGCCGGCAAAGGTGATCCCGAGCTGGTGGATCAGGCGGGTACTGAGGCCATGCGGCGCGTTCTGAACGAACTCGATATCGACGGCGAGGTCGTTATTGGCGAAGGGGAGCGCGACGAGGCCCCGATGCTCTTTATCGGCGAGCGGGTTGGTCAAGCTAAACCCGACTCCTGGCCGGTCGATATCGCCGTAGATCCGGTTGAGGGAACCGGGATAGCCGCAAGGAACGTCCAAAACGCCGTGACAGTGATCGCCCTGTCCGAAAAAGGGGGTCTCTTTAAGGCACCGGATACTTATATGGAGAAGCTGATTGTCGGGCCGACCGCGGCAGGTCAGATCGATCTAACTTGGCCGGTGGCCGAGAACCTGCGCGCTATCGCCAAGTCGCTCGACCGTGCGCTGGAAGACCTATCCATCGTCATCTTGGACCGCCCGCGCCACGCTGCGCTGATCGAGCAGGTGCGTGAGGCGGGCGCCCGCGTCAAGCTGATCGGTGATGGGGACGTAATTGCAGCCCTGGCAGCAGCTATTCGTGGCACCGGTGTCCACGGCGTGATGGGTATCGGCGGGGCCCCGGAAGGGGTGTTGGCGGCAGCAGCGCTGAAGTGCTTAGGGGGCGAGATTCAGGGGCGTTTTGCACCGCGCAATGCTAGCGAGCGAGCGCGCCTAGAGGCGATGGGTGCCGCGGTGGGCACTGTCTATCGCACCCAAGAGCTGGCGCCTGGCGAGCACCTCGTCTTCAGCGCCACCGGCATTACCAATGGCGACTTGCTGCAAGGTGTGCGCTTCTTCAAGAACGGCGCCCGCACCCACTCGATCACCATGGGCTACCGTTCGCGGGTCGTCCGCCTGTCTGATACCATCCACCTGCTGGATGGGTCGCGGGTCGGCATCCAGATCTAGGGCTATACTGAGACATGGAGCAGTTGCCGCGCTTGAAGTATCAGGGCGTGGCGGAAAAGACCTATCCGCCCTTTCTGGTCCGCTACCCGAGCGAGCGCGAAGCCGAGGCTGAGGCGGCGGTGGCGGTGTTGCAGGCGGTCTTGCCGGTAGTTGAGCGCTATCTCCAGGCTAAACTCGAAGGGAGTGTGCGGCTCGACTTGTTGGCAGAGACGCGCATCAGCGGCGTTAACCCAGTAGTCGGCATGCTGCGCCACTCGCTGGCGGATTTTGCTGATCGCTCGCCGCGCACTGCTGGGTTAATGAGCTACCACCTGGGGCATATCCTCTGGCACCGCGCCTCCCGCGACAAGGAGTACCGTGGCGCGGTGCCGCGAGTGCCGGAGTGGCTAATTGAGGCCGCCCTCTTGCCGCTCTTGCACAGCTGGGCCTCACGGGAGGCCTGGTTGGCACACCTTGACCATCAGCTTAGGCTGTTAGCTAAAGAGGGCGTCCAGGAGGCGGAGCTACTGCCCCAGCAAGATTCCCGTGCCGCTGCCCAGTGCCTGCTGCGCGGCCAGTCGCTCAGCCGGCGCCACCCGCTGTGGCACGCCGAGCTGTTGGCGCTGCTGGCCGCCGATACCGCGCTGGATGGCCTCTCGGCGCTTCACCAGCTCACCGGACAGTCGCCCCAGGCTTGGGAGCGGCTCTTTGCTGAGGACTTAAGCGCTTGGCTGGCTGAAACTGACGCCGGCGAAGTCGCTTAGCGGTACCGCGGTACTTAGGATGGTTATGGAAATTGCCCATGAACGATCGTTCACCACTGGGGCTGCAACCAGGGTGACCACTGGGGCTGCAACCAGGGTGACCACTGGGGCTGCAACCAGGGCGACCGCTGGGGCTGCAACCAGGGCGACCACTGGGGCTGCAACCAGGGTGACCACTGGGGCTGCAACCAGGGCGACCACTGGGGCTGCAACCAGGGCGACCACTGGGGGTCGCCCCTACTCGAATACTTGAATATTGATTTTCGGAGGCGCCAGATGAATGTCCGTATCGAAAAAGACACCATGGGGAGGGTAGAGGTTCCGGCACAGAAGTATTGGGGTGCGCAGACCCAGCGCTCGATTGTCAACTTCCCCATCGGCGTTGAGAGGTTCCGGATGCCGCGGGCGATCATTCGGGCCCTGGGTATTCTCAAGAAGGGCGCGGCGCTAGCTAACGCCGAGCTTGCCGAGCTGCCCCGCGACAAGGCTGAGCTGATTGTAAAGGCTGCTGACGAGGTGATCGCCGGGAAGCTTGACGAGCACTTCCCGCTGGTAGTCTTCCAGACTGGCTCGGGCACCCAGAGCAACATGAACGCCAACGAGGTAATAGCTAACCGCGCTATTGAGCTCTCGGGCGGAGTGTTGGGGAGCAAGGAGCCGGTACATCCCAACGACCACGTCAACCGCGGGCAGTCCAGCAACGACACCTTTCCTACCGCCATGCACATCGCCACCGTGGAGGAGCTGCACCGCCAGCTCTACCCCAACGTGCAGAAGCTGCGCGACACGCTGGCGGCTAAGGCCGCAGCCTACCAAGATGTCGTCAAGGTGGGCCGCACCCACCTTCAAGATGCCACGCCGATTACCTTGGGCCAGGAGATCGGCAGTTGGGTGGCACAGCTCGATTACTGCCTAGC
>JAGXSJ010000156.1 GCA_018333895.1 Truepera sp.
GCAGCGCCCCGGAGCGACCTCACCCCGTATCGGCAGCTGCTTAAGCAGTACCTAGCTGGCGCCATCGACGACCGCCAGTTTGAAATCGCCTATACCACCACGTTCCGCGACGACGCCGAGCTCCGCTCACGTGAGGAGGTGGAGGTGCTAAACAGTATTTTTGGCGATGTGGACCAGCACCTAGCCATGCACCAGATGATGGCGGGCCGGTCTGATAGCGCACTGCGCCAGCGCGCCCAGGTTGCTTACGAGCGCTTGCAGGCACTCTGGGACAATTGACCCTAAGTGCTAACGCCGGCTGTGTGCTACTGTTACCGGCATCGGGTGGTAGCAAAAGGAGCCAGGAGTGCCGTACCCGAGCCATGCCACCATCAGACCGGGGGCTTCGCGTCAGCGCCTGTTGCAACTTGTTGCTGAGCTTCACGCGCTAGGCTGTGCTACCGAGATCAAGCCTCCGCAGCGTCGGCTCGAGCTAATGCTCTCCGACGAAGCGCTGGCCGGACTGCTGAGCGGCCAACTGTCAGCCTGCTTGTACTGCTTCGGCGATGTGGTGGAGTGGCTCCCCGAGTTTAGCCCGGCGGTGCTGGGTGGGCTGCCGCCCCGGCTCCCTACCGGCTAACTTAGCCTGCCGCACGTTTTGGCACTTGTGCTCGAGCCTCCACACCTAACGGGGATCATGAACTACCACTCACCGCCCACCGAAACCATGGAGGCCTTCAGCAAAGCGCCGATCCAAACGAAGTGAGAGCGGTACTGCGCGGGTGGGGGTGGCTTCGCCCCTACTTGAATACTTGAATACTTGAATACGGTTTTTTGGAGGAGACCCTCCTTGTGCTCTTGGCTCGGGCAGGATCTGTTGCTGAGAGCTAGCAGCTCTTAGACTGATGAGGTAGGCTAACTAGCGAATGTCCGCCATAACTGCCACCAACCTAACCAAGCGCTACGGGCGCAACGCCGCGGTTGACAGCATTAGCTTCAGTATCGAGCAGGGTGAGGTGGTCGGCTTTTTGGGCCCTAACGGAGCGGGTAAGACCACCACCTTGCGCCTATTAGCGGGGTTGATAAGCCCCACTAGCGGCCACTGCCAGATTCTGGACAAAAAAGTGCCTGGCCCTACGTTGCGCCAGGTCGGCACCATGATCGAAGAGCCGAGCTTTTATCCTTACCTGACCGGCCGGGATAACTTAAAGCACACCGCGCTGCTGCACGGCGGCGTGAGCGAGGGGCGCATCGCTGAGATGCTGCGTTTTGTCAAGATGGAGAACGCCGCCCACAAGAAGGTTGCGGCCTATTCACAAGGGATGCGTCAGCGGCTAGGCTTGGCCAGGGCGCTGCTGTGGCAGCCCCAGGTGCTGCTGCTTGACGAACCGAGCAACGGCCTCGATCCGGTCGGCATCGCCGAGTTCCGCGAAAGCTTAAGGAATATCGGCCAAGAGGGCGTCACCATCTTGGTCTCGAGCCACATTCTAGCCGAGATCGAGAAGCTAGTTGAGCGAGTTTTAGTCATTGAGCAAGGGCGGCTCCTCTTCGACGGCCCCCTCCGTCAGCTCAAGGCACGCCTCGATCAGCCCCTTACCACCTACCGCTTGGTCGGCCATGACCCGGAGTTGCTACGCGATACCCTCGTCCGTTTTGGCTATCAGCCTGAACAGGGGGGCGAACAGCTACGGGTAGCGGTGCCGCAGAGCGAAGCGGCTAGCCTTCTGTCGCGCCTAGCCCACGAGGGGGTCGAAGTGCTCGAGGCCCGGCGCGAGCAGGACAGCCTGGAGGACGCCTATCTCAAGCTACTGCATGAAGACGGGAGGCCGGTATGAGCGCTCTGGTTAACGTAATCCGCGCCGAGCTATTCAAGGCCGCCCGCAAACGGCGCCTCTATCTGTTGGCCATCTTGCTGTGGGTGATCTTCCCACTACTGCTGCTCTTCGTCGGCTGGTTGTTGCAGACGCGGGTGGCAGGCACTTTTGTCGACAACGGCACGGGGGTTGGTGCGGTAGTCGAGGCGGTCGCCGCACCGCTGGCCATTTCGCGCAACAGCCTGGTGCTGCTCGGCAATAGCGCGCCGGTAGCGCTGTTGATCGTAGCGGTGGTGTTGATAGCCGCGCTCTTAATCGGCGACGAGCGCTCGCAGAACATGTGGAAAACGGTGCTAACCGTGCAGCCCGATCGCCTCACAGTGCTGCTCGGCAAGCTAATAGCAGCTATGCTCCTGTTGGGCCTGCTGCTGCTTGGCAGCTACCTATCGGGGCCGCTGTTTGGGGCGCTCGGCACGCTCTTTTTACCGACTAGCTTCAGCGGGGACTGGGGTGGCCTGGCCGGGCTCTACCTGTTGCAGTGGCTCTATGCTACTGCTGCCATGCTATTTACCTTCTTGATGATCTGGCTGCTGCGCAGCAACCTGCTCGGCATCGTAGCGGTCCTCTTCTTGCCGGGGCTGCTCGAAGGGATGGTCACCTTTTATCAGGTAGTAGTAGGCTTCGACCGGCTTAACCGCTTTAACGCCATCTTGCAGACGCTTAGATTGCGCCAGTTGTTCGAGGAGCTGCCGCGCTATTTCTTTACCACCAACCTCTACACCCCCTCGCGCCTGCCGCTTAACGACGTGACCGCTGCACTGGGGTTGCCGGGCGGTGTGGGTAACAACGCCGGGCCGTTTGCTGGCCTGTTCGATCTCGACCTCACCCGCGCCGCCTGGGTGCTAGGCCTCTATGCCGCGCTATTTGCCGCGGTGCTGATTTGGAGCTTCACGCGCCGCGACATCGCGTGAGCAGGTTATGCGCCGCATCGGGCTTATCACACAACTGTTATGGCCGCGCTACGGCCCATTCTGGGCCAAGCTCTTGCACGAGGCGGGCCATGAGGTAATCAAGGCCGAGCCGCAGGCGCTGGCAGTGGCGCTAAGCGACGCGCGCTTAGCGGAGATCCCTGGTCTCGCCTTCCGCTACGCCGCTGCTCAGGCGCTGGCCATGAGCGACTGCGACTTCTTACTCACTCCCGGTCTCAACCCTAAGGAGTCGCAACGTGGCGGCGGACAAGACCCCTGGATTGCCGACTTCCCTAGTACGCTGCAAAAGGCGTTGATCGGCCTGCCAGCGGTGCTAGCGGTACCGGCCACTCTCGAAGAGCCCCTCGAGTCGCTAGCTGTTGGCCTGCTGCACCGGCTCAGCCACGACACCACCCTGGTGCGCCGGGCTTGGGAGCGGCACCGCGCTAGCGCCAAACCACCGCACCACCATGAGCCTCACATCCCCCCCCACCCCAACCAGCGCACCCTCGGCCTGCTGGCCCAGCCCTGGCTGCTGAGCCCTGCACTGGGCGCCTGTCTCCAGCGTGAAGGGGTAGTGGTGATCAGCCAAGGGGAGCTATCTCCCGCTCTGCTGCGCGCCGAGGGGCGCCGCGTTGACCCCCGGCTGATCGATACCGATGCCGAGGTGATCGGAGCCGCCCGCTATCTGGGGCGTAAAGGCAGCATCGACGAGCTAGTGCTGGTAGTTGATGAGACCTCCGGCACCGACCGCTGGCTCGCCTCGCGGGTTGCACGCCTGGCTCATAAACCGCTAACGCGCTTGAGTCTCCAGTCACTAATTGAAGAGGGCTCTGGCAAGCCCCTGACCGATATCGCTTAGACTGAGGCGTGCTCGCGCTGGCCGCCCTCGCCGCTGCCGTTTACGCCTTTGTCAACGCCTTTGGCGCTTGGATGGTGAGCCGCCGCCAACCCGCCTTAGCCGGGCTCTTTATGCTAGCTGCCACGGTACTAATAGTGGCTGCCGCCGCACTTATCTCCCCCATCCCGTTCGCCCGCGCCCTCCTGGCTAGCGGCCTGGTGTTGGCCTCGCTAGCTTCGCTTATCAACGCCTACCTTATTGGCCAGGTACGCTGGCAAAATCACCTGCTGCGTGCGGCGGTGGCGCTGCTGATCTACCTGCTGGCGCATTGGGGGATAGGAAGCTAGGCCTCGACTAGCTCGCTCTGCTTAGCCTTCATCCCGCCCGTCGAGCGTCAGCAGCGGCCCGTACAGCTCGGGCCGGCGGTCTCTAAAGAAGCCGAAACCGGCGCGAAAGCGCCTAGCGGCGGCCAGGTCAAGGTCGGCAGAGAGGATAGCCTCGCTCCGGCGGTCGGCCTCGCTGAGCTTGCTGCCGGTGTAGTCGCTGATAAACGAGCTGCCGTAGAAGGTGGTTAGAGCCTCACGCCCTATCCGGTTAGCAGCCGCCAGATAGCAGGCGTTACTTACCGCGTGGCCGAGCATGGCACGCTGCCACATGTCGCGGGTATCAAGGCCGACTTGGGCAGGCTCCGAGCCGATGGCGGTGGGATAGAGCAGCAACTCGGCCCCCTTGAGCGCCATGATGCGGGCCGCTTCGGGGAACCACTGATCCCAGCAGATGCCCACGCCGATGGTGCCGTAGCGCGTCTTGAAGGCCTGAAAGCCGGTGTCGCCGGGGTTAAAGTAAAACTTCTCCTCATAGCCAGGGCCATCAGGGATATGGCTCTTGCGGTAGAGGCCGAGCAGGGCGCCATCGGCATCGATCATCACCAGGCTGTTGTAGTAGGCCTGGTTGGCCCTTTCAAAGAACGACAGCGGCAGCACTACCGCTAGCTCCTCAGCGAGCGCGGCGAAGCGCGGGATGAAGGGGTGGCCCTGGTAGGGATGGGCCAGCGCGAAATACTCTTCGCGCTCCTGCTGCGGGAAGTAGAGGTACTCAAACAGCTCCGGCAGCAGGATGATGTTGGCCCCCGAAACTGCCGCCTCACGCACTAGCCGCTCGGCCTTGGCGAGGTTGTCCGCCAGGTTATCGGTACAGCCCATCTGCACGACGGCGAGCTTAACCTTGGGCGTTTCGACATTACTCATAACACAACTCACCTTTCACTGCCCCTTGCGGCTGCTGCTGGGTGACGCAGTGGAAGGCACCGCCGCCGGTAATGAGGGCCCTGGCCGAGAGCCCGGTGACGCGCCGCCCGGGGAACCAAGGGCGCAGGATGTCGAGCGCACGTTCATCGTTCGGATCATCGTAAAGTGGTACCAGCACAAAGCCATTGCCGATGTAGAAGTTGGCGTAGGTCATGGGCAGGCGCTTGCCGTTAAGCCTCAGCTCCTTTTCGGGGAGCGGCAGCTCGACGATGCGGTAGGGCTTGCCGTCAGGGTCGCGCAGCGCTAAGAGCGTTTCAAGGTTGTGCTGCATGGCGGCGTAGTTGGGGTCGTCTTCGTCATCTTCGACCGCGCAGATGATGGTCTGATCGTCAGCGAAGCGCACGATGGTGTCGATATGGCCGTCGGTGTGATCATCCTCTAAGCCGCGCTCGAGCCAGACCACCCGGCGCACCCCTAAGTAATCGTGGAGCAGCCGCTCAATCTCGGCTTCGCCCAGTCCTGGGTTGCGGCTCGGGGTCAGCAGGCAGGAGCGCGTCGTTAAGCAGACGCCCTGGCCGTTTAGCTCCAGCGCGCCGCCCTCCATCACGTAAGGGACAGCAAAGCGCTGCATCCCGAGCAGTCGGGCCACGGCTGCTGGGGCCTGGGTGTCTAGCTCCCAGTCGTACTTGCCTCCCCAGGCGTTAAATACCCAATCGGTCAGCGCGACTTTGCCTTGACGATTGCGAATAAAGAGCGGCCCGTTGTCGCGGAACCAGATGTCGTTGAGCGGCAGGCGGTGGAAGGTGATGCGCTCCAGGGGCGCTTCGCAGCAGGTGAGACGCGCTCTCGCGTCGCTTGCGGCCTCTTCGTTGCAGACGTTGAGGTAGACATCCTCGCAGCGCGCGATGGTGCTCACGAGCTGCGCGAACTCGCGGCGGGCGCTCTCCAAAAACCCTTCCCACAAGTCACCGTCAAACGGCCAACTGGTCCAGGTCGCAGCGTGGGGCTCCCACTCGGGCGGCATGGCGAAACCTTGCTGGGCAGGTGGGATGGTCATGTCAGGGACTATAGCGGATTTACCGGGGCTGGGGCGTATGGTGTGGCCATGGCGGCGCTGGTAGACTGAACTAGTAGTTGAGGAGGGAGTGCCCATGAACGCTTGTTCACCACTAATTCAGCGGTTTTCACAAATACTGAGTCGCCTTAGCGCAGGTATCATCTCTGCCAAGGCGTCCTGCGAGTAAACCGCAGGATAGAGAACGATTCGCAGTCCTGCGAGCACCCGCAGGATCAAACCAGATGATACCTGCTATAAGACTAAGGATGAAAACAGGGCGAACGTCAGCGAAGCGCCGAGCGTAAGCGTACAAGGCTTCGCCCTGAGGGGCCTCAGCCCAAAGGGTTCGCCCCTACTCGACTACTTGAATACTTGAATACTGTTTTCCGGAGGAACGATGGACTACGACATACTGGTAATCGGCGCTGGCCCAGGAGGCTATCACGCCGCCATCCGCGCCGCGCAACTCGGCAAGAAGGTCGCTTGTGTGGAGAAGGAGTATGTCGGCGGGGTCTGCTTGAACGTCGGCTGTATCCCCACTAAGGCGCTCTTGCACGTAGCCGAAGGGCTTCGCAAGGCCCGGCAGGCCGCCGAGTTCGGCGTTAAGTTTGGCGAGCCCGAGGTCGACCTGACCGCTATCGCTAAGTGGAAAGACGACATCGTCAAGAAGCAGACCGGCGGGGTCAAGATGCTGTTCAAAGGGAACAAGGTGGAGCTGCTAAAGGGCGAAGCCACCTTCAAAGACAGCCACACCGTACAAGTCGGTGACAAAACCGTCACCGCTGAGAAGATTATCATCGCCACCGGCTCCGAGCCGATGGCGATCCCCGGCTTTGAGATCGACAACCAGACGATCCTGGATTCTACCGGCGCACTACGGCTCACCGAGGTGCCTAAGCGCCTCTTGTGCATCGGCGGCAGCGCCATCGGCCTGGAGTTCGCCGATATCTATAACGCGCTCGGCGCCGAGGTCACGGTGGTCGAGCTGCTAGCGCACATCGTCCCCACCGCCGACGAGGACGTGGCCAAGGAGCTGGCCAAGGCGCTCGAGCAGCGCGGGATCAAGCTCAGGGCCAACACCAAGGCCATTGCTCAGAAGAAGGTTGCGGACGGCCTCGAGGTGGCGCTGGAAGACAGTCAGGGCAAGCAGGATAAGCTCATCGTGGACAAGATCCTGGTAGCGGTGGGGCGCCAGCCGCGCAGCGCCGGGCTGGGGCTTAAGCCGCTGGGCATTACCGTTAACCGGGGTTTCATTCCAGTAAACGAGCACCTACAGACCACGGTGCCCAACATCTACGCCATCGGCGATGTGGCGCGGCCACCGCTGTTAGCGCATAAGGCCATGAAAGAAGGGCTTGTTGCCGCCGAGCACGCCGCAGGGCTACCTAGCGCTTATGACACGGTAGTGCCGGGCGTGATCTACACTACTCCAGAGTTTGCCAGCGTCGGTATGACTGAGAAGGAGGCCAAAGAGGCCGGCTACGAGGTCAGTGTAGGCCGCTTCCCGCTCGCCGCCTCGGGCCGGGCCCACACCTTAGGGGTCGCTGAAGGGGTGGTCAAGGTGGTAGGTGATGCCGAGACCGATCTCTTGCTGGGCTTTCAGATGGTCGGGCCTGGTGCCGGTGACATCGTCGCCGAGGCGGCGCTAGCCCTTGAGATGGGCGCCACCTTAGAAGACATTGCGCTGACCCAGCACGCCCACCCCACGCTGGCTGAGGCGTTTATGGAGGCTGCCGAACACGCCCACGGCCGGGCGATCCATATCGCTAACCGGCGCAGCAGGTATCATCTGGACAAATAACAATACAGTAGGCGTATGCCTGTTCTAGACGTGAGTTACGGTGATAATACCGCATCAGTCAAAATGCAACCCGCTGTAAGGGCTCACGTGGTGTATTCGGCGTTTACCTTAACGTACTCGGCGCTCAAGTCGCAGCCCCAGGCCACACCTGAGGCGGTGCCCGCCGCCAAGTTGACGGTGATGCGCAGCTCCTCGGTGGCCATCTGCCGGGAGAGCTGGCCAGGGTCAAAGGGGGTAGGGCTCCCCTGGTAGACCGTAATCCCTTGCAGGCTGATGGCGAGGTTGGCTAGGTCGCAGACCACCCCGGCTGCGCCGATCGCTACCAGGATGCGCCCCCAGTTGGGGTCGTTACCGTGTGCAGCAGCCTTCACGAGCGGGCTGCGCACTACGGCCCTGGCTGCCACCCGGGCATCGCGGCTGCTGCGCGCCCCCGTAACCTCGACGGTGATGAGCTTAGTCGCCCCCTCGCCGTCGCGGGCGATCTGCTGAGCTAGGCGCTGGGCAACCCCCTCGAGCGCTTGGGCTAGCTCCCGCTCCTCGCAGTAGACCTGGTTGCTGGAGAGCACGATGGCCATGTCGTTGGGGCTGGTGTCGCCATCCACCGTCACCTGATTGAAGGTGCTCTCTACGATCTTGCCCCACCACCCACGCAGGGTCTCTTGCGCCACCACCGCATCGGTCAGGATAAAAGCCAGCATGGTGGCCATATTCGGGTGGATCATCCCCGACCCCTTGGCCAGGCCAATAATCCTGGCACCGCCGCGCAAAGTAGCAGCCACTACCTTGCTGCGGCTGTCGGTAGTCATGATGGCCTCGGCAGCGGGATCGACCAGCTCCTGCCGGGCTTCGACCAGAGCGGGCGCAGCAGCGCGGAGCTTATCGATCGGCAGGCGCCGCCCCACGACCCCGGTGCTGGCGGTAAGGACATCTTGCACCTTAACGATTCCAAGGGCCTGGGCTATCGCACCGGCAAAGTCTTCGTTATCCCAGATCCCTTGCTCGCCGGTGGCACAGTTGGCGTTGCCGCTGTTGACCACTAGCGCGCGCACCGGCTGACCGGAGCTATAGCGCGAGCGGTTCCTGGTCACGCAGGGCGCCTTGACCAGGTTTTCGGTGCTAGTAAAGGCCCACTGGAGTGGGAAGGGGGAGTAGATCAGCGCCAGGTCAGGCTTGCCGGACGGTTTGATACCGGCCGCTAGCGCCGCCGCCTGGAATCCGAGGGGGAGGGTTATGGCCATAACGCTCCTAACAGGGCCAGCGTCTCGCTAAAGCCCAGCATCACATTGAGGTTATGCACCGCCTGGCCCGCCGCCCCTTTACCCAGGTTGTCGATCACCGCAAAGCTGTGAATCCATCCGCTGCGCAGGTCGCGCCGCACCGTAATCAGGCAGCGGTCGCTGCCGAAGACCGCCTTGGTCTGCGGCAGTTCGTCTTGCACCAAGATCAGCGGCTCAGCTCGATAGTACGCACCGTAGAGCGCCAACAGCTCGGACTCGGTGACTCCGTCCTGAGTGGGGTAAATAGCGCAACTGGCCAGAATCCCGCGCGTCATGGGGATGAGGTGCGGGGTAAAGGTGATGGTAGGCCGCCAGGCGGGGGCATGGGTTTTAAGCCGTCTCCCCATAGTGGCAGCCCGCCCTAGCGTGTCCTCAACCTCGGGGATGTGCCGGTGCGTCCCGGCCACCTTATACGGCCGCACGTTCTCGTTGACCTCGCTGTAGTGCAGCCCCAGCTCAGGGCTGCGACCGGCGCCGGAGGCCGCCGCCGCAATCGACACCAGCACCTGCTCGCCCAACAGCCCGTGGGCAGCCAGCGGCGCTAGCGCTAGGTTGGCAGCGGTGGCGTTACAACCGGGATTGGCGACCAGCCTCGCCATCCGGATTTCGTCGCGATGCAGCTCGGTAAGGCCGTAGACCGCCGTGCTCAACAGCTCTGGGCAGGGGTGCGGCTGGCCGTACCAGCGGGCGTAGTCCTCGGCGCTGAGCCGGAAGTCCGCCGATAGGTCGATAACGCGCTTGCCGGCATCAAGCGCCTGCCTTACCAGCAGCGCAGTGCTGCCGTGCGGGGTAGCAGTAAAGAGTACTTCGCAACCGCCGATAACCTCGGCTTCATCAGCGAAGGTGGCTTCCGTAACTCCCGCCAAGTGCGGCCAAGCTGCCGCTAGCGGTCGGCCCAGATACTGCCGGGAGGCGACCCCGCTAAGTGTCACCAAGGGGTGTTGCAGCAAGCGGCGGAGCAGCTCGGCACCACCGTAACCGCTGCCGCCCAGGATGCCGACCCGTACCTGTTGTGGTTGCATTGCCTTCTCCAAGGGTCTGTCTCTTTCAGCCCTGATTCACCAGGGCGAGTTGGCTCAGGAGTTGGTATCGCGTCATGGTGTTCATTATAGGTGCCCCAAAGGGGTTGCCGCCGAGTTGTGGGCTCAACAGCGGTTTTCACAAATACTGAGTCGCCTTAGCGCAGGTATCATCTCTGCAAAGGCGCCCTGGAGAACGATTCGCAGTCCTGCGAGCACCCGCAGGATCAAACCAGATGATACCTGCTCATCAAACCAGATGATACCTGCTCAAGGTCTTAATCTGGCCTTGCAATACCTATCCCCCTAGCAGCTGATACAGCACGGCTTTTTGTGCATGCAAGCGGTTCTCGGCCTGCTCAAAGACGCGGCTGCGCTGGTGGTAGACAGCCTCCTCCACGCACTCCTCGCCGTAGTGAGCCGGTAGGTCGTGCATGAAAATACCCTGGGGCGAGAGGTCGCTAAACCACTCGGGCGTGATGGTATAACCCGCAAAGGCTAGTCTGCGGCGCTCAGCCTCCTCTTCCTGGCCCATCGAGATCCACACGTCGGTATAGAGCACATCGGCGCCGCGCACCGCCGCACGTGGGTCGCGCATGATGGTCACGCTAGCCCCGCAGGCTCGAGCCTGCGCCAGCACCTTAGCGTCGGGCTCGAAACCTTCGGGGCAAGCGATAGCCAGCTCGGTCTTGGCGTGCGCAGCCGCTTCGATATGCGTGTTGCAGACGTTGTTACCGTCGCCAACGAAGGTAATTTTAAGCCCCTCGAGCGTGCCGAAGACCTCTTTGATAGTGAGGTAATCGGCCAGCAGTTGACAGGGATGGAACAAGTCGGAGAGCCCGTTGATGACCGGCACATCGGCGTGCTCGGCCAGTTCGGTCAAGGTGGCGTGGCCGTAGGTGCGGGCCATCACCCCCTCGACCCAGCGCTCGAGATTATGGGCTACGTCCTTGATGGTCTCGCGCACCCCCCAGCCGATGTAATTCTGACTCAACAGTATCGAGTGGCCACCCATCTGGTACATGGCGATATCGAAGGTCGAGCGGGTGCGCAGCGACTGCTTCTCAAAGATCATAGCCAGCGTCTTGCCGGCCAGGACCGGCGGGCGGTGGCCGCGCTTGAACGCCTCCTTGATCTCCAGCGCGCTGTCAAGCAGGCCATTAAACTCCTCGCGGGTCAGCTCGGCTAGCGAGAGCAGGTCGCGTCCAGGTAGGCTAGTGAGTCGGGTGAACATGGCTGATCCCTTTCCATGGGCGCAAGTTTGCGCGTGGTTGATAATATATTCACTTTGCGGCAGATGCAAGTAGCTGCCGTTCGTGCGGCGTGCGGGGCAAATTTTACCGTACACTAGGCGTTGCCGGGCCTCGCCGACTCGGTCCGCGACGCCCTGACCGGTATTTAAGCGGGGCGCCAAGTGGCAAAGTCGTCGCGTTGACACTGCCCACAGCGCTTGCTATGCTAACCCCAGTAACGCGCGAAGGGTCTCTGACCCACGGTCTCGCGTTTTTTTCTGCCTCGATGCGGGTGGGGTCGAGCGTCTTGGCCGGGCAGTGTCTTCGTGTGGTAAGGAGGGTCGTTTGGAAGTCCAGGGCGAGAAGTTACTGCAAGAGCTGATCAGCCATGAACAAGCCCTGCTAGCCAAAGTAGAGGCGGCCAAGCAAGAGGCTCAGGAGCTACTTGGGCAGGCTGAAGTTGAGGCTCAGGCCATTGCGTCCGAAATTGATAGGCAGATTGCGCAGCTTACCGCCGAGCAAGCAGCGCAAACGCGCCGCCAAGCGGAGGAAGTTCGCCTGGCCAGCTTGGCCAAGGTAGAGGCTGAGGTCGCTAGGCTCGAGGCGCGGAGCCAAGGACGCCTTGATGAGGCGGTCAAACTGGTTCTGGAGCGGGTCTTGCCATGATCGCTACCATGGATCAACTAGTGGTGGTCGGCCGTCGCCGCAGCGCCAAGGAGCTGTTGGCCAGCTTACAGAGCCTGGGGGTAGTCATGATCGACCCGATTGAAGGGCTACCCCTGGGCCGTTTTAAGCTCGATTCGAGCGACCAGCAGGCCAAGGCACTGTGGGACGATGTCGTCGCCAAGAGCACCTATCTGCTCGAGGCCTTGCCTAGCACCGAGAAGGCAGCCAGTCGGGTCGAGCTGGAAAACCGACCCGAAGAGCTGCTCTCTTACGTTCGCAACCTAGCCGAGCAGGTAGGGCGCCTGCTAAGTGAGCGCACCGAGCTCAAGGACGATCTCGATCTGATTACCGAATATCTGCCGCTGTTTCGCAGTCTAGCCCCGAGTCTGGCTCAGCTCGAGAGCAGCCGCTACCTGACCGGGGTAGCGTTCTTGGTAGCGCCAGAAGGGTTAACGCGGGTGGCAACCGCACTCAACGAGGAGCTTGACGACGGGGTAATCATCAGCAGTCGCCCACACGGCAAATCGCTGTTGGTAACTGCGGTCGTTCATGAGCAGCAACGCAGTGCTCTGCTAGCTGCCCTTAGCCGGCTCGGCCTAGCTGAGCTGCGGCTCCCCGAGCGTTATGAAAGCTTCGGCGTGGCCAAGGCCGTTCATGTCATGGAGGAGCGCTCGCTGGCTCACCCTCAGCGCCTGGCGGTTCTTGACAACGAGCTGCAGGAGCTAGGGCAGCATCGCCCCAAGCTGGTGGCGCTGCAACAGCTAGCGTTAAACCAACAGGGGCTCTATCAAACGATGCGAGAGCTGGCCGGGGGCCGCTACAGCTTTGCCTTGCAGGGTTGGGTGCCTAGCGCTGAGCGACCGCGGGTGGTCGAGGCGCTCAAGCGGCAGTTTGGCGACGGCCTCATCATCGAAGCCCGTAAGGCCGACGAACACCATGATCACAACGTTCCGGTCAAGTTGGAGAACAGCGGTTGGGTCAAGCCGTTTGAGCTGCTAATGAGCCTCTTTGCCCCACCCAGATACGGCCATTTCGATCCGAGCTGGACGCTGGCGCTCTTCTTCCCGCTGATGTTTGGCGCTATTGTGGGCGACATCGGTTTCGGCTTGATGTTTCTGGCGCTAGGCCTCTGGTTGCGCCGGCGCGGTTTGGCCGGCCAGCCGCTCTCCTTAGGACCCTTGGGCATCACCATCGCGGCTAATACCCTGCCGGCAGTAGGGACCATTATCAACTGGGCGGCGGGCTGGACCATAGCCTGGGGTTTTGTCTACGGCAAGTTCTTCGGCCCGCTGTTAGAGCGCATTCCGGCTGGCAACCCCATTTTCTTCTATCCCGGCCACGGCGGCGAGTACAGCGGCATCATCCCCATCTTAGTGTATCGGGCGGAAGAGTCGGGTTTTAACTTTATGCTGCTCTTGTGCCTTGCTTTTGGCATCTTGCAGGTGCTCAGCGGCTGGGCGATCAGGGCCTATTACGGCTATAAGCACCACGATCCGCAGCATTTCTGGGAAGGGATCGGGATGATCGGCGGGCTACTGGGGGTAGTTATCTTCGCCGCCGCCTTTTTGAACTCGGCCATCACCGTGCCGGTGCAGATTGCGGTGGCGCTGCTGCTAACGGTTTTCGTGGTTGGGGTAGTGCGCTCGAGGGTAGCGCTAATGCCGCTCGAGCTGATCTCCAACTCGGGTCACATCTTAAGTTTCCTGCGGATCCTGGCTATCGGCCTGGCCTCGATGTACACCGCCAAGCTAGTGGTCGATTTGGGCTTTGCCATCGCTGGGACGCTGCCGATCATTGGGCCGCTGTTGGGGATCGTGGTGGCGTTTGCCGTCCACCTGGTGGCGCTGGTGCTTAAAATTATCGGCTACACGCTGCAACCGCTCCGTTTACAGTATGTCGAGTTCTTCACCAAGTTTGGCTTTTACGAAGCCAGCGGCCGTCCGTATCACCCCTTTAGACGCTATGGAGGAAAAGTATGAAAAAAGTGCTGGTTCTAGTCGTTTTGGCAGCGCTCTTTAGTGTTGGTTTTGCGCAGGAAGGGCGCACCATCGGCGACGGTCTGATCGCCCTGGCCGCCGCGCTGGCTATTAGCCTCAGCGCCATCGGTGTGGGCATCGCCATGGCTGCTATCGGCAGCGCGGCGGTGGGTACGCTGGCCGAGCGGCCCCAGGCCTTTGGTCAGCTGCTGATCTATCTGGTGCTACCTGAGACCTTGGTCATCTTCGGGTTCGTTATCGCCATCATCCTCCAAGGCCAGATTGGCGGATAGCTGTGGTTAAGCTAGCGGCTCTGCTCGATCAAGAAGCGGGCGCAGAGATTGAGGCCATCCTAGCTGAGGCGCGAAGCCGCGTCTCGGAGCTGGTTGCTGCCGCCAAAGAGCGGGAAGAGGCGCGCCTGGTGCAAGCTCAGCTCGCCTTAAAGGCTCAGCACGAGGCGGCCATGGTGCGGGCTGAGAGCGCGGCCCAGCTCGAGGCCACCGCCGTGAAGCTGCGCGCGCAACATCAGGTGGTCGAGGCGGTGTTTGCGCAGGCGGCCCAGGAGCTTGACTCCTTAATTGGCAACGCCAAGCGTTACCAGCCGGTGCTGCTCAAGCTCCTCAACGAAGCCATCGATGCCCTCGGCGGTGAAGCGGTCCAAGTAGCCTCAGTTACCGTCAACCCTGACGACCAAGAGTTGATCACGGCGGTAGCCAAGAAGCTCAACCTAGCTGCCGAGATCAAGACTGACCCCGAGCTGCGCGGTGGGGTTAAGGTCGCGGCGGCGGATGCTAACGTCAGCATCACTAATAGCCTACCGGTGCGGCTCGCGGCGGTGCGCGAGGAGCTGACTACCGACCTCTCGCGGTTGCTGTTTGCTCCCAAGGAGGCTTAGTCATGTCTGCCGACTTCGGCTACATCAACGCGCGCATTCGCGGTATGAAGACCCGGCTACTCGAGCCTAGCTTCTTCCAGGAGGCGCTGGCTGGCGAAGGGTTTCGCGGCTTTGTGCAGAGCCTGGCGCTATCGAGCTACGGCAGCGAGCTCGAGACGGCGCAAGCAGCCTATGCCGACGCGCCGTTGCGAGCTGTAGACGAAGCGGTGGGGCGCAACTTCTATCACACGACCCGCAGCCTCTTAACCTTCAGCTCGGGGCCGGCCAGGGAGCAGATCGCGCTGCTGTTGATGCGCTACGACGTGCAGAATCTCAAGGCCATCGCCCGGGCCAAACATGCCGGGCGCAGCCTTGACGACATCCGCCAGGCGCTTTTCCCGGCGGGCGAACTCAAGCCCGCACTGCTCGAGAACATCGCCGCCGCCGCCGATCTGCCGACCGCAGCCCAAGCCCTAGCCGCCACCAGGCACCCGTTGGCACCGGCCTTTAGCGAAGCAGTGAGGCGCTATGTTAGTGGCGGCAACCTCTACGGGCTCGAGCTAGCCCTTGACCAAGCCCTGTTCGAGACCATCTTCGCCCGCCTGGCGGAGGTGCCGCACAGCAGCGGCTTCCGGCGTTACCTAGAGCTAGAGGTCGATGCCACCAATCTGCGCACCGCGCTCAAGCTACGGGGTGCCGGCGGGGAGGGCGAGCTGTTCGTTAAGGGCGGGCGCCAGATTGGGCGGGCCACCTTTGAGGCGCTCCTGAACGACCCCGCACCCAGCGCCCTGCAGGCGTTGGCCGCGACCAGGTTCAAGGCGGTGGCCGAGGCTACCGACTTGAGTGCGCAAGATGAGGCGATCCGGCAGACCCTTGACCGCTACGCCTACCGGCTGATGCTGCGCGAAGTGCTCGGCATCGGCGTGGCCCTAGACTATCTGCGCCGCAAAGAGTCGGAAGTGGCCAGGCTGCGCCTGCTGGCGCGAGGCAAGTACTACAATGTGCCACGCGAGCAGCTGCAAAAGGAGCTCGGCTATGCCTAAGGTGCTGGTTATGACCGACAGCGAAACCGCTACCGGCTTCCGCCTAGCCGGCGTCGAGGTGCGCGAAATTACCGCCGATAAGGCGCTGCTCGAGCTAGCGCAGGTCATCGAGTCAGAGAAGTATGGCCTGGTGCTTATCGACGAGGCGCTGCTAGCAGATCCTAATAAAGCTGCTGCGCGCCAGATGCGAGGCCGCGACCTGCCGGTACTGCTCTCGATGCCGAGCCTGGGAGCGACCTTCACGGCAGAGAGCGACGCCACGGCCTATATGAAGCGGCTGGTGCGTAGCACCATCGGTTTTGACGTAAAGTTGGACTAGCAGGGCTGACGGCTGATCCGAGTAAAGCGAGGATGCTGAGGAGGTAAGGGTGATCGCAGGAAAAATTCGGCGCATCTCCGGCCCGGCGGTGATCGCCGAGGGAATGATGGGCGCGCGGATGTTCGATATCGTGCGCGTCGGCAATGAACAGCTAGTAGGTGAGATAATCCGCCTGGACGGTACGACTGCCTTCGTCCAGGTCTATGAAGACACCGCCGGCCTAGTGGTCGGCGAGAAGGTAGTCTCTACCGGCTTGCCGCTAGCAGTCGAATTGGGTCCGGGGATGCTGAACGGCATCTTTGACGGCATTCAGCGCCCGCTCGATAAGATCCGCGAGGCTTCGGGGACCTACATCGCTCGCGGCATCAACGTCAATGCGCTATCGCGCGAGGCGACTTGGCGCTTCACGCCACGGGTCAAGGTCGGCGCTACGGTTGCGGGCGGACAGATTCTGGGCACCGTGCCGGAGTTCTCCTTCACTCACAAGATCCTGGTGCCGCCGGGCCGGCAGGGCAGGATCAAAAAGATCGCCCCTGAGGGCGACTACACCGTCGAAGAGGTCATCGCTACGCTTGATGATGGCACCGAACTCAAGCTCTACCACCCCTGGCCGGTGCGCCAGGCGCGGCCGGTTGTGCGCAAGCTCGACCCGGTCACCCCCTTTTTGACCGGGATGCGCATCTTAGACGTGCTCTTCCCCATGACCATGGGCGGCACAGCGGCCATCCCAGGGCCCTTCGGCAGCGGCAAGACGGTGACCCAGCAGTCGATCGCCAAGCACGGTAACGCCGATATCGTGGTCTACGTCGGCTGCGGCGAGCGCGGCAACGAGATGACCGATGTGCTGGTGGAGTTCCCTGAGCTTGAAGACCCCCAAACCGGTGGACCGCTGATGCACCGCACGGTGCTGATCGCCAACACCTCCAATATGCCGGTGGCGGCGCGTGAGGCCTCGATCTACACCGGTATCAGCCTGGCGGAGTACTTCCGCGACCAGGGCTATCGCGTTTCGGTGATGGCCGATTCGACCAGCCGCTGGGCCGAGGCGCTGCGCGAGATCGCCAGCCGCCTAGAGGAGATGCCCGCCGAAGAGGGCTATCCGCCCTATCTGGCCTCGCGCTTGGCAGCCTTTTATGAGCGCGGCGGGCGGGTAGTGACACTGGCCGGCGAAGAGGGGGCGGTGTCGATCATCGGCGCGGTCTCCCCGGCCGGTGGCGACTTCTCCGAACCGGTCACCCAATCGACGCTGCGCATTACCGGCTGCTTCTGGGCGCTCGATGCGGGCTTAGCGCGTCGTCGCCACTTCCCAGCCATTAACTGGAACCGCTCTTACTCGCTGTTTGGCTCCATTCTCGACTCCTGGTACCGCGAACAGGTAGCTCCTGACTACCCCGAGCTGCGCGACCGGGCCCGTAGTCTCTTGCAGCGCGAGGCCGAGTTGCAGGAGGTGGTACAGCTCGTCGGCCCTGACGCGCTGCAAGACCAGGAGCGGCTGATTATCGAGGTAGGCCGCATCTTGCGCCAGGACTTCTTGCAACAGAACGGCTTTGACCCGGTAGATGCTAGCTGCTCGATGAGTAAGGCCTATTGGATGCTCAAGATGATAACTAAGCTCAACGACATGGCCCGCCAGGCGCTCGAAGCCGGGGCGACTGTGGATGATATCCTTAAGGATCCGGTGATGGAGAAGGTCAACCGTGCCCGCTACGTCCCCGAGGGTGAGTTTGAGACCTATAAGGACGGCGTGTTGCAAGAGCTCGAGCGGGCCTTTACGGTAGTGGCCTAGGGAGTGACCATGACGGCAAAGAATAAAACCCTGCTGAAGAAAGAGTACCGTGAGGTCAGCTACGTCTCGGGGCCGCTGCTTTTTTTGCACAGTGCGCCCGATCTGGCCTACAACGCCATCGTGCGTATCAAGGACGGGACTGGGCGCGAGCGCAGCGGTCAGGTGATCGAGGTCTCGGATAAGTTCACCGTCATTCAGGTATTCGAAGAGTCCTCCGGTATCGACCTAGCTAGCACTACCGTCAACCTGATCGAGGATGTAGCGCGGCTAGGAGTAGCTAAGGAGATGATCGGCCGACGCTTTAGCGGCATCGGCAAGCCGATCGATGATCTGCCGCCGGTAGTGGCCGAACAGCGCCTCCCCATCGGCGGGGCGCCGATTAACCCGGTGGCGCGGCACAAGCCCGAGGAGTTCATCCAGACCGGCATCTCGACTATCGACGCGCTGATCACCCTGGTGCGCGGCCAGAAGCTTCCTATCTTTTCGGGCTCGGGCCTGCCGGCTAACGAACTAGCGGCGCAGATCGCCCGCCAGGCTAAGGTCTTGGGGGAAGGCTCGGAGTTCGCGGTGGTCTTTGCCGCCATGGGCGTGACCCAGCGCGAGGTCACCTTCTTCACCCAGGAGTTCGAGCGCACCGGTGCCTTGGCTCGCTCGGTGCTGTTCTTAAACAAGGCTGACGACCCGGCGGTCGAGCGGCTCTTAACCCCGCGCATGGCGCTGACCGCCGCTGAGTACTTAGCCTTCGAGCACGACTACCATGTACTGGTCATCCTCACCGACATGACCAACTACTGCGAGGCGCTGCGCGAGATCGGCGGGGCGCGCGAGGAGATCCCCGGCCGCCGCGGCTACCCCGGCTACATGTACACCGACCTGGCCTCGCTTTATGAGCGCGCCGGGGTGGTAGCGGGGCGCAAGGGCTCGATCACCCAGCTCCCTATTTTGTCCATGCCCGACGACGACGTGACCCACCCTATCCCCGACTTAACCGGCTATATCACCGAGGGGCAGATCTACCTGTCGCGCACCCTGCACAACCAGGGGGTCTACCCGCCGATCAACCCCGGCCCCAGCTTAAGCCGCCTGATGAACAACGGCATCGGCAAGGGCAAGACGCGCCCTGATCACAAGAACGTGGCCGATCAGTTGCAAGCGGCCTACGCCAACGGCCTCGATCTGCGCCGCTTGGTAGCCATTACCGGCGAGGATGCGCTGTCTGAAAACGACAAGCTCTATCTGGCCTTTGCTGAGGAGTTTGAGAAGAGTTTCATCAACCAGGGGCAGGCAGACCGCAGCATCGACGACTCGCTCAACACTGCCTGGAACATCCTCTCCAAGCTGCCGCCTAGCGAGCTGACCCGACTCAGCCGCGACCAGATCGACAAGTACTACGGCTCTAAGATGGACGAGCTGTGGGGCGCGGCTAAGCAGGCCCGCTAAGATGGCTGAGCAGATTGCGCCCACTCGCTCTAACTTGCTGCAGCGGCGCGACCAGCTCAAGCTGGCCAACCGTGGCGCCGATCTGTTAAAGCGCAAGCGCGACGCTTTGATCGGCGAGTTCTTCAGCCTGGTTAAAGCGTCGCTGGCAGCCCGACAGGAGCTAAACCGGGTGAGCCAAGAGGCTTACTTTAGCCTCTTCTTAGCCAAGGCCTGGGACGGCCCGGAGGCGGTAGAGAGCCTGAGCTTGGCCCACCAGGCTGAGCTAGCTATCGCTGTGAAGATCGAAAACCTGTTCGGCGTCAAGGTGCCACAGGTGCAGCCCCCCACCTTCGATAAGACCCTCCCCTTCTCGCCGGTCGGCGTCGGGGCACACACCCTAGACGCAGCTAGCGCCTTTCGCGACCTCCTAGCGGTGCTGATTAGGGTAGCAGCCATCGAGACGCGGCTGCGCAAAGTGGGCGAGGAGATCAAAAAGACCAGTCGGCGAGTTAACGCACTCGAGCAGATCGTCATCCCCGGCATCGCCGGACAGATCAAGGAGATCCGTAGCGTGCTAGATCAGCGGGCGCTGGAGGAGATCACTGTCCTTAAGCGGATCAAGGCTAAGCTCGAAGCGCGCAGCAACGCCTAAGCCATCAGGGTTTGCTATACTGGCCTGGTGCATAGGTATCTTTTTGGCCTGCTGTCGGCTCTGGCGCTACTATTAGCGGCCTGCGCGCCGGCGGTGCAGACTGAGGTCGGCTCGCCGGCTTTGGAGCCGTTTGCCAATCCGCCGATCCCCTTTGAGCGGCGCTGGATTATCGCTGTGCCTGACTTTAATGTGCGCTCAGGAAGCGTCAAGGTAGGCGCTTCGGAGCTCGAGCGGCGCGATCAGGCTTTGGTCAAGGAGTTAGGGACCGGGGTGGCCGATATCTTTCTCAACGAAGCCTTTCGCAGCCAGCAGTTCCGCATCACCGAACGGGCCGAGTTAGGGGTTATTCTGCGCGAGCAGGATCTGGCCGCTACCGGCCGCATCGACCCCCACACCGCTGCCGATGTGGGCCGCATCACCGGAGCTGAGCTGATCGTCCTGGGCAGCCTGACTGAGTTCGGGGTCACCTCCACCGGCGGGGGTGGAATCGTCTTTGGCCTCTTCGGCGGCACCGCTGAAACGGTCACCGCCCGGGTCACGGTCGATGTGCGGGTGGTTAACTCGGTAACCGCCGAGATCCTAGCCATCGGCACCGCCACTTCCGAAGTCTCGCAAAGCAACGTGCAGATCGATGTTCTAAACATTATCCGGGCGCTCGGCGCGGGCCGTACCGGCACCACTATTGTCGATATCGCTGTGCGTAACGCCATTATCGGCGCCATTAACGAGATCGCTGCGGACCTGCCGAGTAAGCGCTAGAGCGGTTTCCGCAGCAGCTCGCTGAACAGCTTGTGGGAACCCCTCGGTGACGCTGGCTAGTACGGTGCGAGCAGTTAAGTCGATCATCTTTAAGAGCGCCTTGCCGCCCCACTTCTCGGGAGTCGGAAGCTCTAAGTGAACAACGATCTGGAAAGTATAGTGAGCCATGCTGCCGGTCGGGAGGCCGTTAACCTCAGCCTCGCCGGAGAGTTCGGCCCAACCGGCCTTGTCCCCCCCCAGCGATAACCCTTCGAGCCTAGCCCCGTGCGGCGTTATCACCAGACGGCTCTTAAAGCTGAGATCGTGTTGGCCGAATAAGGCTGCGTTGATCGGCAGGCTCGCCCGCACCAACTGGTGCTCAGAGCCCGGATCAGGGGTCACCGCTATCTCTTTGAGGAAGGCTGCATACTGAAGGCTGGTCTTAACATCCCTGACAAATCCGAGGGCGGCCTGAAGCGGTAACGGCAGTGCAAAAGAAAAGGTGACGTTATAGTCAATGGTCACTGGCAATCACTTTCTGACCGGGTAACCCCCATCAGCTCGGGCGACTGCCCACCCACTCTACCCGAATCGCCCCTTCTCGGAGGGCTGCCTCCACCTCGGCATCGGTAATGTTCTTAAGGCGAGGCAGCTCAGCAAAGGTGGCTGCGCCGGTAGCAAACCCTACCCGCACCGTCAGCGGACCATCGTCACCTAAGCGCCCGACGCGCCAGACCAGTTGCGAGGCGAGCTGGGTAAGCTGATCCTCAGAAGACATCGATCACCTCCACCGCTATAAAGGTCAAATAGCGGGTCTCTGGCATATTCAGCAGCTCCGGGTGACAAGGAGCCTGGCCCCGCCGGGCGACTAAGCGCAGCACCCGCCTAGCGTCGCTAGCCGCCTCTTTCAGCATAGCTTGAAAATCGGCCTCGCTAACGTGCTGGCTGCAACTAGCCGTGCATAGGCGACCGCCTACACCGAGCAGCTTGAGCGCCCGCAAGTTGATCTCCTTATAAGCTGCGAGCGCGGCCGGGAGGTGGTCGCGCCCCTTGGCAAAAGCCGGTGGATCGAGCACCACGATGTCGAAGCGCTCGCCCGCGTCGGCTTGGGCGCGGAGATAACTGAACGCATCGCTCTCGACAGTGGTGAGGTTACTGAGGCCGTTGGCAGCGGCGGCCCGGTTGAGGTGCGCTAACGCCGCAGTGCTAGCATCGACCGCTATCACCTGTTCGGCGCGGCGGGCCAGGTGCAAGGCAAAGCCGCCGTGGTAGCTAAACATATCAAGGGCCCGGCCACGGGCCAGCGTTCCGGCCAGGACGTGGTTTTTGCGCTGATCCAAAAAAGCGCCGGTCTTCTGGCCGGTGTAAGGCGCGGCCAGCAGCGTCAGCCCGCCCTCTACGTAACTCAGCAGCTCGGGCACCGTACCGTGCATGACCGCTACCTCGCGTGGCAGACCCTCTAGCGCTCGTACCGGGGAGTCGTTGCGCGCCAAGATGCCGATAGGCCGATAGGCTGCTTGCAAGGCGTCGCTAATGGCAGGCAGAAACGGTGTGAGCGCCGCCGCATGATGCTGCCACACCAGGTAAGGACCATACTTATCGACGGTTAGGCCCGGTAGGCCGTCAGCTTCGCTGTTTATCACCCTAAAGGCTTCGTAGCCTGCGGCCACCTCGTGGCGGAGGTTAATGGCCGCACCGGTGCGTTCGATAAAGAGCGCTGCGGTCAGCGGCTGGTCGTGCCTAGTCACCATCCGCACGCGGATCTTGGAGGCCGGATTGTAAAGCCCGTAGCCGAGCAGCGCGCCATTCAAGCCTTGCACCCGCACGACGGCGGGCTCGGCCGGTGTGTCGCTACCGGTCAACACATCGCTGTCGAATACCCAGGGGTGGCCCAGCATGAGCCGCCGCAACCCTTTGGCTGTGATCGTTACCGTCGCCACCCTTACCAGCCTAGCACGCAGGGTAGCTGACGGCGCTAGCACCGCGCTGACGATATACTCAGCGCGATGCTACCTTCATCCAAGCCCTCCCGCCGCCTCCCTGACTATCTGCTCCTAGGGGCCAAAGGTTTTGCCATGGGCAGTGTCGACCTAATACCCGGTGTCTCCGGCGGCACCATCGCCTTTATCACTGGAATCTACCAAGAGCTGATCGACAGCCTCCGTACCCTCAGCCAACCAGCCTTCCTCAAGGCCCTAATGCGCTGGCGGCTGCGCGAGGCCCTGGCACAGCTCAACTGGCGCTTTCTGCTCACCTTGGCGCTAGGGCTGGTAACCGCCCTGTTCACGCTGGCACACGGTATCGCCTGGCTCTTAGCGCACCACCCCGTGCTGATCTGGAGCTTTTTTTTTGGCCTGATCGTCGCCTCGGTCATCACCGTCAGCCGCAAGGTAGAGCGCTGGCGGCCCAGCCTGTGGGGCGCGCTGCTAGTAGGGCTGGTCGGCGCTTATCTGCTAGTCGGGCTCCTCCCTACGGTCACCCCTGATACCCTGCCGTTTGTTTTCTTCAGCGGCTTTATCGCCATCTGCGCCATGATCCTGCCCGGCATCTCGGGGGCGTTTTTGCTGGTTCTGCTGGGCAAGTACGAGTTCATGCTAATAGCCTTAAACCAGCGCGACTGGCTCGTTATCGGCGTATTTGCGCTAGGGGCGCTGTTGGGGATAGCCAGCTTCGCGCGGCTGCTCGGCTGGCTGCTGCAGCGCTATCACGATGTAATGATCGCCTTGCTGACCGGCTTCATGCTGGGCAGCCTGCGCCGGATCTGGCCCTTTAAGGATGCTGAGTCTGAAAACGTTATTCCGGCGCTAGTCACGCCGGCCGGGCTGGAGCTTAACGTCATCTATGCTGCACTCCTGGCTCTGTCCGGCGTGGCCTTGGTCTTGCTGCTCGAGCGGATCAGCAGGCGGCCTCACTAGGCCCTAGGCAGGTCGCGCGTCGCTACTACGTCGATGCCGGTACCCAGGGCGTCGATTAAGACCACCTCGCCCAGCTTAACCGGTGCTGCTAGCGTCAGCTGGTGCAGCGCCCGGCAGAGCGGCAGTAGCTGGCCCTTGGAGATGGCCCCGGCGGTCTTGACCGGCAGCCGTGACCACACTCCCCCCGTGACCCGCACCGTGGTAGTGAGCACGCGGCGCGGATCGGTGTGCTCCTGAATAGCAAACTCCTCCCCGCGCCGGCAGGCAAAGCCGCGCACCTCCACGATATCCTCGGCCTCCGCTTCGAGCTCGAGCCGACAGCCTAGCGGGCAGCCAATGCACAGATAGTGATGGTAGCGATAGCGCTCGCTCAAGGCTCATCCCCCTGGCGCGGCCAGATGTCGATCTTAAGGGCCTCACCATGAAAGCGCTCCAAAAAACTGGGTTTGACCTTGATGGTGACCATCTCACCAGGGAAGGCATAACGCAACGGCCTCTGATAGACCGTACCCAGGCGGAGGTTACAGGCCTGCATCGGCCGGGTGACGCGCAGGTAGACGGTGTGCTCACGCTCGCTGGCGATGGTGTGCGGCACGCAGTAACGCACGTTCTCGCCGGGAATCAGGCGGATGTTGTCAGAGAGGCTCTTGTAGCCACTGGCGTAAGCCCCGGCGCTGCGACCAGCCAAGAACGACTCTTGGCTGACAAAGTCGGCTAGATCATGAATGTGTACCACATTGCCGCAGGCAAACACCCCGTCGCGCGAGGTCTCCATGGTGCTACTCACTACTGGGCCGCCGGTCACCGGATCGAGCCGCAGGCGCAGCCGCCGCGATAGCTCGTTTTCAGGGATTAGGCCGATCGACAGCAGCAACGTGTCACAAGGAACGTCCCAGCCCTGGTCGGCCAGCACGTTAAAGTGCGCGTCAACCGGAGCTACCGTCACTTTTTCTACGCGCGAAAATCCGTGGACAAAAGCCACCGTGGTCGATAGATAAAGTGGAGTGCCAAAGTCATGTAGGCACTGCACGATGTTGCGGTTCAAACCGTTGGCGTGCGGCATGATTTCGAATACCCCCACGACCTCGGCGCCTTCTAGCACCAGGCGCCGCGCCATGATCAACCCGATATCGCCTGAACCCAAGATCGCCACCCGCTTACCGGGGAGATACCCACCTATATTGACGAGCTTCTGGGCGAAGCCGGCCGTCATCACCCCAGCCGGGCGCTGGCCGGGGATGCGGATGGCACCACGGGTGCGCTCGCGCGCCCCCATCGCTAGCACCACCGCGCGACTGTCGAGGATGGTGACGCCAAAGTGTGGCGACATAACTTTGAGCTGTTGCTCAGGGTTGATATCAAGCACGTAGGCGTCGGTCAACACCTCGATATCGTGGGTTAGTAGCTGCCCCAAAAAGCGCTGGGCATACTCGGGACCGGTCAGCTCTTCCTTAAAGTGGTGCAGCCCAAAACCAGCGTGGATACACTGCGGCAGAATGCCGCCCGCCTCGCGCTCGCGGTCGATAATCAGCACCCCATCGGCGCCGCCCTCCTTAGCGCCGATGGCCGCCGCCATGCCTGCCGGTCCGGCGCCGACTACCACCACGTCGTACGGCTGGCGTAGGTGTCGGGGCGCAGCGCTAATCATGGTTCAGCCGCTCACAGGCAAGCCAAGAACCGTTGCCGCGCTTGGTCAGGGCGGGGATGGGGAGGTTAAGCTCACGCGACAACAGCCCCAGGCAACGCCAAGTGCAAAAGCCCCCCTGACAGCGCCCCATGCCGGCACGGGTGCGGAACTTGAGGCCGTCGAGGGTGCGGGCCCCGCGCTCAATAGCAGCCAGTATCTCGCCTTCAGTAACTAGCTCGCAGCGGCAGGCGATATGCGCATAGTGGGGGTCGCG
>JAGXSJ010000157.1 GCA_018333895.1 Truepera sp.
GTCAAGCCCGCCGCAATCTCGGGTGAGGCAGACTCGGCCTAGCGGCGGGTTGAGTTCACTAAATATAAAGCTAGTCTTGACAAGCGATGATGTTTTGCTTTACACTTTCTGCTAGAGGTGCTTGCGAGTTACACCGCTAACACCTCATCCCAGGCTCTAAGGAGGAGTCGTCCATGCAACAGGCTACACCACCCATGAAACCAGGGTGGCATAGGCTCGCCCCTACTCGAATACTTGAATACTCGAATACTTGACTACTACCTTTTAGGAGGGATCATGACTGAACGTGACCGCATCCAAGCTTTACTGGCCGAAGGGAAGATCACCCCGGCTGAGGCTGAGCTGCTGCTCGATGCCCTCGGCGAGGTCGAGAGTGCCGAAGCGCGTCTGGACGCGCTCAACGACCAGTCATCGTCCGCCGCAGCGCCGGCTTCAGCCACAATCGGCAACGGCCCCGAGCGCTGGGTCAGGGTGGAGGTGAGCGCTGGCGACTTAACCATTGAGGTCGATAATAGCCTCAGTGAGCCGCAGGTTCACGGCGAGGTAGAGCTGCAACGGGACGGTGAAAACTTTGTGGTGCGCGGGCGCAGCGGCGAAGATTCGCTGAGTGGCTGGCTTGGCGGCATCCTCAGGCGGCGCGATGTCACCATCAAGCTGCCCGCCGGGTTCGGCGTAGCGATAGCGGGCGCCGCCGGCGATGTGACCATCGATGGTGTGCCGTTCGTCAAGGGACGCCTCACCGCCGGCGACGTAACTCTAAAGAACGTAGGCGGTGTCGATCTGGTAGCGATCAGCGGCGACATCGATGCCCGCCTGCGCCTTGCCCAGGGCGAGCACACCTTGAAAGCTACCTCTGGCGACGTCGATATCCGGCTCCTGGCCGGCTCGAGCGTGCGGGTCGAGGGCCGCGCCACCAGCGGCGACATCTCGCTGCCTAAGGACTTTACCTATAAGAAGCAGTTGGTAGTACGGCAGTTTAGCGGCACGGTGGGCTCGGGCCAGGCGACCTTAAAACTCAACGTCATTTCGGGCGATCTAGCTATCGAGGTGGACCGTGAGTGAACAGCGCAAGATCCTCGAGCTGTTAGCCGGCGGACAGCTCTCGGTTGAGCAGGCCGATGAGTTGTTAAACGCGCTCGGCAGCGAGCTGCCCAAACCTAAGGGGGTGGCCAAGATGGTGCGCATCGAGATCGACGCCACCGATGAGGCCAAAGTTCGCGTCAACGTCCCGGCGCCGCTGGCTAAGTTCGCCATGGGCTTTATCCCCAAAGAGACCCGGGACGAGCTAACCGCCCAGGGCATCAACCTCAGCGAGATCCTCGACGTGCTCAAAGGGGAGCTGCCCGAGGGGCGCTTGGTCGAAATCGAGGCCCAGGAGGACGGCAAACCGGTGCGCATTCTCATCGAAGTGGTATAGATGCGCTGGCGACGCTTCGATCAGGGCCGCCTGGGACGACCTGCGCCCTCGCTTTGTGCGGCTAACGGTGCGCGCCCGCGGGATCAACCTGCGCTGGTGGGTGCCGCTGGGGGCGCTAGAGTCGCTGGCACTAGTGCTCAAACTCGCGCCGCTGCTGATAACGCTACTCCCCGCCGACAAGTCCGCCCGTGTCCGCCGTTACTGGCCGACGGCGGCACCGGACGCCCTTATGCTCCTGGCGTCACTGTTTGACGACACCCCGCTGCTGCGGCTCCCCAGCGGCGAGCCGCTCCTAGCCATCAGCACGCCGGACTTTGCCATCGAACTGCGAGAGGTATGACATGCAACGCCTGCCGATGCCTACCCACTGCCCGGTGACGGGCGAACCGCTGGAGGTCACCCGCCTGGCGTGCCCCAGTAGCGGCGTTACTATTGAAGGGCGCTTTATCCCCAACGAGTTTGCCCTGCTGCCCAGCGAGCAGCTCGACTTTTTGCGGCTGTTTGTCAAGGTGCGTGGCAACCTCAAGGAGGTCGAGCGCATCCTGGGGCTTAGCTACCCCACGGTGCGGCTGCGCTTTGAAGCGCTGCTCAAGGCCCTCAGCTACGAGGCGCTAGCGGAGGCTGCCGACGAGCGCACCGAAGTGCTGGCGCGGCTCGAGCGCGGCGAGATCAGCGCCGAGGCGGCGGCGGCCCGGCTGCGGAGCCTGCGGCGGCGCTGAGGTAGCGCAGCTCGCTAACCCACTACTAGCTTGCCGTTTATAGTGCGGCATGACTGAGGCCCCCGCCATTGATGTTCAGGAAGCCTACCAGCGCACGCAAAACGGCTCTTTGCTGCTAGATGTGCGCGAGCCGGACGAGCACGCCGAGGCTCACATCCCCGGCGACCGGCTCCTGCCGCTCACCGAGTTCGCTGAGCGTTATAGTGAGCTGCCCAGAGAGCGTGAGATCGTCGTCTACTGCCGCAGCGGGCGGCGCAGCGCACAGGTCGTTAACTTCTTGCTGGCTCAGGGCTACCAGGCGATCAATGTCACGGGCGGCATCATCGCCTGGCACGAGGCTGAACTGCCTGTTGTCAGCCAGGGCGGATAAACCGCAGGAGATCCGCCGGAGTCTCGCTGAGTTGCAGTGGAAACCCGGTGCGGATGAGAGCGCAGAGGATGATGAGGCGAGTGGCGACGAAGGTGGAGAAGGCGTCGAAGCGGTCGCGGACTGAGTGTGATTTGGCACTTGTCAGAATAATACTATATGTGATATCACTATCGTGAAGCTACTGGAGGAGGCCGGTTATAGCCCACAAGACTGAAAGACGACCTTTGGAGTACTACCTCAGCCTGCACTATCCTGTCACCTTTTATCCGGAAGAAGAGGGCGGCTATACCGTAGAGATTAAGGACTTGCCCGGTTGTGTGAGTCAGGGCGAGACCTTGAATGAAGCTATGGAGATGATCGAAGAGGCGCGCCAACTCTGGCTCGAGGTGGCTTACGAGCATGGCGATGAGATCCCCTTACCTTCGACTGACGAAGCTTTTAGTGGCCGAGTGCTCCTGCGGATGCCGCACTCGCTGCACCGGCGGCTTAGCGAGGGCGCCGAGCGCGAAGGGGTGAGCCTCAATCAGCATCTGGTTGCGCTGCTGAGCGAACAGAGCGCACTGTATACAGTTCGTCATGACATCGCTGAACTTCGCGCAGCCGTCGAAGCGCTGAACGATTACGCGTTCAGGAACCGCGTGCAGCCAGAAATGCGCTTCTAGACTTGGGGGTTTAGGCACGAGGCCTACTTAGGGGCAGCTTAACGATCGCCCATGCGGTAGGCGTCCGCGCCAACCGCAAAAGTTTCCTACGCGCCGTGCGAAGCCACAACCAGGTTCAGGCAAAAAGACACCGATACCCAAGCGCTAGTTGGCGCAACTGCCGGCGCTGATCTAATCCCCGAACTGGGGTTGTAGAGGCATGGGGCATTTGTCGCCCCAGGCTCGTTATCTGGTAAGAACGCGTTCGCTCACTGCCGGCAGCGGATCTCGTAGTCCCAAGCGGTAAGCGGATGCGGGCCGATGACTGTCACCTTGAACGAATTGATGCCAGCCTTGGTGAATATGTCCAACACCTCTCCTTGACCAGGCCCTGCGATCCCTCCCGGATAGAGAGGATCGCCGGCATACTCGCTATCTCCTCGCCAACCGGTGTTGAGCACTATGTTGCCGGCTGGATACTCCACCATGAACTTATCTGGTATTTGATAGGCATTAAACCTGATGTCGAAGGTTGCCCCGCTCGGAATGGCGCTGATGTCCCAATTGTCGACAGTGGCGCCGTAGCCGCCGGACTGAGCCGCCTTCCAGACTTCACAGATGTTAAGCTCCTCTTCGCGATCTTGCGCTGCCCCGATGATGACCACGACGCTGGCGTCCGCCAAAGTGCTGGCCCCGTCGTTCACGGCTGCAACCAGGCCGTAGGCGGACGCGCTGAGATACGTATGACAGATCACAGTGCCGGCGTTGCGGTTCGTCACGGCTTCCGAACGCGAGCCGGTGCTGTTCGCCCGACCATCCCCGAAGTTCCAGGCGAAGGTGACGGTAGAGAGACCGACTGGGATACCTGTGGCGGTCAGCGTGAAGCAGTACGCGGTGTCGACCGCGCCGCCGGACAGGCCGGGAGGGTCGATGCTCAAGGTGGTAACTACCGGCTCCTCGCTCGGGCAGGGCTCGAGCCATAAAGCTTGAAAGGAACTGTATAATCGCCGGAGACAGGCTGAGCATGATCCCTCCTGGACAATTGATTTGCTCGAAACCATCTTGTCACAGGGGGCACATGCATGCTTGTCTTGCCTTTACAGCGTCTTCATAATGGCCAAAGTCGAGTGTTGACGATGGCTTTGTGATAGGGCTTGTGCATGACATTGCCTCCTTGAGAATGAGAGCTCGTCTTTCGTCCGGTAAGGTTGCTAGACCGCTTCATCGGCGCTGTTCCAGTTCGGCCACAGCGCTTTCAAAGGTGCGTAACCACAACTGCTGACCATGAGGGTCGTATTTGGCAAGGAACGCATGTCGGCCTCTGTCATAAGGAGGCTGCCAATCTGCGTCCAGATACCCGGTTATGAAGATTTGATCGGCTGCATCGACAGCTACACCGTACGCACCATCGAACATGGGAGTGCCGAACTGATGCGCCCATAAGCGTGTTCCATCCGGAGCGTACTTCGCCACGAACGCATCTGACAACCCTTGCGGTTCACCACCCAGGTTGCCGTTGCCCGCCCCTACAACCACAGCATTCCCCAGGTGATCAACGGCTACATCAAATCCCATATAACCTTTGCCAGCCCCGAACTGCTTGATCCACACGATCTGCCCCTCCGCATCTATCTTGGCGAGGAAGGCATCCAAACTCCGACGAGTGTCTCGGATATCGTAGTCACGTTCTCCAAGGTTGTTAGCGATAGGGGTATCACCTGCGACGAAAGCGTTGCCTTCACCATCTACCTGTACCGCATAGGCAAGGACGTGATAGGCATCGCCAAACTGCACAAGCCAGCGTCGGCGTCCAGCAGGATCGAACGAGGCCACGTACACATGGGCTCCAAGAAATGTCGTCTGAATCGGTTCCGTCGCGCTCGAGCCAACCACCCGAACGTTCCCTTCAGAGTCCACCGCAACGCCCGTGGCAGTCGCATAACCGTCGACATTGAATGGCTTGATCCATAATTGCTGCCCCTCTATGGTGTACTTGGCAAGAAAGGCGATGGTGGGGCAGTCGTTAGCGTCCAGATGACAAGTCTCCCCAACCACGAAGATGTCTCCGCCGGCATCCACTGCCACCGCCCGGGCCTCATTGCGCTCGCCATAACCAAACGCTTCCAGCCATAGAAGCTCGCCATCGGCATCGAACAGGGCCACGAACGCCTGGGAGGTGCCTGGCTCGTCTTGACTGGGGGCGTTCCCACTACTGCCTACCACCACGACGTTCCCAGTTGCATCCAGGGCGAGGTCATAGGCGAAATTGAGGTGTTCGGAGCCGAACTGCTTTAGCCACAACAGCGCACCGTCAACAGTGAACTTGGCCAGGAAGGCGCTTGCTCTCTCGAGTTTCGTCCCGGCAAGTTCCCCTGCCATCCAGCCGGCCACGAAGATGCTTCCGTCGTTACCAACCACCACTGCACGGCCTGCGCTGACAGCATAGGTCTCCGGTGCGGACTGAGAGAAAGCAAGACCTGGCAGCAGCCAGAGGAGGCCTACCGTCATCATGGATAGCTTGAGGACCACGCACCACCCCCATGGCCGACACAAGGCAGGCCTATGTTGTATTTGCAGTCGGCACTACCAAGTGTTGCTTCACCTTAGCAGCGTGAGAAACTGAGGTCAAGAACTTGTCCTGAGGAAAATCTCACTTCTGCTTGGAGTTCTGAAGCTTCGCGTTAGCGCACTATACCAGCATCGCCAAGCAGGTTATGGCATGGGCGGCAGTATCGCCTGGCGCGAGGCCAGCCTACCGGTGGTCAGCCAGGGCGGGTAGATCCTAAGCTTTGGCGAGCCGCTCGCTGGTCTCTTCCCAGCTAGCTATGGCTGCTAGCAGCTCGCCTTCAAGGCGGGTGTGTTGCTCACCCAAGGTCGCAATGGTTGCGGTGTCTAACTGTTGGGGATCGGCTAACGCCTCATCAAGCTGCCTCACTTCGGCCTCAAGCTCAGCGATGTGCGCCTCGAGCGCCGCGAGTTGGCGTGCCATCTGCCACTTGGAAGGGCTCTTTGCTAACGGCGGCGCAGCGCTGGCCCTGACAGCGGTCTCAGCGCTGACCGGCGCCCGGCGCTCCCGGCGTTTGTACTGATAGTACTCCCAGTCGCCTTCATAAGCGATAAACCGCCCGTCTTGCAGCTCCCAGACCAGCTCGGTGGTGGCCTCTAGGAAGCGCCGGTCGTGGGAGATAGTCAGCACCGTCCCCTGGTAGTCATCAAGCGCCACCTCCAACGCCTCGATCATCTCCACATCGAGGTGGTTGGTCGGCTCGTCCAAGACCAGCAGGTTGTAGTTGCCCAGAGTGAGCTTAAGTATGGCTAGACGCGCTCGCTCGCCGCCGGAAAGGTCGGCGATGCGCTTGTACTGCGCGTCATAGGGGAACAGGAAGTTGCCGAGCAGGTTGTGCGCCTCGACATCGCCCACCAGCCGGATCAGCTCTTCAATCAGCGTCAGCGCGGGATCGACGCCGCGCAGCTGCTGGTCATAATAACCTACCCGCACCCGCGCCCCAAAGTGAACATGAGCGCGCGGGTCGTCGCTGGCTAATTCGCCGAGCAGCACCCGCACGAAGGTGGTCTTCCCTGCTCCGTTGGGGCCGACTAGAGCGATGCGCTCGCCTTGCCGCACCGTCACCGAAACATGGTCAAAGAGCTTATGGCCATCAAAGCGCTTGGACAGGTGAGCGGCCTGCACGACCAGCTCGGCGCTCGGCTGGCAGTCGAAGCCAAAGCGGGCGGTGCGCTCGTGGCGCTCGGCCTCCGGCAGCATCTGCAATTCGTAGCGGCTAAGCCTGGTGAACATGGCCTTGGCGCGCCGGTGCAGCTTAGCGTTCTGCCTGGCCCAGCGTTTCATCTGCTCGGCGGCGGCCTCGAGCCGCTGATACTCGCGCTGCTGATTGTGGCGCGTCTTGGCCTCGATGCGGAGCTGCTCGAGCCGGTAGGCTAGGTAGGCGCTCGGATTGCCTGCGAAGGTGCGCAGAGTCCCTAGCTTGATCTCAGCGGTAGCGTTGCTGGCGCCGTCCAGAAAGGCCCGGTCGTGCGACACCAGCAGCACCGCCCCCAGGTAGCGGCTTAGGTAGCCCTCTAGCCACTCCCGCATCTCCAGATCCAGGTGGTTGGTCGGCTCATCTAACAGCAGCGCATCAGGTTGGGCCATCAGTAGCCGCGCCAGCCCAAGCCGCGTCCTCTCGCCGCCGGAGAGGTGGCGCACCAAGACCTGCTCGCGCCCGCGAAAGCCCAGCGCCTGGAGCACCGCGTCGCGCCGGGCCCGGCGCTCGTAGCCACCGCGCCGGATGAACACCTCATGCAGCGCCTCCCAACGTTCATAGCGGTCGTGGTCGTCAAGCCCGGCCCGCTCGAGCCCTTGCAGCTCGCTCTCCATGGCGTCAAGCTCAGCAAAGGCTTGCTCTGAGGCCTCCAAAACGCTGATAGCTTCATCAAACTGCGGGTCTTGGGTAAGCATCGCCAGCGTGATCCCCTCGCGCCGGTAGACCTCGCCGCCGTCCGGGACCTCCTGCCCCAGCAGCAGCCGCAAGATGGTGGTCTTGCCCGAGCCGTTGCGGCCGATTAACGCCAGCCGTGAGGCCGCGCGCAGCTCTATGGTCACCCCCTTGAGCACCACCTGCTCGCCGTAGTGCTTATCGACCTGGTGGAGGGCGGCTAACAGCATAAGCCCTATTGTACCGTCTTGCCTGAGGCAGGCCCCCACCACGTCGAGCTTGCGAGATACGAGATAGCAGCGTGCCGCTGGAAGTTGTTACACTCCGGCGCAGCGCAACCGCGCGTCACTCCCTGGCCACTACCGTGTCGTACAGACCGTAATGGGTCAGTCCCGGGTGGCTCTCGATACCGGTGTAGCGGAGCGACGCATCTTCGTACCGCCGGAACGCGAACACGGCCTGGTTCATCTGCTCGGTGTTGAACACCTTGAGCCGCACAAGCAGGTGGAAATCCCTGACCGTCAGACCGGTGACCGCCAGGAACAAGTCCGGCTCGAGCCTGGTGATCACATCCTGTAGCGTATTCTCCCGGAAGTCGGTCAGGTACATAAACGCCGGGATGCGCGTAGCAAACTTGATCAGCTTCTCCTGCACCAGCTTGCGCTTGGACTTGTACTCCTTTTCCTCGTCGCTGAGCTCCTTCTTCTCCTTGGCCGTCAGGTCTTGATCCTTGGCCGTCTTCTTGAGCTCCTTGACCTTCTCGCTCTTGTTGATGATGGTCTCGATGATGTTGTCGCCCAGCGCGCGCCAGCCCTCGATGCGCTCCACGGCGGCCATGGCCTCGGGGTTGTCCAGGATGCGCCGCAGGGTGTCGTTGTCCACGTTCACCAGCAGCGCACTCTCCCACTTGCGGGCCAGTAGCGTGGCCGAGGTGCCCGCCATCGCGATGTCGAGGATGCCGCCCGCGTCGATCTGCGTCATATTCGCGCCGTCGTAGGCCAGCACCGGCAGGAACGAGACCAGGTCCTTGACCGCGTTCTCCGGGTTCGGTTCGTTGGGCGACAGGCCGATTCCGTACTCCGAGAGCTGGCGCAGCGCGCGCGTGGGCGCGAAGTCGAAGACAAAGCAGACGGGCTTGAGGATCTCCTCCTCGTTTGGGTCGTCGCCGTTGGGATTCTTGATGGACCACGGCGACTGCACGCGGAAGGCGGCCTGGAAGTAGGTCTCGGGCGACTTGAGGTTACGCAGCATCAGGATCGACGACCACTGCGGCACCGTCACACCGGTGGTGAGCTTGCCGCACGAAAGCGTGATGGTCTTGGTCTCGAAGCCGCTGCCGATGGCCCGGCGCACGGGGGGCAACGCCTCCAGCCCGATACCTGCGGAGGCACCTGCGGCCACGACCACCAAGTAGTCGTGCCAGAAGGTGTTGTGTCGCTCGGCCAACAGGTTGGCCATCGCGTGACAGGCCGCGACATTGGGCAAAAACCAGAACGAGTGCTGCAGGTAGGGCAGCAGGCGCACATCTGAGTACGGAAAGGGCGGCCGCGTGCCAGTCTTCAGGTGCTCGACCGCCCTGGGCAAGTACCCGCCGCGGATGATGTCCAACCACTTCTGCACGTCACTCTTGTGCTTGAACTGCGCCGTCTCACCCGTACCCGAGGCCTCGAAAAAAGCGTTGAGATCGAACTCGTCAAACTCCCCGGCGCTGGCGATGGCCAGCAGTTCATCCGGCATCTGGTAGGTGAGCAGCCGCATCTGCGGCAACGCGCCGTAGGGGTTCCACTGGCCGGGGTTCTTGGCGGCGAACGCTTCCTTGGCGCGCTGTTCGTCGGTGTACGTCCAGTTGAAGATCTGCTCCTCGATGAACTCACCGGTGGCCAGCGCCCTGAACGGTGTGCCCGAAAGGTAAAGGTAGGCCTTGGTGGTGATGGGGAGAAACTCCGTCTCCTTCTCC
This sequence comes from Truepera sp., assembly GCA_018333895.1. GTDB lineage: Bacteria > Deinococcota > Deinococci > Deinococcales > Trueperaceae > JAGXSJ01. The sequence continues at coordinate 9,541 of JAGXSJ010000157.1, forward strand.
GAGAGGACAGTCAGGTCTTCGTTCACCTCCTCCAGCCCGGCCGCGTATTCGAGCCTGGCCTCCTTCCTGGCGACCGCCTCCTCTTCGCCCTCGAACAGTTCCCTGGCGGTCTCGCGCCACGCGCCGAAATGGTATTCGTCGAAGACCACGAGGTCCCAGTTCACGGTATGTATCCACTCGTTCTTGGGCTTGATATTCCCCGCCGCATCGCGGCCGAGCAGATCCTGGAAGGAGCCGAAATACACCACCGGTTTCTGCGAGCTGATCTTCCTTGGATCGCCGTCGGAGTTGCGGGAGAGGTACTGCCACCCGTCGAAATCCACGTGAGATTCAAGATCCGTCTGCCACGCATCCTCGACGGCGGGCTTGAAGGTCACCACCAGCACTCGCTTGGCGACGAGCCTCTTGGCGAGCTGGTAGGTGGTGAAGGTCTTGCCGAAGCGCATCTTCGCGTTCCAGAGGAAGCGCGGGACGGCGTGCATGTCCTCCTGCCAGATCGAATGGAAGTAGGCGTGGGTCTTGTTCACGGCCTCGGCTTGCTCGCGGCGCATCCGAAATGTCTCGTGGTGCGTGCCGGTGAAGCGCTGGCCGGTGCGCAACTCGGCGAGCACAGTTTTCACGTCCACAACCGAGCAGCGCATCCACTCTAGCTCGACCTTCTCGAAGCCCTTCCTGTCCAGCGCCATGCGTACCTCGTGGTCGCTGAAGAGGGTGCCGTCGTGGCGCTCGGCGGGCTCGTCGAGTTCGATCCTGTAGTTCTTGATCGCGGCGGTCTTGAGCTGCTCGGCCACCCGCCGCTTCACGTCGCGCGTGGTCTGGCCGACCTTGAGGAGACCTGCGTGCGCCTTGTCATCAATCGAGTAGGCGTAGATGCGTGGCCGGGCTTCCGGCTTGGGCGCGAGGATTTCCTCGATAGGTCTACTCATCGTCACCGTTGCTCACAGCCTCGTCAGGCACCGCGTCGCTGTGCTCAGCGACCTGCGACTCAATGAAGGCAATCTCGTCCTGGGTTAGCCCGTACCGCTTGTAGAGCTTGGCGTCCGTCCACTCTTGGTTCAACGGCAGGTCGGGGATGAAAGCATAGACATGCTTCGGCGCATCCTGGGTGGACTTACGGAGCGAAACAAGGAAGCGAACGAAACGCGTGCGCAGATATGTCGCATAGTTTATCGCTTCGGCTTCAGTGTCGAAGATGCCCGCGACGAGATAGCTCTCAGTACAAGCAGTGCCGGGCTCAGCGATGATCGGCTTGCTGAGAAACTTTGTCTCAATCGCCGCACTCGTGCCTTGGACACGCGTCATGAGGACTTTCCACTTGTCGATCCACGCCGCGTTTGTCGGAATCTCTGAGCGCTCGACGTAGCTGACCTTTTGAGATCCGAAGAGCTTTACAGGATTCTTAATGCGCTTGGAGTCCGGCTTGCCGTGGAAGAACGTGCGGAGACCAAATGGCTTCTGACTGGAAACCCGAAGATCGAGCGTCGGCTCACCTTTCGCCCTGACCTTCTCCAAGATCGGAATAGCCTCGTTGCGTCGCACGAGGATGTCGTACACATCGAGGTGGCGTGCAACGGCGGGGCCAGTCTGCTGCCCGTCCCAGATGGTCTGCACCGCGCACGGCCCGTTGTGCTCGCGATCCCACAGGAAGTACGAGATGCCGCCGCGAATTTTCACCCCTGGAAACCCCTCGTAGAGCTTCGGGTAGTCCACGACGCTCCGCATCCGTTTGTCCGAGAGCATTCGTTCGCGGTACTTGTCGAGCCCCTTGCCGCCAGCCATCCAGCGCGACGGCGTCACAAAGACCGCGTAGCGCGGGTCAAGGTCGAGCGCCTTCTCCACGAACAACTGATAAATCGGCGCAGCGCTCGTGCCGTAGCCTCCATCATCCAACTGGTACGGCGGATTGCCAATGATCACGTCGAATTGCATATCGCCTCCAAACAACTCGGTCATGCGAGTCTTGATGTTGTCGGTGTGGATGAACGCGTAGGCGTGGGTTTCAAGGCCTTCGCCGCGATCCAGCGCGCTTTGGCTTGCGCCACAAAAGGTGCATTTGCCGTTGGCCCACGTGTGCTCCATGCGCTCAAACCAAATGTTGCCCGAGTCGCTGGCGAAGCCCTTGGCAATCGAGTGCTTGCCGTTGGCGTGCTTCGAGCAATACACGCTGCGCCGCGCCAGCAGGCTCGTGAGATACGTAATCCCGATGCCGAACACCTGATTAGTCAAGATGTGATTGACGCGCTCTTCGAGGTCCGGCATTTCGTCCGCCAGGCCCTTGGTGAGGCGGCTGGTGATCTCGCGCAGGAAGACGCCCGACTTGGTGCAGGGGTCGAGGAACCTCACCGTCTTGTCCGCCCAGAGGTCCGCCCCGCCATTGGCTGCCGCCCACGCCTCGGTCAGCGTGTCGAGCATCCGGTTGGCGAACTCCGGCGGCGTGAAGACCTCGTCGTTGGAAAGGTTCGCGATGCACGTCAGAACATCCGGGTTGCGGCCGCGGAGCGTGAAAGGGGCTGGGGTCGGCTCGGCGCCGCTGTTCATACGCACTCCCCCTTGTCATTCCGTGCGGAGCGAAGCGCGTCACCCTGCGCGCTGTCACCCTGCGCGCTGTCGCCCTGCGCGGAGTCGCCCTGCGCGGAGTCGCAGGGTCTATCCCCAGCCTTCATGGATTCTGCGACTCCACTTCGTTCCGCGCAGAATGACGGTGGTGTGGGATCGCTGTCACCCTGTGCGCTGTCGCCCTGCGCGGAGTCACCCTGCGCGCAGTCGCCCTGCGCGCAGTCGCAGGGTCTATCCCCAGCCTTCATGGATTCTGCGACTCCACTTCGTTCCGCGCAGAATGACGGTGGTGTGGGATCGCTGTCACCCTGTGCGCTGTCGCCCTGCGCGGAGTCACCCTGCGCGCAGTCGC
>JAGXSJ010000158.1 GCA_018333895.1 Truepera sp.
GAATCGAGGTGAGAATGGCGCGATCCGGAGAGGTACCCCAGCAGTGCGCCAGGACCGGTATGGTAGCCGGGCATCTCGTTCCCACCAAAGTGCAGGGCGAACTCCGCCCCGCCATAGTGTGAGGCCGCCTCCTTTACCCCGCAGCCGAGCCACCGGTAGAACTCCCCTTGGCGGCTAGCGATCCGCTTAATCATCGCCAAGTACGTCGGGGTATCGCCCCACTTTAGCCGCAGCCCTTCGGTCTCCTTCTCGCTGACCAAACCCCGCTCAAACGCCTCGGTAGCCCAGGCGAGAGCCACCCCGATGCTCATGGCGTCTAGCCCCCACGCCTCGGCGCTATCGATAAGCTTCAAGACCCCATCGACCGTCTCCATCCCCAGCATGCTCCCCAAGGAGAAAAGCGGCTCGTAGTCGTAGGGGACAAACGACGTCTTGTAAAAGTAGGGCTCGGTCGGGTGGGGCTCACGCAGGACGGCCAGATGAATACAGGCCACCGGACAGGCTGAGCAGGCCAGCCGCCGACCGAGGTAGCCCTCAGCCAACTTCTCGCCGGAGAAGGGCGGATCCTCGGGGTAGCGGGTAGCTTGGAGGTTGCGCACCGGCAGCCCTCCCAGCGCATTCAAGGCCGAGACGTTCTGCGCGGTCCCCAGGTCGTGGTACTTTTTCATCACGTCCGATTCGACCGCCCGCTTGTAGAGCGCTTGGTAGGTTTTGTTGTAGCGGCCACGGTCAGCGATAGGGATCGACTCCTCGCCAGAGATGACGATCGCCTTAAGGTGCTTGCTGCCAAACAGCGCCCCGAGGCCGAGCCGCCCAAAGTGGCGATAGGTCTCGGCGGTAACCGTGGCGTAGCTCACCCCCCGCTCGCCGGCCCGGCCGATCCGCAGGATGGTCCGAACTCCGGCCCCAGGCTCGAGCTCGCGCAGCACGCGCCCTACCGTGACCGTCGAGGAGAGCCCCCAGAGGGCTCGAGCATCACGGAATTGCGGGCGGCCACCATGCACGGACACGTAGACCGGGATATCGCTCCGCCCTTCGATCACCAGCGCCCCATATCCCGCCAACCGCAAAGCTAAGGCCAGCCGCCCGCCGCAGTGAGACTCACCGAGGTTGCCGGTCAGGGGCGACTTAAACAGCGCCACCGCCTTGGAGGCCAGGGGGTAGAGGGGGTTGAGCGGACCCACCGCAATGATGATCGGGTTCTCCGGGCCTAAAGGGTCAGCACCGCTAGGGCATAGCTCGTGCAGCAGCTCAATGGCAACTCCGGTCCCGCCAAGCCCGCGGGCAAATAGCTCTGGGCGCTCCTCGACCCAAGAGCGCTTCTTGGTCAGATCGACCCGCAAGATCCGTGACAAAAACCTATCCATAGTCGATCTCCTCCAGCGCCAACACCCCGCGGGGGCAGAAATTCACGCAGAGACCGCATTGCGTGCAGATTAGCGGTTTGCTCTGCACAGCATCCCAGCGCACCGCCCCAAACGGGCAGGCCGAGACACAGGCCCGACAGCCGATGCAGCGGTCAAGCAGGACTCTCACTCCGGCCTTCCCGTTAGTGATAGCGTCTACCGGACAGGCAGCCAGACAGGGCGGATTAGGACAGGCCCGGCACACTATCACCACGAAGCCCCGCTCCATGCCGCCATCAGACCGAACCGCGATCGCTGAGCTAGCACTTCCCCCCTCGCCTGCTCGGCGAGCACAGGCAAATACGCACAGGAGGCAATTTACGCACCGCTCAACATCCACCACTGCCAGGCGCTTGGCCACAACTCCTCCGAAAAATCAGTATTCAAGTATTCGAGTATTCAAGTAGGGGCCAGCCTATCAGCATTTCAGCTGGTCAGCAAAGACCTATCTGACTGACTAGCTGACAGCCTGATTGCCTTTTCGTCCTTGGCACGGCTTCGCCCTTCGGGGTGAACCCTCGGCGCTTCTCTGATGGCCAACGATAGTTTATGGGTAATTCCTCCTCCGCTCGGGCTCTCCTGCCTACTTGCCTGCTTAGCGACTCAATCCCAACTTACTGAACCACCGTTACTCTGGGCTCGAGCTGACGCTGAGGCCGACAACTTTAACTTGGTTAGGCTGGCCGTCCCCTGCCTAGCAGTATGGCTAGCGGCACTTGAGTGAGAATCCAACACGATGCTTGTGCAAAACCGATCAGCAAAATAGGCTCCCCGCTTACTGCCGCGATCAATCAACGGGGCCTTCATGTTGGCTCAGCGTAACTCCAGGTCGGAATTTTGTCAAACGCCACCTACCGGCCTAAAAGCAATGCAACACCTGCACTACGGTTGCCGGGTGAGGCTCTAAACCCGATGCACCACCTGCACTACGGTTGCCCCTGTCGCACGTTCCGAGCCTTGTCCTGAGAGAAGCGAAGGGGAAGTCGAACGGCCCTATAGGATGGCTGGCTTTGGCCGGCGGTGATAGCCACTTTCTGCTGACTCGAGGGTACTAGCTTGTTGCTGGGTCGAAGCGCTATAAGAGATAATGGAGGCGAGGTTATGCCGCAGGCGCTGTAGCTGGAGGTATCGCGTCCCATGAGAACGGCAACGATCTTTTCCGATCTAGTTGGGCTAGCGCTTAGGATTCTGGTGGTCATACCAGTTGGCACAGCCATTTTCACAGTGCTTGATCTGGCTACGTCTTTTAGACCAGATATGACTCTCGGCGAGATTGTACGAGCAAATGTGATTTCGGTTACCAAACTCACATTGGTAACACTCGCAGCGCTTGGAGTCTTTGATTTCTTCATCTGGGCTGGCAAGCTACTACTTAGGGGCAAACGCAACAAGTTGTGACACTCCCGCCGCCTAAAGGCTGGCGGGCTTCTGGGCGACTGATGACGCCAGGGGATGGTGCCCGAATCGACGCTCCCGGCAGAGGTGAATGGGGTGAGAATCCGCTCGCGAAACCGCCGCTCAAAGGTGTCAAAGTTGAGGCCCTGCTTTGAACCCGTGGAGCAACGAGGCTCCCCGGCAGCGTGTCAGTCCAGCGGGATGTAGATCACCTGTTGGTCCCATTCCTCTTCCTGACTAGCGGCTGTAAGCAGGAGAAGGCTTTCAAGCACCTCGCCTATGGAGGCTTTTCGCTGCCATATGAATACGCCCGGCATCGGAAGTCCGGCTTTGACTCTGGCATAGGCGTAATCGGGCATGGTGCTTACGTCGCGCGTGATGAGGATGCGTCCTTCCGCCGCAGCCCGCTCCAGGATCAGTGGATCGGGTTTACCGACCAGCTCCGTCTTGCGCACTTCGGTGATGTCGAGGTCGGGGCGCTCACGTAACAGCCCTCGTACCAACGCAGGGGGAATGTGCTCGTCAGTTAGGAACTTCACCGGCTTGAATCTGGAGGCGGGTTCTGCAAACGGGCGAGCAGGCGCTCGCGCAAGCCCTGGTGCGGGTAGGCGCGCTCTACCTCGTGGCGCTTGGCGTTGGCCAGCCTCTCCTGTTCGGCCACGTAGGCGTCGACCGCTTGCCGGTGTTCAAGATAGTAACTGAGTACCGCGTGGACGTCGGAGAGTTTGAGGGTAGGGTAATGTTCGGCGATGTCTTCCGCCGTCGCGCCATTGCGGTAGTCGTAGACGATGAAGTCTATCGGCACGCGGGTTCCGGTGACGCGCACCACACCGTGCTCGTCGATGGTGAGCGGGAGGGGAATGGGCTCCAACACCATGGCCATATGCCTCCATGATAGCAGGGCGGGAGGGGTGCTCGGGTATGGGTCGTGATTGCCGGCCCGCCCCAACCGGCCTATCCGTCCAAAGTCGCGCCCTCAACCCTCTTCCGGTCGACGGGGCGCGTGCGTGTTGGGGCTTGAGCCCGGTATCTGGCTATTTTTGGGATTGGGCTGCGTCACGGCCTTGCTGGACAGGATCAAGCAGCCTCAGCCAGTCTAGGCCTAGACCCCTTTGAACAACAGCTACCACGCCCCTGCTGGTAGCCTTTTGCCGCGACAGCCGTTTACGGATTTCTGGTAGCCTTGGGCTGTTTGAAGGAACTCCATGGACACGCTGACGCAAACGCTTTAAGGTCCGCCAGCCTGCTTGCAGATGAACCTTTCTTCCACGCCGCTCAGAAAGCCAGGCGGCTACTTTGGCTGAGATCGCCAGCATCAGCCGCGCGCTGGCGCGTCGGCTGCATGCAGTGTTAGCCCGCGCCCTTGCTTTGAATTGTTAGTGTCCAAAGAGCCAACCCCCATTTAGGGAGTAGCGGGCGTCGCTACCTCTGCTAGCGGTCCGAATGCGGTGAAACGCGACCTCGCGCCTCCCGCCAAAAGTAGTTACGCTAACTATAGACCTTGGCCGGAACCGATAAGCTTCAGCAACACTTGCCGAGGTTTTCGAGCAGGTGATAAGATGACCTTTGTGTGAAATGTTCCACAGGACGGCATTTCGCCTGGTGTGAAAGGAGCAGATCATTAACCACGCCCTAATGATGTTTTTGGCCGCCGGCTTGATCGGCGCCCTAGCGCTGTTGGTAGGCGCTCTGCTGGGCCCCAAACGCGGTACCACCGACAAGCTCGCGGCTTATGAATCAGGTATCCCCACCGAGAGCACAGCCCGTGAACGCTTCCCGGTACACTTCTATCTGGTCGCCATGGTCTTTATTCCCTTCGATATCGAAGTTGCCTTCCTGGTTCCGCTAGCGGTGAGGTTTAACCTTGATGCGCAGTTCCTGTTCTGGCAGGCGCTGATTTTTATCGCCATCCTCAGCGTCGGCTACGTCTATATCCTCAAGCGCGGCATACTCAACTGGAAGTGATATGGGCCTACGCGAGCTGTTTGAAAAAGATGTGCAAGAGTTGGAAAATGAAGGTATCCTGTTCAGCACGCTGCGGAAGCTGGTTTCGTGGGGGCGGAGCAACAGCCTCTGGCCGGCCACCTTTGGACTAGCCTGTTGCGCCATTGAGATGATGCAATCGACCAACTCCCGCAACGACCTAGCCCGCTTCGGCTCCGAGGTGTTCCGGGCCAGCCCACGCCAGGCTGACTTGATGATTGTAGCCGGGCGGTTAAGCAAGAAGATGGCGCCGGTGATGCGCCGCGTCTACGAGCAGATGCCCGACCCCAAGTGGGTTATCTCGATGGGGGCCTGCGCCAGTTCGGGGGGGATGTTCAATAACTACGCTATTGTTCAGAATGTCGATTCAGTGGTGCCGGTCGATATCTTCGTGCCAGGCTGCCCACCTCGCCCCGAAGCGCTGGTCTACGCCGTGATGCAGTTACAAAAGAAGGTGCGGGGTGAGGTCTTCGATGACAAAGGGCTAGCCCTGCCGATGGTCGAGGGGTGGAAGCGATGAGTGCCGTAGCGCTAATCCAGGCTCTAGGTGGCAAGCTCACCGATCAGCCGCAAGGCTATCCGGCAGTGGCGCTTAACCCAAGCCAACTCCCGGATGCCGCCAAGCTCGCCAAAGAAT
>JAGXSJ010000159.1 GCA_018333895.1 Truepera sp.
AAATCAGTATTCAAGTAGTCGAGTATTCAAGTATCCGAGTAGGAGCGAAACCCTTGAGCCCATCAGGCTATCAGGCTCTCAGTCTGTCAGCCAGTGGTCTTTGCCGATCGCCTGGTCAGCGCTTCGCGAAGTTACTCGGGCGAAGCCTTATTACTCGGGCGAAGCCTTGCACCCCGAAGGGCGAAGCTGTACTAACTGATAGCCTGACTAGCTGACGGTCTGACCGCCTTTTCATTCTTACGTGACTAAGCTTCATAGGCAATTCCCTGATCACCCATCACCCCTTACTCAAGGCGGTAGCCGGCGCAGCAAAAACTCAATCACAAAGGCGTTAAAGGCCAGGCCGCGTTCATCTTGAACCGCCACTCGGGCATCGCGTAGCACCTTAAGCTCGGCCTCGGGGCGAGTTACGAGAAAATCCTCAACACTCGAGAGTGGGACATCAGCGTTCTCCAAGCCCCAGACCAGCAGCGTCGGCTGGGTCAGCTGCGGCCAACTGGTTGCCACGGAGTGGTTGAGGCTGCCCGACTCAACGCTGTAAAAGCTCCAATTTGACCCCGGCAGGCTGAGGTTCTGGTGGTAACTGGCTACCAGGTCGGTCGTTACGAAGTTGGCAGCGAAGTAGAGGCGGCGTTGCAGGAAGTCGGCAAGCCCTGCTGCGCTGGCTCGGCGCTCGAACGGATCCACCGGGAAGAGCCCCGGCGGGAAGCGGAGGCGCTCGAGCCGTTGTGCTACATCCTCCCTGGGGGGGTGAACGCGGTAGCCGGTCGGCGCGACCAAGACCAGCCCCGTCACGCTTTCGGGCCGCCGCGCCGCAAGCTCGATGGCATAAGCGGCGCTGCGCCCTTGCGCCATGAGCACGGCGGGTTCGGCCACCACCTCGTTAAGGAAGGCTTCTAACAGCGCGATCAGGTCGGCTGCGGTCAGCGCTCTAGTAGGGCGGCTCGAGCGCCCATAGCCCAGCAGATCGAGGGCCAAGACGCGATAGCCCGCCTCCAGCAGCGCCACGGTGTTGCGGCGCCAGCTATTATAGCTAGCCATCCCCGCCTCGACATCGTGTATGAGCAGCACCGGGGGGCCACAAGGCTTCGCCCGACAATCGCCGCCCACTTCATAGTAGATCTGCGCGGTTTGGTAAGACCAGAATGACGCGCTCAGCCCCGGCAGCCGCTGTGCAGCGTCCGGCGCTCCCGGCTCCGTGACCAGCGGAGCGCACGAGGCTAGCACCAGCACCAGGAAGAGCCTCATACCTGCTCCTTTACAGCGCCTCGATCACTTCGCGAATTACCGCAATGCTGGCATTAAGCCCGGCCCGCTCGGACTCGCTTAAGCCGACTTCGAGAGTCGCTACTACCCCATCCCGGCCCAGCACCCGCGGCAGGCTGTAGGCCACCCCGCCGTCGCTCATGCTGACAGTCAACACGGCGTGCTGATCTTGCAACAGCGCCTCGGCAATGCGCGCTAGGGCCGTAGCCACCCCGTAATAGGTCGCCCCCTTGCGCTCGATGATCTCGTAGGCGGCACGGCGCACATCGTGAGCGATCTCCTCTTCACTGGCCTGGCTCCAGGGGAGCTGGCGTTGCGCGAAGTAGTCGTAAAGCCGTGAGCCGGCGATATGGGTGCTACTCCAGTTGATAATCTCCGAGTCACCGTGTTCACCGAGCACATAGCCGTGAACGTTATGCGAGCTGACTTGGGCTCGAGCCGCCACCAGCGCGCGCAACCGGGCAGTGTCGAGGGTGGTGCCCGAGCCGATCACCCGTTCCTTAGGAAGTCCGCTGGCCTGCCAGGCCACGTGGGTCAGCACATCGACCGGATTAGTGGCAATGAGCAAGATAGCCTCCGGCGCATAGCGGGTGATCTGGGGGATGATTTCGCGGAAGATGGCGGCGTTCTTGGCGGTAAGGTCCAGGCGCGTCTCGCCCGGCTTCTGACTGGCGCCCGCCGCCACGATGACCAGTCTGGAGCCGGCCAGATCGCGGTAATCTCCGGCGCTGACCCGCGCCGGGTGTGAAAAGGGAGTAGCGTGCGAGACGTCCATCGCCTCGCCTTCAGCCCTGGCCGCGCTCTTATCGATAAAGACCAGCTCGCTGACCAGGTCGCCAACTACTAAGGCATAGCCTGCGGTAGCCCCCACCAAACCAGAGCCTACGACTCCTACTTTCATGGCGTTCCTTCCTACCCACTGCCGCCTGTTGTCACGCAGCGGCCCGAACTTCGGTAGAATACCGTATGTTCTTTCGGCGTGCCAACCCCAACTTCAAGCATGAGGGTAACTTTCTACTGGCCCGGGTGCGCACCAACAAGCACGGGGAGATCATCAAGGTGCGGCTCTCAAAGACTAGCGAGATGAGCGCTCAGGGTCGCGGCTACTTCATTCGTAAGACGCTGACCGGCTCCCAGACGCTCGATCAGGCGGTGCTGGAGGTCGAGATGACCCGCGGCCATGCCGTAACTAACGCCACTGTGGACGGCGGCGAGCTGATCCCAGTGCGGGAGTGGCGGGACTGAGGCCAAGACCGGCAAGCCCCTAGGAGGGCGCCTTGCAACGTAGTCGTGAAGAGCTGGAGACCATGACCCCTGCCGAGTTGGTCGAGCGGGTGCTCGAGCTGCAAGACCTGCTACGTGAGGGCTTAGCGGTCCGTGACGCGCTGCATAAGATCCTCAACGATCTCTTGAACGCTAAGGCCCAAGAGGTCGCCTGGTACGCCGAACTGCCCGAGGCGCAGCTCAGCGCCGAAGAGTTAGCAGTCAAGCGCGCCTGGGCACTGACCCGGCAGGCGGTATCCAACCCGCTTGGAGCGGTCAAGGCCTCACGCCGCCTGCTCGACTGAAAGGCTACCGCGAACGAGCAAACCGCTTGCGTCAACCGGACTGGCGGTATACCCTCGGCGGCTTAGCCAAAGCGGCGTTCTGGCCTCGCCAGTAGCGCCTGAAATACCACGAACCGCCAATTTTGCCCGGCCTGTTGACCGCGGCGCTGAGGGTCCTTTCCAGCAGCTTTTCCTCTTCGCTTAGGGCGTAGGCCATAATCTCCCGCAGGCGGCTCGGGTCGAACATCACTCTCGCTTCGCTCGGGTCAAACATCACTCTCGCTTCGCTCGGGTCAAACATCACTCTCGCTTTGCTCGGGTCAAACATCACTCTCGCTTCGCTCGGGTCAGCGTTATGGGGTAGGGAAGAGAGCGACTCGAGCTCAGCCTCCAGGCGATCGCGCTCGGACAGATAGGCTCCTAGATCGGGGACTTTGTTCTCCAGAACCAGCCGGTGCAGCCGCTCTCGGCGCTGCCAGAAAGCTACCGCCGCCAAGGCATTATCCTCGCTAAAGGAGAAGTTTTCGCCCTCGATCAGCCAGTAGGGCTTGAACAGGGCGAGGCACGGTGTGGAGCTGCCGGTGATCAGGTAGGTGCTTTGGTCGTTGAGGGAGGCGATAAAGCTGCCGGTGGTATGGTCGCCGTAGATAAAACCGCCGTGCATGCAGACGCTCTTGAGCGAGTGCCGGGAGAACTGCCGCCCTTGCACTGCAGGATGGTGAGAGCGCAGGAGCTTTTTCATAGTGCGGCTGTCGATGCGTCCCTTCTCTTGCTCCAACACGCTCTGCGTTGTTTGCAGCCGGTCTGCCGAGCAGCTCAGCTTGGTTACTAAGGGGTCGCTGTAGCACCGGGCAAAGTGAAAGTCGGCTTCGCTCTGGCACCACCCCTTCTTTACGGCATGCCGCACTAACTCCGGATGGCCGTAGTCAAACTCTTGGCCGATGGAGAGGCGGTTAGAGATGGCGCGCACATCCTTCACCCGTTGGGCCGCCCAAAAGCTCCCGGCGGTTTCTAACACCCAGGCGCTGTGCCTATCGGCGATCAGGAAGGAGTTATGGTAGGTAAAACTCTTGTCATAACCGCAGTTGCCGCCCTGACCATAACGAGCCAGCAAGTCGATTAGCAGCTCTAGCGCCGCTTCGCTACTTTTGCACCGCTCCAGGGCCAGCCGCAGCAGATCCATCCCTAAGAGCCGCGGTTGTGCGCTGTATTTTTCTCGGGTAAAAACCGCCTCGTTGCCGATATTCAGGCCATATTCGTTGCAGCCCATCTCAGCGCCCCACAGCCACGAGGGCTTGAGCAGCAGCGCTTCGTAAGTCTCCTCAGCCTGATCGATCTCAATATAGGTACATTTGACCTTAGCCCCTTTGGGATGCTGCTGACGCGGAGCCCGGATCAGGATCAACGGTTCATTGGGTTGACGGTCGCTGTTTTTAGCAAACAGGACCGAGCCGTCTTGGGTTGAATTGCCCAGGGCCACCATGGTATCGCACATTGACGACTCCTCGCTAACAGGTCGAAAACTGCTGAACCCAGTGCGGCGTTACTGCCGGAACACCGCTAGCGGCAGCAGCGCGCTGACTACATACTGCCCGGCGTCAACTACCTCGGAGAGCTTGAGATCGACAACTAGGCTGGCCAGCACGTAAGCATCGACCGGCGGCAGGCCATACGTTTGGGCAACATGGTCAACCATCGCATCAATGGCGTCCTTAGCCGCCTGCAGCAGATCAGGGCCGACCCCGGTCGTGCCGTAGAAGCCGGCCTGGTTGACCCGGGGCGTCAAGCCTCCGGCTGTGACGAACTGCGGGGCAGGGATGCGCCGCCCCTTGTGCAGCGTGAAGCGCAGCGCCGCGTACATCGGCGCCTCGATGCCGGTGACGCACACCTCGCCGTCGCCCTGAGCGGCGTGGGCATCCCCGCAGCTAAACAGCGCGCCGCGCTCCTGCACCGGTAGATACAGTGTGGTGCCGCGGGTAAGCTGGCGGGTGTCCAGGTTGCCGCCAAACCTTCCAGGGGGCATTACCGCCTGCGCCTGGGCGCCGGCTGGGCAGACGCCCATGGTGCCGAAGAACGGCTCGATGGGGATGGCGATATCCTCGCGCAGGAAGGTAACGTCGCCGCCGGTGAGATCAAAGATTCTCAGGTACGGCTCGCTGAAGCGCTCGGCCAGCAGACCGAAACCGGGGATAATACCGGTCCAGCCCCAACCTTGGGTGTGGATATCGAGCACCTCCACGGCCAGCGTGTCTCCCGGCTCGGCGCCATGCACCTCAAACGGGCCGCAGAGCGGGTAGACCCGGTTCCAGTCAAGGGTAGTGATCGCCTCAGCGGTCGAAGCCGGAGTGATCTGGTTGTCGCTAACATCGCGCGTCCAGAGCACCACCGTGTCGCCGCTGTCGATACTCAGCAGGGGCTGGTGGCGGGTGTCCCAGGTAAAATGCACGCGGTCAGTCGGTGCGTAGTGGGTACGGGGCATAGGCACCTCCGGTAAATTCGCTACTCGTTCAATCTAACATGCTGGCCGGGCGCCCATGCCCACGCAGGGATACTCCCATCACGGAATGAAGTACACCGCGCCTCGCAAGTCTTCAGGCACACCGCACTCGACGATGAGCGCCAGTTCTTGCAGGATGGCAAGCTGGCGCGTCAGGGTAATCACCCCCGGCATAGCTAATCCTTGGGCGACACGCTCATAAGCAAAGCGGGTGATGGTTGCCTTGTCCCGCGTGATCAGAATGCGATTTTGCTCAGCCGCCCAGGCAAGGACTGCGGGGTCCGCTGCGCCTTTCAGACCCACTTCTACCACACGAACGACATCGACTTGCTGGGGATAGCGCCTTTGAAGCTGGCGGGTGACGGCGAGCGGAATGTGTTCGTCAACGAGAAAGCGCATTGTCTGAAGCTCGCGGGTTGGGCGGCGCCTAATCAGCCAACCGCCGCGCCAGGAGCCGTTCGCGGATTTGACGCGAGGTTTCATTCACCCCGTAGCGCTCCCTCGCTTCCTGAGCCAGCCGGTCCTGGGCTTCAAGATAGGCGTCGACCGTGGGCCTGTGACGCAGGTAATAGGCAATAATCGCATAGATGTCGGCAAGCTCGAGCGACGGATAGCTCAGCGCGATCTCTTCCGGGCTGGCGCCTTGATTGAATGCGGCGATAACCGTGTCAAGGGGGATGCGCGTCCCGGCCACACGTAGGGCACCGTGAGCGTCAGGCTCTAGCGGTACACGTTCCGGGGCAACAGTGAGCGCCATAGGTTGTATCATACCTCAGTCAGCATTGGTGCTGGCAAGACCTTAATCACCAGGCTTGCCACAAGGAAAACGAAACTCGCTCTCGCTGCGCTTCCAGCGCGGTTATGGGAACCAGAGTTGTGCCTCAAGAGGCTCATGCAGTCTGAGGGTCTGGTTTTGAGGTACGATGGCGCTATGGTGTCACGGGCGGTCACGCTGTTTCCGACCGACACGTTGTTGGGCTTGAGGGAGACTAGTCACGCGATCTTGCAAGGAGACGCTCGAGCTGCGCTACGCCTGGTGGCGGACGCCTCGGTTCATCTGATCGTGACCTCCCCGCCGTACTGGAACCTCAAGCGCTACGAAGATACGCCAGGACAGATGGGACATATCGAAGACTACGAGATGTTCTTAAGCGAGCTAGCCAAGGTTTGGCACGAAGCCCACCGCGTGCTGGTGCCGGGCGGGCGGCTCGTGGTGGTAGTAGGGGACGTAGCGGTGGCGCGGCGCAAGTTTGGCCGTCATCTAGTATTCCCGCTTCATGCCGACATTCAAGTGCAGTGCCGCAGGATCGGCTTTGACAACCTTAATCCGATTATCTGGTACAAGATCGCCAACGCTACCCTCGAGGTGCAAAACGGCTCGAGCTTTCTGGGCAAGCCTTACGAGCCTAACGCCATCATCAAGACCGACATCGAGTATCTCCTGATGCAGCGCAAGCCGGGCGGTTACCGTAAGCCTACCGCCGAGCAGCGCGAACTCTCCCGCATCCCCAAGGAGCTGTTTAACCGCTGGTTCCGGCAAATCTGGGACGATCTGCCAGGAGCTTCCACCCGCCATCATCCCGCTCCCTATCCGCTCGAGCTGGCCGAGCGCCTGGTACGGATGTTCTCGTTCGTTGGCGACATTGTGCTCGATCCCTTTATGGGGACGGCAACCACCCTGATTACGGCGGCGCGCTGGGGGCGCAACAGCCTCGGCATCGAAATTTCACCAAAGTATGTCGAATTGGCCGCGGCGCGCTTTGCCAGAGAAGCCCCCGGCCACCTCTTGCGCCTTAATCATAGCGGGGACAGCAGTGACGCTTGAGGAGGTCATCGGCGAGGTCTTGCAGCGTCAGGTGCGGGATGCGGGGCGGCAGAATCCGTTAGCCGACTACTGCATCGCCGAGCTTGAGGCGCGAGGGCTTTGGGGCGTGCGCGGCGGGAGCCGGCTCTCTTCATGCCATCGCCGTAACCGGATCAGCGCGGCGCCGAGGGTTCCCCTGAGGGTTCACCCCGAAGGGCGAAGCCGTACTGAGCGCCTCAGCGATGGCCGCTTCGAGCTTATCGAGCCCTTCCTTAAGCTCGGCGTCGCTCAGGCGGATGGGCGGTAGCAGCCTGATCACATTGCCGTAGGTGCCGGCACTCAGCAGGATTAGCCCTCGTTGGCGAGCGCTGGCCACAATGGCTTCGACCGCCGCTTTATGGGGGGTCTTGTGAGTGTCATGCACGAACTCAAGGCCGATCATGGCGCCCTGGCCGCGCACGTCGCCAAGCTGCGGGAACTGCGCTTGCAGGCTGCGCAAGCGATGGGTGATAACTGTGCCGATCTCTTGGGCGCGCCCCAAGAGCCCTTCCTCTTCGATTACCTGCAAGGTGGCTAGGGCGGCAGCGCAAGCGGTGGGGTTACCGCCGAAGGTCGAGCCGAGCATGCCGGGGCTGAGCTGGTCCATGATCTCGGCCTTGCCGACTACTGCCGAAAGCGGGAAGCCGGACGAGAGCGCCTTGGCGGTAGTTAACAGGTCGGGCTCGAGCCCGTAGTGATCGACCGCCCACCAGGCGCCGGTGCGCCCGATGCCGGACTGCACTTCGTCGTCGATCCATAGCGCCCCGATCTCGCTAGCATAGCGGCGCAGGCCCGCCAGGAAGCTGCGCGGCGCCGGGATGAAGCCGCCCTCACCGGCTACCGGCTCGAGCACAAAGGCCGCCACCTCGCTTTCACCGATGGTGGTTCTAACCTGATCGATCAGCGCGTCAAGCGCTTTTTGGCCGCAGCTCTCATCGTCAGTCGCCCCCCAGGGGTTGCGGTAGGTGTACGGATACTGGGCGCGGTAGATCTCAGCCGCGCGCGG